>NZ_JBVJMV010000044.1:0-64156 GCF_055584025.1 Streptomyces sp. NPDC104309 | reverse complement strand
TCCGACCGGCCCTGTCGCGGTCTCCCGCAACGACAGCCATGGTTAACGCCCCACCGAACCCGACGCAAGAATGTGACGTACTACCCAACTTAGGACAAATGTCCGAAATGCCAAGCTCTGCGGCATTTCTATGCCGATCGGACCACGCTGGTCCTCCTATCCTCCATAGGATGTGACGCACCTCCTATGGGTGGCATCACATCCCAGGGGCCGAATCGGGCGTTTCGACGCCCCGCCGGCGGTACGCGAGCGGGGCAGCCGGGGGCGGTGACGTCCCGCGTTCCAGGCGCGGGAGCAGGGTGACAGCAGCTCGCCACCCCTCACACCCCTGATCCCACCTGCCCCGGGGTACGGGGTGCCGAGGTCGGCACCCCGCTCCCCCGTCCAACGGCCGCGGAGGGCAGGCAGGCGTTGTGGGCCCCGGCGGGGTCAGGTCTTCCGCAGGTCCGGGGCCGGGACGTCGATGAGCAGCTGCCGCAGGGCGTCCCACGCGGCGCGCATCGCACGGGTGATGGCGGGCGAGTCGCTGCCGACGACGCGTACCCACGCGCCGCAGTCATCGGGCAGCGTGCTCACTCCGAACGCCAGGCCGCCGGCCACAAGCGCCTCGTGGAGGGTGTCCGCGACCTGGGTCGCGGGGGCAAGCGGAGTGACCGCGTACAGGGAGGCCATCAGGTCGTGGTCCCCGAAGACCGCCGGACCGGTGACCGGGCCGGGGGCCCGCGGATCGAGGCGGACGCTGTCCACGGCCAGGAGCGTCCCGTCGGGACGCTGGATCTCCAGGTCGCTGAAGAGCATGCGGTAGGCATGGCGTTCACCGCGGGCCAGCCGTCCGGCCGCGATCGTCTCGCCCAGCAGCACCGTGGCGGTCGGATCGACGGTCACGCGGGTGTGCTGGTAGAAGCGTGCGTCCCGGTACGGGATCAGGGAGTCCGGCAGGTACTCGACGTAACTGCCTTCTCCAGCGGTGAGGTTGACGACCTGGGTCGCGTGGTCGAACTCCATCCGGTGGACCTTGGTGGCGGCCTGGGTGGTGAGGTGCACCGCGGTGCCGGGGCCGCAGTCGATGTCGATCCGGTTGCGGTCGGCCTGGATGATCCCGCCCCCGGTCGACATCAGATAGGTCACCGGCAGGTCTGGCCGCGCCGGATCGACATAGAGCGGGCGCATGATCTGCAGCGGTGACTTCTGATAACGGTCGACGAGCTCGGTCCGGTCGCCCACACGTGCGTAGCGCAGTTCGAGCAGGCCGACCTTGCCGGGGCGCCCGGCGGCCAGCGTGTCCGCGGGGCCGGCGAGATCGAGCATCCGGGCCGGTACCCGCCGGGGTTCGTAGTGCGCGGGTTCCAGCCGCGCGGGCGCCTTGGTCACGCGGAGGCCGCCACCTGCGCGGCTTCGTGGGACAGGAGGAAGTCGGCGATGGTATCGAGGCCCTCTCCCGTGAGGGAATTCGTCAGCACCACCGGCCGTCCGTCCCGGACGCGGTGTGCGTCCGACTCCATGACGCCGAGATCGCACCGCACATAGGGGGCGATGTCCACCTTGTTGATGACGAGCAGCTCGCACTCGGTGATGCCGGGGCCCCGCTTGCGCGGCATCTTGTCGCCCTCGGCAGTGTCCAGTACGAACAGGAAGAGGTCGACCAGCGCGGGGCTGAAGGTGAGTGTCAGGTTGTCTCCGCCGCTCTCGAAGAGCAGGGTGTCCACGTCGGGGAAGCGCTCCATGAGTTCGTCCGCGGCGGCCTGGTTCATCGTCGGGTCGTCCCGGACCGCGGTGTGCGGACAGGCCCCGGTCTCCACCCCGACGATCCTGTCCGCGTCGAGGAGCCCGGCCAGGGTACGGCGCACGTGCGCGGCGTCCTCGCTGGTGTAGATGTCGTTGG
Source organism: Streptomyces sp. NPDC104309 (assembly GCF_055584025.1). Classification (NCBI taxonomy): domain Bacteria; kingdom Bacillati; phylum Actinomycetota; class Actinomycetes; order Kitasatosporales; family Streptomycetaceae; genus Streptomyces; species Streptomyces sp. NPDC104309. Next base: position 62,274 of record NZ_JBVJMV010000044.1, on the reverse strand, counting down.
TGATGACGGCAGGGGTCCGGCCGCGCTCGATCAGCAGGGGGACGAGCGCTTCGATCAGTGCGGTCTTGCCGGAGCCGACCGGTCCGGCGATGCCGACGCGCAGCACTCCGTCCTTGGGCCGCTGCATGAGCTCGTCGTGGTGGTGGTGCCTGGCCTGCATCGGGTCGTGCATGGTGTTCCTTCTGGAGTGGTGGTCTTCGAGGTGCGGGAGGGGTGAGGGAAAGGTGAGGCGCTAGCTGGCGAAGAGGCGTGCCTCGGCGCGCTCGTGACGGCCCGCCATGACATCCGCCACCGGGACACACCCTCCGATGTCGGCCCGCTCCCGCCGCAGGGCCGCTTCGACGGTCTCCTCGATCACCGGGGCGGCCCCGTGCAGCACGACCTGCGCCCGGCGGTGGTCGGTCAGCCGCAGCCGCACGGCGGCCCCCACGAAACTGGCCGCGAAGGCGAACAGTTCGCAGGTGACCGCCTGGCGGGTCGACAGTCCGTTGGCCGCGTGGACGACGGCGGCGACGACCGGCTGGCAGCCGCGTACGGCCCCCTCCCGGTAGAGGGCCTGGTACCGCTCGATCTGTGGAGTGCCGTAGACCTCACCCGCGAGGTCCAGCAGCTGCCGTCCGGTGCGGACGGCAGCCTGCCGGGCCTCTCGACCCAATTTGGTGGCATGCAGCCGCTGTTCCACGGCCACCACCTCCGCCCAGTCGTCGGCGGTGACCGCACGGTGGGCGAGGGCGAGGGCGGTCGCGTCGGCCGGCCCCGCACTGTGGCGCAGCAAGTCGTGGAGGAGCAAGGGCAGACCGCGCGGGGTGACCGCGCGGGCCTGCTGGAAGCCTTCCAGGCCGTGGGAGAGGGTGTAATAGCCGCTGGGGAAAGCCGAGTCGGTGAGCTGGAGTCCGGTCAGCAGCGCCGGGATCGGCATCGGGTCGTTCACGCCGGGGATTCCGTTCGTGCCAGGTGGCCGTCCGAGGTGGTCCGGCCGTTGACGGCCGTCGCGAGGAGGACGGTCAGACGATGTAGAAGAGGTGGTTGAGCGGGAGCCGCTCCGCCGGCTCGATGGTGGCGGGCTCGCCGTCGACCGTGACCTTGTACGTCTCCGGGTCCACTTCGATGCGCGGCAGCGCGTTGTTGCGCACCATGTGCTCCTTGCCGATGGTGCGGCAGCGCTGCACGGGTTCGATCCGCCGCTGCAGTCCCAGCTTGTCGGGGACGCCCGCGGCGATGGATGCCTGGGACATGAAGGTCACCGAGGTGCGCTGCCTGGCACGGCCGTACGTGCCGAACATCGGCCGGTAGTACACCGGTTGCGGCGTGGGCAGCGACGCGTTGGGGTCGCCCATCAGCGCCCAGTTGACCATGCCGCCCTTGATGACCATCTTGGGCTTGGCCGCGAAGGAGTGGATCGGCCAGAGCACGATGTCGGCGAGCTTGCCGGGCTCCAGGGAGCCGATCACGTCCGCGGCACCGACCGCGGTGGCGGGATTGATCGTCAGCTTGGCCAGATACCGCAGGACACGCGCGTTGTCGTTGCGGGAGCTGTCCTCCGCCAGCGGGCCGCGCAACTCCTTGCAGTGGTGGGCCGTCTGGAACGCACGGACGAAGGACTCGCCGACCCGCCCCATGGCCTGGGAGTCCGAGGAGAAGATGCTGATCACACCGAGGTCGTGCAGAACGGTCTCGGCCGCGATCGTCTCGGCCCGTACCCGGCTGTCGGCGAACGACACGTCCTCGGGGATGTCACGGGACAGGTGGTGACAGACCATCACCATGTCCAGCAGCTCGTCCACCGCGTTGATCGTGTACGGCAGCGTCGGGTTGGTGGAGGCCGGGAGCACGTTGGCCTCGCCGGACACCCGGATGATGTCGGGGGCGTGGCCACCACCGGCGCCCTCGGTGTGGAAGGTGTGGATGGTCCGGCCGTTGATCGCCGACAGGGTGTCCTCGTAGAAGCCGCCCTCGTTGAGGGTGTCGGTGTGAATGGCCATCTGGACGTCGTACTCGTCGGCGACCCGGAGTGCGGTGTCGATCGTGGCGGGGGTGGCGCCCCAGTCCTCGTGCACCTTCAGTCCGGCCGCGCCCGCCTCGACCTGCTCGCGCAGTGCCTCGGGCAGGCTGCCGTTGCCCTTGCCGAGCAGACCCACGTTGACCGGCAGGTCCTCCACGGCCTCCAGCATCCGGTGGATGTTCCACGGGCCGGGGGTGCAGGTGGTGCCGTTGGAGCCGTCCGTCGGCCCGGTGCCTCCGCCGAAGAAGGTGGTGATGCCGTTGGACAGACCCTCCTGGGCCTGCTGGGGCGCGATGAAGTGGATGTGCGTGTCGACGCCCCCGGCGGTGGCGATGAGGTGTTCGCCGGATATCACCTCGGTGCCGGGCCCGATGACGAGCTTGGGGTCGACTCCGCTCTGCAGATGCGGGTTTCCCGCCTTGCCGACGCCGACGATCAGGCCGCCACGTACGCCGATGTCACCCTTGACCACGCCCAGAATCGGGTCGAGCACCACAACATTGGTGATGACGAGGTCCAGGGCGCCTTCGCGGTTGAGCGCGGACGGGTCCTGGGCCATCCCGTCCCGGATGGCCTTGCCTCCGCCGTAGACGGCCTCTTCCCCGTAGGAACCGGCGTTGTGGTCGTACTCGACCTCGACGACGAGATTGGTGTCGGCCAGGTGGAACCGGTCGCCGACGGTGGGACCGAACAGATCCGTGTACTGCTTGCGCGGGATGATCGCCATCAGACCCGGGCCCCCTCGTGGTCGGTTTCGGTGTCGCTGTCGTTGTGTACGAAGCCGAGCTCCGCGGCGCGGCGGAGTGCGACGCGCTTGGTGTCCGGGGCTGACAGGCCTCCGTTGACGAGCGCGGCGAAGCCGGTGAGCCGCCCGGTGCCGGCGAAGGCACACAGCTCCACCTCGCGGGTGTCGCCGGGCTCGAAGCGCACAGCGGTGCCGGACGGGATGTCCAGGCGCATGCCGTAGGCAGCCTCTCGGTCGAAGCGCAGAGCGCGGTTGATCTCGAAGAAGTGGTAGTGCGAGCCGATCTGTACGGCCCGGTCACCGGTATTGGCGACCGTGAGTGTGATCCTGTCCCGGTTGGCGTTGATCTCGACGGGGTCGTCCCCGTAGAGGTAATGAGCTCCGCCAGACATCTGTGTCTCCTCGGTGTTTCAGGCGCTGATCGGGTCGTGGCAGGTGACCAGCTTCGTCCCGTCGACGAAGGCCGTCTCGACCTGGAGGACGGTGAGCATCTCCCGCACTCCGGGCATCACGTCGTCGTTGGAGACGACCTTGCGGCCCAGCTCCATGCATTCGGCGACGGTGTGGCCGTCACGCGCGGCCTCCAGGACGGCCTCGGTGATCAGGGCGGCGGCTTCGCTGTAGTTGAGTTTGGTTCCCCGGTTCCTGCGGCGGCGGGCCAGGTCCGCGACCACATAGACGTGGAGCTTGTCGATTTCCCGCGGTGCGAGGTTCATGGCGTCACATTGCTTTCTCGGACGAGATGCCGGGCCGGCCCAGGAGTGGACCAGCCGCCAGGAAGAGCCAGGTCGTCACGGTGAACGGCCAGGTGAAGGGGTATCCGCCGGAGGGCTGGGCAACGGCTTCCCAGGCAGCGGCGAACGGGACCGAGGCCACCGCGGCGAGCGCGGCGTACCCAGCGGTCCACGGAGTGAGAGTCAGGAAAGTGGCTGTCAGCGCGATCGCGCAGAGCACCGCGTTGTATCCGTACAGCCCCTCGATGATCCGGTCGGCGGGCAGTCCCGCCAGACAGGCGGTCAGGAACGCGATGACACTGGCGCCGATCGCCGCGACGGCCGCGATCCGCGAGGCGACGAGCAGTCCGACGAGCAGGATCAGGCCCGCGTACCACTTGTCCAGATAGAAGATCTGACCAATGTTGTTGCAGAGCGCCCGGCCGGCCTCCGCGGCCGTCATGGTCGTGAATCCTGAGACGCGTGCGGCCGGACCGGCGGCGACCGGCGCCTTGGACAACATGACCACCAGCGCACCGGCGACCAGGCAATAAGGGGCCGTCAGCACAGGCAGCCCGAGAGGGCCGAGGAGGCGGCCCGCCGCGGCGCTCAGTACCGAACAGACCGCCGCACCGAGCACGGCCAGTACGGCGGTCTGCCACGAGGTGCCGAGCCGGACGGCGAGGGCGATCCCGGTCAGGCAACCGCAGTATCCCTGGAGCCCGTTGACCAATCCCTTCCGGTCGGCTCCCAGGAGCGCCGCGGCGGCGGTGGACGAGGCCGCACCGAGCAGGCCGTACACGCCGAGCCGCCATCCGTCCACGAACAGCGCCACGGTGAACAGCAGTCCGGCCCATGCGTTCGAGCTGAGTGCGACCTGGGCAATGCCGCGCAGTTGTATCTGTCCGGCACGGGTAGAGGCCCAGTTCTTCGCCTGCACCACCTGTTCCACTGCAGGCACGTCTTCTCCTTTGAGGACATGACGAAATAACCAAAACCACCCACATCCGGGGCGCTTTGGATCTTGATCAACATTCTGTTGAGACCGTACGCCCGACGAGGACGGGCCAGGGGTGCGAAGATCTGATGCTCAGCGTGATCGCATGGGCGCGATCAGGCATATCTGCTGCTCGGGGGGCGCGTTTTCCGGTCCCCCAACGACGATTTCCAGCCCCGTCGCCTCAATTTCTTGGTCAGAGGTTGAACATTCCGTACCTGTCGTTTGACCAACCGGGCGGCCCCAGCCGCAATTCGCGTCCTTCGTGCGGGCGCTGTGAAGGGGGCCGCACTCGGTGGTGGTCGGCGCACGGACCGCCGCGAGCCCATGTCGGCATTCCGCCCCCTCGGATCCGCGTCCTATTGACGTGGACAGTGCGGGCTTGAGCCCGCTGGGGAACTGCCTCGGGGAAACGAAGGGGTGCGCGCCCCGGTACATCGAGGGCGCGCGCCGGATGGCGTCGTCCGGTTCACGCACCGTCAGGACCGGTGCAGGTAAGGCGACTCGGACCATCGCGGTCCGGTCGAAGGGGGCGGACGGGGCGGTCGGCGACCCTCACGGGGCGCGGTTCCTGTCGAGAAGCCTCCCGAGGGATGTGGGAGCCGGCCGCCCGGGGGACGGCTGCCCGGTTGTACGGTCGCGAGGGTCGGACGAGCAGCCACGCCGCCGTGTCCCGCGGGAGGCGGTGCCGGTCGTCAAGAGCGCCACTGGTGAGCAAAACGCCGGTGTGGGCCGGGAGTTGCACGGACTCAGGGGCGAGATTGACGACACACAACAGGCCGGGGCCGCGGCCGAAGGCGATGCCCCCCGGCGCGGACGGCAGCCAGGCCAGCGACTCGTCCTGGAAGCCCGGAACGGTACGTCGCAGCCGCAGCGCCTCGCGACACAGCGTCAATATTGAGGCGGGGTCGGCGCCCTGACGGTCCGCCGCGTAGGCCGGCCGGCCCTCCGGCTGCGGCAACCAGGGGTCACCCGGTGAACCGAAACCGCTGTTGGGTGCGGCGGCGACCCACGGGAGGGGCACCCCGCAGCCGTCGCGTCCCGGGTTGGTGCCGCCCGAGCGGAAGTGCATCGGGTCCTGGATACGATCCAGGGGCACGTCGGCCTCCGGCAGGCCCAGTTCCTCGCCCTTGTACACGTAGACGGCACCGGGAAGCGCCAGGGTCAGCAGAGCGGCAGCACGGGCGCGCCGTGTGCCGAGCTCCAGGTCCGTAGGCGTCCCGAAGATCTTCCCGGCGAAGTCGAATCCGGTGTCCTCACGGCCGTACCGCGTCACGCATGTCGCCGCGATGACCACGGAGAGCATGGAGGTGTCCGGGCCCTGGAGCCACTGCTGCGCAGGCAGGCCGAAGAGACCGAGGATCTCGTTGAGCAAGCCGTAACCGGGGTCGTAGAGGTGCTTGAAGAGCAGTACGGAGGCGACCGGCGGCAGCATGACCGGTAGGTGGACCAGCAGACGCAGATACGCCCGCGCGTGCCAACTCCTGGTATGCGCCCCAGAGAACGCGTGCCTCCGCAGCGACCGTGTCCCGGTCGGCCGCGAGGTCCAGCAGCCGGCGTGGGCCACCGTGGCAGCGGGACGGCGGTAGGTCGACCGACGGATCCGTCCACTCGTCGTGGCCGACGAGCCTGGGGTCGTGCTCGTGTCCGGAAAGGACGGCGAACAGATACTTGGCACCGAAGGCGAACCAGTGGTCCCACTCCCCCACCCGGTCCGGATGGGGAATGTCCTCGCGGTTGCAGTCGAACAAGGCCATGGCTCGCCCGACTGCCCGGTGGAGGTTCCCGGGATCGCAAGGCGGGACGCAGGCCGGGGCAGGGCAGGGCAGGGCAGGGCAGGGCAGGCGGTGGACAACCGGCGCAGCGCAGAGATCGTCCGCCGGGATCACACCGAATATAATTTTGCACACCGCGCAAAATTGCATAACATGCGCCTCATGAGTGCCGACGCCATGCCTCTCGGACTGCGCGAACGCAAGAAGCGTGCGACGCGTGACGCCCTTGCGGACGTGGCGTTGCGCATGGCCGCGGACCGTGGAATCGAGAACGTGACCGTGGAAGCGGTCACCGATGCGGTCGGCGTCTCCGTGCGCACCTTCTTCAACTACTTCCCGTGCCTGGAAGACGCGATCACCCGTCCCGATCAGGACAACGCCGAGCGGGCCCGTCGGGCAGTACTCGACGCACCGAAGGAACTCACGGCATTCAATGCCCTGCGCGAGGCGGTCGGACAGGAGCTCGCCCATATCGAGGAGGATCACGAACGCTGGGAACTCCAGATGGCCGTGCTCAGGACGAGTCCTGCGCTGCTACCCGGATTCCTGGCCGCGCAGGGCGCGGACGAGCGCGCCCTGGTCGCTGTCGTGGCCGAACGCCTCGGTCAGGACCCCGAGTCCGATCTCTACCCTCGGCTTCTCGCGCACGTAGCGATCGCTGCCGTGCGCGCCGCCGTCGAGCTCTGGGTGGCATCCGGCCGTACCCGCACGTTCCAGAGCATCTATCACGAGGCGTTCAACTCGCTGGCCGACGGTCTGAGCGGCTGAATCACATCCCAAGCCCCCGCCGGGGGCCCTTCACCAGAGAATGAGGAACGTCAGCCGATGACCGCTGCCGTCACACCCGAAACCGGTGCGCCCGACGGGACCGCACCAGCCATGACACGTCGCCAGATACTCCAGGCCATGTCGGGCCTGATGGCCGGCATGTTCGTTGCCATCCTGGCCTCCACCGTGGTCTCCAACGCCCTTCCCAGGATCATCGCCGATCTGCACGGCAGCCAGTCCTCCTACACCTGGGTGGTCACCGCCGAACTTCTGGCGATGACGGCGACCGTCCCGATCTGGGGCAAGCTGTCCGATCTCTACGACAAGAAGCTGCTCATCCAGCTCTCCCTCTCGATGTTCATCGTCGGCTCGCTCGTCGCCGGCTTCTCGCACAGCGTCGGCCTGCTCATCGTGAGCCGAGTGGTGCAGGGCATCGGCGCGGGCGGTCTCACCGCGCTGGCCCAGGTCGTGATGGCGGCGATCATTCCGCCGCGTGAACTCGGCCGCTACTCCGGCATCTTCGGCGCGGTCTTCGCCGTCGGCACCGTCGCAGGTCCGCTCATCGGCGGCGTGCTCGTGGACACCTCCTGGCTGGGGTGGCGCTGGTGCTTCTTCATCGGTGTGCCGTTCGCCCTGCTCGCGATCGTGCTGCTCCAGCTGACCCTGAAGCTGCCGACGATCCGCAGAGAGGTGAAGATCGACTATCTCGGTGCCGTCCTCATCATGAGCGGGGTCAGCGCACTGCTGCTGTGGGTGACCCTCGCGGGCAACCGGTTCGACTGGGCGTCGTGGCAGACCGCCGCCCTGGTCAGCGCCGGTGTGGTGCTGCTGGTCGCGGCAGTCGTGGTCGAATCCAGGGTCCAGGAGCCGATCATCCCGCTGGACATCTTCCGCAACCGCACGGTGGCGCTGACCACGGTGGCAAGCCTGCTGGTCGGCGTGGCCATGTTCGGCGGCACGGTGTTTCTCTCCCAGTACTTCCAGATCTCGCTCGGCAAGTCTCCGACCGCCGCGGGTCTGATGAGCCTGCCGATGATCCTCGGTCTGATGCTGTCCACGACGATCGCCGGGCAGATCATCTCCGCCCGGGGCAAGTGGAAGGGCTTCCTGATCGCGGGCGGCATCATCATGACCGCGGGCATGGGTCTGCTGTCCACGATCAGCGCGGACTCCTCGTTCGGGCTTCTCAGCGTCTACATGGTGGTGCTCGGCGTCGGCGTCGGCATGCTGATGCAGAACCTGGTCCTGGCGGCCCAGAACGACGTACCCGCATCGGAGCTCGGCGCAGCGACCTCGGTGCTGTCGTTCTTCCGCAGCCTCGGTGGGGCCATCGGCACGAGCGCGCTGGGCGCCGTGCTCAGCCACCGGGTGGCGAGCGAGCTGGAGAAGGGCTTCGGCGGGGCGGCGGGCGGCTCAGGCGCCGGGCACGGCGTTCCCAACCTCTCCACGCTTCCCCCAGCGGCCCGGCAGGTGGTCGAGCACGCGTACGGCGTCGCGACCGCGGATGTCTTCCTGATCGGAGCCCCCTTCGCGTTTCTCGCCCTGATCGCGGTGCTCTTCATCAAGGAGAAGCCGCTCAAGACGCAGAGCGGCATGGAGCGGCTCGCGCAGGAGAACGCCGCCTCGGCGGGGGCGCCGTCGGCCCCGACGCACTGAGTACACCGAGTTCGAGGAGGAGGGCCGCCGTGCCCGGACAGAATCTGCGGACGCGCAGGATGCAGCGTACGCGTGAGGACGTGGCGCGTACGGCGGCCAGACTCTTTCTCACCCAGGGGTACGAACAGACCACTGTCGACCAGATCGCGGACGTGGCGGAGATCTCCCCACGCACGGTGTTCCGCTACTTCCCCGCCAAGGAGGATCTGGCGCTGGCCCCGCTGACCGCGAGCGGGGACGCGCTGGTCGCAGCTCTTCGGTCACGACCGGAGGAAGAGAACCCCATGCGTGCGATGCGCGCGGCGTTCGGTTCGGTTCTGCGCACCCTGGAGGAAGGCGGCGCATCCGGTGTCGACGCGTCGCTGCTCCGGCTGATCGACCGGACGCCCGGCCTGAACGCCGAACTGCTGCGCCGTGCCGCCGGACTTGAGGCTCGACTGGCCGAGGTCATCGCGGAACGGGAAGACATCCACACCGGTTCCGACGTACGCCCCCAGCTGATGGTCGCCGTCTTCGCCGCGGCCGGCCGCGTGGCGATGCGGAACTGGTGCGGCAAGGATCCCACCACTGCGTCGCACATCGGAACGCTGCTGGAGTCGGTCCTCGACCAGATGGGTCCGGGGCTCTTCGGAGACTGGCGCAGACGGACCGGGCCTGCTCGTGGGGCCATCGGGGCCTGCCTGCCGCGGCAAGTCCCGGGGCCATGAGATCGGACTCGACCTCACCGTCAGCAAGCATCACGACGAGCTGTGACAAGAATTCGACGGACTCCTCCACCGGATGATGTGGTGCCGGGCCCGCTCCGCCGACGCCGCGAGTTACTCAGCCTCCCAAGTCGAGGGCAGGTTGCGACGCATGACCCGGCGCGCATTGGCCTCCGCGTCCCGCTCGAAGCGGTCGGAGGGGTCGAAGCGGTCGGAGGGGTCGGACACCTTCAGCCCTGCCCCGTTGTCCGTGCCGGCCACAGGCCCTCGGCGTTGCTGGATGACGTGGGTGAGTTCGTGGGCGAGGGTGTGTCTGTCGGCTCCACCATCGCCGATGACGACGTGATTGCCGCTGGTGTGGGCTCGGAGTCCGGGCCGCGGCCGGCACCGCGCCGGTGCTGTTCCTGTGCCCAGGGGTGCCCGGCCTGCCAGAGTATCTGAACGACGGCGGCATTCGCGACGAGGCCGGTGAGCTTCTCGGACACCACCGGTCGCCGACGGGTCCGAAGGCGGCCCTCGCAGGCTGTTGGGCCGGCATGCCGATGTGGTCGAACACCAGCAATTCGGGTACGGAACGCTGCCGGATCACGTATGCGGCGACACGGTTCTGGGTCGGGTCGTCCCGGCATTGTCAGTCATCGGCGCCTTCATGGTCACCGCTGAGGTACTGAGGGGGCCGTCCGCAACGGCACGCCGCCTCGGCCATCGGAACGCAGCTCGACCGTCGGCCCGTTCACCGAAGCGGTCCGGCACCGAACGCCGCCCTTGAGCCTCGCTCACGGTGGGACTCCGTGCGAGCGCGGCCGTCCTGGGCAGCGAGCGCACCCGCCCTGCTCAGGCAGGTCGAGTGCCCCCGTGCTCGGGCTCGGCTTCGGCATCTCACCGCCGCCACGCAACGAACACGGGCGACCGGGCCGTGCTCGCACAGGGCGCCCGGATGCACCGAGCGGGGCGCGGTCACGGCTCAGGAGTTCATGTCCTCGTCCCAGTACACCGGTTCGGCCCGCCGCAGGGCGGCGCACACCGGGCGGGGGCGCCCAGCGACGCCGTGTGGTCAACCATGCGTGCGGTGACCGCTTTCTTGACCACACGCGGAAGCCGGCTCGGAGCATCGGGCGGTGGCAGTCGTCGACTGCTACACCTTTCGCGCCACGAATCCCCACTGGTCGACGGGTGCAAGGTCCTCGTCCTCGGCTCGCCAGAGGGTGATCGACCCGAATCCGGGCTCGACCAACTCCATCCCGTCGGCGCCGGCGAGGATCTCCTCGGGCTGGCGCACCAAGTACGGCGGGGTGTCGCCCGACGCGTACGCCTCCTGCGCGGCCAGCGTCTGGGGCGTGGCGACCGTGTCGCAGAGGACCAGATAGCTGCCTGGCACTGTGCCGGCCATGTACCGCCGCATGAGTTCGATGCCGTCCTGGGGCGTGAGGTGTCCCAGCGTGGACAGCACCATCACAGCCACGGGTCGTGACATGTCCAGGGTGCGCGCCGCTTCCTCAAGCACCCGCTCGGCTTCCCGCATGTCCGCGTGCACGTAGTCCGTCAGCCCGTCCGGTGCACTTGTCAGCAAGGCACGGGCGTGTGCCAGGACCAGCGGGTCGTTGTCGACGTACACGATGCGAGCCTTCGGCTCGCTGCTCTGCGCAACCTCATGGGTGCTGTTCTGCACGGGAAGCCCGGTCCCGATGTCAAGGAACTGGGATATTCCCGCTTCGGCCAGATACCGCACCGCACGCGCCTGAAAGGCCCGTGACGCCAGGGCGAGTTCCCGTGTCTGGGGGTAGCTCGCGATGACTTGATCTCCCAGCTCCTGGTCCACCGGGTAGTGGTCCTTGCCGCCGATCCAGTAGTTCCAGACGCGGGCCGAGTGCGGAACAGCACTGTGGAATTGCTCTGCGTTGTATGACTCGTCCTTCATAACGCCCTCTTCTATCACGGTTGTTCACGCCTCACGCCCATGCCTCGGCGTACCAGGAGGCCGTGCGACCGCCCGTGCGTGAAGAGTTGGCGATTCGACCGGCCCGATGTCCCCAGGTGCTGATGGGTCGCCATCGGCGGGGTTTTCGGATCGTGTGGGCCGGAACATCATGGTGCGATCAGTACAGGTGCGGCAGAAGTCCGGTTCAGTCCAGTTCCAGCATCCCCACCGTCTGATCACCGCTGGTCTCTCCGGTCGGGCGAAATCCGAGCCCCAGATAGAAGCCTGTCGGGCCATCCGCTCCGGGGTGCCAGGTGGTCGTCAGGCGTGTGCCGCCTCGACGCCGGATTTCGGCGGCTACGGACTCCACTGCGAAGCGCCCGTAGCCCCGTCCCTGCTTTCCGGCCGCGACGTTGAGACGCCAGAGCCCGGAGCGGAAGTCTGTGCCTTTGCCGGTCCAGTCGATGTCGAAGAAGGCCATGAGGAACCCGACGACCTCGTCATCGTCGCAGATGAGCCGGGGCCATGCGACGGCGGGGTGGACATATGCCTCGGCGAGAGACTTCATCACCGGCGCCACCAGGTGTTCCTGATCGGGGCGGACCCTCAGGTCGATGGCAGCCCCGAAGTTGTCAGGGCCGATCTCTTGCAGGTGCGGTGAACTCGGCATGTCTGCACCCTATGCAGGCACCGCAAGTGATTTTCTGTGAGCCGAACCGCACGGGCCGACTCCCGAACCACTGACCGCCACATCCGACGAGACGGTCACCACGGTCAATCCGTGCGCAGACCTGACCGTGGTGAAGGCGGCCGACGCCACCACCGTCACCGTCGGACAGACCGTGACCTACCGGATCACCGTCCGCAACACCGGACCGAACCAGGCAACCGGCGTCACCGTCACCGACCGGCTTCCGGGCGGCCTCACCTTCCTGTCCGCCACCCCCTCCCCCGGAACCTACGACCCGACAACCGGAGAGTGGACCGTGGGCGACCTGGGCGACGGCGCCACCGCCACCCTCACGCTGCGGGCCAAGGCCACGGCGTCCGGCCGGATCACCAACACCGCCACCACCACCGGCAACGAGAAGGACTCCGACCCCACGAACAACACCGACGCTGTCACCATCTGCGTCGAACGCGCCCCCGCCTGCTGCGCCCCCTGCTCGACCAAGGAGTAACCGCACCGCAGGGCCGGCTCCATCACCGGCCACACGCCCGCCATCCCCCGGCCCCGGCCCTCAAGGCGCGCGACCGAGGGCATGCACCCCGTGATGACCACCGAGCATGGCGACCTGACTGGTACCGCGGCTCCAGCAGGGTCCGGTCGTGGTCATGGAACACCCCAACTCGTAGGCTGCCGAACCTCCTGGTCCTCCGGGCGGCAGTCGAGCTGCGATCGTCTCAGGGCGCACGATCAGCGAGTCCCGAGGCGCCGGCGGCAAACGGCCGGTCGGCCGACCTGGATGGGCCTGGACGAGAGCTGATCCGCCTCGGGTGTTCTGCCAGGTGCCTCAAACACTTCCGCCATGCTCGCGCATCGCGATCCGGGCCAGCTTTGTCAGCATCAGGCCGTTACGGACCGCGACAATGTAGTTCACGGGAAGTCCGTGCATCCGGGTGCCGGGTCCTCGGAGGGGGTGCCAGTCGAGAACGAAGAGGGTGTTGTCGCCCCAGGGAATCAAGTTCATGGCAATGCGGGCAGCGCCGAAAGGCTCCGCCTTCGCTTCCAGTTCGAGGCGGTGTTGCGGTTCACAGATGCGGACTACGCAGGTGTCGTCGAGCGTCAGGGGGCCGGCACCAACTCGGAACTTCAGACGGGCGCCCACTTCTGGCCAGTGCGGGTCCGCGGCGAGGACCTGCTGGGTTCCTGTCACCCACTCCCCGTAGCGGTGGCTGTCGGACAGCAGGCCCCAGACCTCGGACGGCGAGCTCAGGATCAGACGATAGTTCCGGGCCACGCTGGTCACGCTCCTTCTGGAGAATGAGAGACAGGGGAGATGCTGCCGGTCATGGTTCCTCCGCGATGAAGCCGTCCGGCGCAGCAGGCGCTGGGTTGTAGCTCTGAAGCCCGGCGTGAGAACTCGTCGATGGGTCTCAGCCGATATGTGCGGATCGCCTGGCGGATCGCTTCGTCGCCGCTGTGCGAGGCAGTCAGCCGAGCGCGCGTGGCACCGCGGCAGATTCTCAACGCTTACCGCTTTCACTGCACCATGGATGCACTCCGCCCCTCACGCGGCCCGGCGAACGGCTGCTTCGATGAGCCCGAGCCGTCGACCCGACAACGATGGCCCCTGGCTTCACACGCTGGTCAGCCGCGATCACCCTCGGCTCGACGGCTGGGCGCGGCCGTACCTGGTTCTTGGTCCGGCCGCCCACGGGCTTGGCCTCCAGCCTCATGCCGACCGCACCACCTGCACAATCCGGCAGGTCCATACGGGGCTGGGCTGAACCGGATTCCGTAGCGGTCGGCCCCCTTCGTCGATCCGGCGCGACACTGGCGGCAAGCTGCTCGCATACGTAGGCGAGCGGGACGTCGGCGGGGCGGCCGTGCGCCGTGGCATCCGGGCCCCTCCGGCCGGCTCCGATATCCGGTCCTCGATCAGGACGGGACACTGCGTGATGACACCGAGCTCGCCGAGCTGACCGGCATGGTCGGCAGGACCTACTCCGATGGGCACCCACGTCGTCGTTCGCCGCCGACGGCCACGCTCAGTACGTGATCAATGCAGTGCGGGCCCACTCCCCCGGACTCGTCGTCGCGCCAAGGGCCACAGCGAGGCAGCCGTATCGAAGTTGCCGCACTGAAGTGGTAGATCGCTGCGGCTCGGAGACGCGACGGAGGGCCTCCTTCGGCAGGGAGGACCGGTCCCGGAGGGACGTACCGCCGGGTGAGCTCCATCGCGACACCTATTGGGGCACATGACAGTCTGTCACCATCACTGATGCTCACAGTGACTGCTATTGATGCGGGCATGAACCGAAGGAAGTACTCACCGTCGTCGGGTCGGCGCGCGCCTCGTGCACGGACTGCCCGACTCGCCTCGGCGGCATTGGCGCTCGTCGTCGGCGCCGGAGCGTCGTTGGCACTGGACGTCGGCGCCCAGGCCCGGCCGCGTGCCGCGGGGTCCCCTCTGGTCGATGAGACGTTCACGCAGGCCACGGCCCCGGAGTTCACCGGTGTGGGGTCGGCTTGTCTCACCGGCGCCCCGGCCGCCGCCGCGCCGGGGCCGGGGGATCACCCGCTGGGCGGTTGTCCGGAAGGGGTCGGGCCGGTGCCGCCCCCCGACGGAGCGCCGCACGGATACCTGCGGCTGACGGACGCCTCGAACGACCAGGCGGGGGCCGTCCTCTACAACCATGCGCTGCCCGCCAACCAGGGCCTCGATGTCACGTTCGACCAGTGGCAGTACGGAAGCACGACCCCGGCCACCCCCGCCGACGGAATCTCGTTCTTCCTGGTGAACGGTGACGGCGCGCTGACCCACCCGGGCGCCTTCGGCGGCAGCCTGGGGTACGCGCAGAAGCTCCCCGACGACTACCCCACCGCCACGTTCCTGCCCGGTGTGGACCGTGGCTACCTGGGCGTGGGGCTCGATGTCCTCGGGAACTACTTCGGCGACTGGGAACACCGCGGGAACGGCTGCGCCAACCGCTCCCCCGCCGGGACAGGATTCCGCGTGCCCGCTCCCGGAGCCAACATGGTCACGGTGCGCGGTCCCGGCGACGGGACCGAGGGCTACTGCTTCCTGACCGCCACCACCAGCAACTTCACCACCACCGGGCCCTGGCCGTCGACCCTTCCCGGAAAGCTGCAAGGACCACTGACCGCGCTGCCCCCGGGAGCCACTCCCGCCCAGGCCGAGGCCGCGCTCGAACCGTCGCGCCGCCGGGTCCATGTACAGCTCACCCCGGCACCCAACCCGGTACTCACGGTGTCGATCGACTTCAACGACGGCACCGGCTCCCACCAGGTGCTCAGCACTCCCGCTCCACAACCGGTGCCCCCCACCTACAAGTTCGGTTTCGCCGCCTCCACGGGTCTGTTCACCGATGTCCACCTCATCCGAAACGTGCTCGTCACCAGTGACCAGCCGCTGCCGCGGTTGAACCTCGTCAAGCAGGTCAGGCAGCCGCTCCCCGGTGACCTGGTGGCCGGGTCGCAGGTGCCGTACGACTTCGTGGTCACCAACTCGGGTGCGACGGACATCACCGGACTCGCCGTCAACGACCCGAAGATCGGCCCGGTGTCCTGTCCCATGACGACGCTGGCGAGCGGTCAGACGGTCACTTGTACCGCCACCTACACGGTCACGGCCGCCGATGTGACGCATGGTTCCATCGACAACACGGCCATCGCGACGGGAAGGTCGAACGGCCAGACGGTCACGTCGCCGCCGTCCTCGCAGAGTGTGCCGATCGAACGGCCGGCCGGTCTCGTCGTGGAGAAGAAGGCGGAGACGCCCGGCCCCTACTCCGTCGGGCAGACGGTCACCTTCTCCTACACCGTCCGCAACACGGGCGGGGTGGAGCTGACCGACGTCAAGGTGGACGACGACCATGTCACCGGCATCACCTGTCAGTCGACCACCTTGGCCCCGGCCGAGAGCCCGGGCGACAGCACCACCTGCAGTGGCACTTACACGATCACTGCGAGTGACGGTACGGCCGGCTCCGTCACCAACACCGCCACGGCGACCGGCAAGGCGGACGGCGAGACGATCACCTCTCCGGAGACCCAGCTGACGCTGCCGATCGGGGCACCGCACATCACGCTGAAGAAGCGGGTTGTCACGCCCGGTCCGTACGTCGTCGGGATGAAGGTGCAGTACTCCTACATCGTCAGCAACACCGGCAGCACAACGTTGCACAACGTGCTGGTCAATGACGACCGTGTCACCAAGGTCACCTGCGACGCGACCACGCTGGCGCCGGGTGCCCTGACGACCTGCCACGGCACGTACACGATCACCCAGGCCGACGCCAATGCCTGCAAGAAGACCAGGTCGGGCGGCGACGGCAAGCTCTGCTCCGTCACCAACGTGGCGGTGGCGGCAGGAACCGACCCGCGAGGGAACCAGATCGCCGGCAAACCCGCCAAGGTCACCATCGACATCAGCAAGCCGCGGCCGCCCAAGCCCCCGCACCACAAGCCGCCGCACAAGAAGCCCGGGCACAAGAACCCGGGGCACAAGAACCCCGGGCACCACAAGCCAGTGCACAAGAAGCCCGCGCACAAGCGGTCCCTCGGCGAGGAGGGATCCAACGGCCAGGCACAAGCCTGACGGCAAGCAGAAAACCCAACGGCCCGGCGAGCCCGATGGCCAGGGGAATCCTGTTCCGTAGGCCGTTCACCTCGCGCCCCACCCCGAAGCGTCCGACGTCCGGAGTGGGGCGCGAGGCACGTCTCCGGCCCGCAGGACGGTTGTCATCGGTCGTGACGTCGGCGGCGGGTCGGCTGATCGGGGGGCGGCCGCCGAGCACGGTGTGTCGACGCATGCGGGGGTGGTAGCCCGGCTCGGACCACGGGCTCCGGGGACACGACGTCCCACTTCCCGAACAAGGTCAGTCCGGCCGACTTGGCCAGCACTGCGGAGGCGGCATTGTCGAGTTGGCGCCCGTACTGGGGCTCATGGCCTTGCCCGGCGGCGAGGCGGCAGATGGCCCGGACAACGCGGCGGGCGGGCGCTTGCCCCTGGAAGGACGGCAGGGGCAGCACGCCGAGGTCCGCGACGCTCGAGTCGTCCCACGGGTACATGCTCGCGGCGCAGACGAGACGCTCGTCCGCGAAGGCCCCGAACACGGCCCAGTGGTCCAATTCCACGTACGCATCGTCCATGTCCTGTTCCGATGCCGCAGCGTGGAAGGCGGCAAAGATCTCCTCGTCCTGCGCGGTCAGCTGCCGGATGCCGTCCTCCGTCACTTCGCGCAGCAGTTCGCTCTTGTCTTCGTCCAGGTAGGCGAAGAGGTAGTCGGCCCCGCGCAGTGCGATCCCGGCTTTCGCGATCTTCCGCCGATGTGTTTACCCTCAACGCCAGTTCCGCAGGTCGCGAAAGACCCGGTGCGTCCCGCCGCCGTGACACTGCCGCGGGACGCACCGGAGCGCAGGAGGAGGTCAGGCGCCGCGCTGGACCGGACCGATGAGGGTACCGGTGGCCACCTTGAGCTCGCCCTCGGCCACGGACGTGCCGGGGATCTCCCCGTCCGGAGCCTGGAGCGTGAACGATGCCTCCCCCGCGGCGGTGCTGCGGCCGCTGTTGGGAACCTGGATGTCGAAGTGCACCGGGTGGCCCGGACCGAAGGTCACCACTGTTGTCTGGTTGCCGTAGTGGCCGGCGGTGATCCCGATCTCCGAACCGTGGTTCGAGAACCGCACGTCGGTGGGCGAACCGGCCAGCCGGCACGGCTCGTACCCGCGCGGCGCGGTCAGCGTCACGCGGTAGTGGCTGTGCCCTGCGCTGGCGGGCGCCCCGGTGATCTTCGCGGTGTGGTTGGCCGGCCGGCAGGCCGAAGGGGTGACACTGCCGGCCGTTGCGGGCGAAGCTTGCGCGACTCCCGCACCAGCCGCCCCCGTCAGCGCAGTGGCGGCGACGGTGACGGCGAACTTCCAGTTCGTACGCATCCTGAACACTCCTTGCCTTGCTTAATGGCCCTGCGGGTGCTCTCCGTCAGAACCATGGTCAACACCATTCCTGCCCCTCAACCCGCACAGGGAATGTCTCAGGATTGACACGGCCGTGCGGCCAGGTGTGTGCACCCCCTACGTATCGTTGAAGTCCGACCACACACCTGAAGGACCGGACCGAATTTCAGTGCGGTCGGTCATGGGTGCGGGCCTCGGCAGTGGCCTTCAGGTCACGCAGCCATGCTTCGAGGCCCTTGGCGAGGATCTCGGTCGCGGCGGGAACGTCCGCTTCGACCTGGTCGCCGGCATGGGTCTCTTCGGTGCGCACGCGGACGCCCCCTTCGACCCTGGTGAAGGTCCACACGTGGACGCCGTCGATGCGCAGTCCTTCACCGACCGCGGGGCCGGTCCAGCGGATGCAGGAGTCGCGCTTGAGCTGCTCGACAGTCGAAGTGATGTCCAGGCTGGTGGCCGGCGTCGCGGGATTGGGGGGTATCGGAGTCGTCCACCGGAACACCGAGCCCTGCCGGAGGGGCCCCTGGTCGAGACGTTCGATGGTCTCGACCGGGGCCTGCCAGGACGGCCAACGCTCCACGTCGGTCTGCAGCTTCCAAATGGTCTTCAGGGGCGCATGGATCACGGTCTCGGCCCTGTAGCGGACACGCGCGTCGGGATCAACGCCTTTGCCGTGGCACATGAGGGACTTGGCGGAGTGGGAAAGAGCAGCCTCGGCGGGCGCCGCGGTGACACCGAGAAGACTGAAGGCGGCGAGCGGGACGGTGAACAAGGCGGCGGGGACGCTGGTGCTTCTGATGCCGGGCATGGCATTCTCCTTGTCAATTGATGGGCGATCTTTGCTTGTTGAGCTCACATCGGTTGTCGCGCGAGCATCGCGTCACCGCACGGGAAGACTCCGGCTGCGGGCTCGACGGATCGTGACGATGAGTGCGGCGGACGCGGCGGTGATCAGTCCGGCGAATGCGGGGTGCATGTCCTTGGACAGGCTCTGCGCCACGTCGGGCCGTGTCATCCATACGACCAGTGGGGTCGCGTACGTGACGGCGAGCAGGACGGCCGCCCCGCGCACCGCCCGGTCGCGGACATGACGCAGAGCGCCGACCAGCCCGATCATGACCGGGGCGACCGCGATCAGAGCGAACTGACCGACCACCATGACGGGGACCGCCCAGGAGGAGACGGTCACCGACCGTGGAACGCGCCGGTCTGCGCGGGTGCGGCGTGGCACAACCGTGGTGGTCATACAAGTCCCCCGGTCCGGTGGAGTACACGGTTGCGACAGCCGTACCGCCGCACCGCCTTAGAAGCTCTTTCTTTCGTTAGAAGGTATAACTCACGCAGCCCGAGGGGTCAACACCTTGCGTGATAACCTCTAACAACACTTTGAAGCTGTATCGGCACGGATGAGGAAGGTGGCATCCCGTGACGAAGTCGGACACGAAGACCCCACGGGAGCGCTACCGGGCCGAGGTGCGCGCGGAGATCAAGGAGCGCGCCTGGGAGCAGATCGCCAGGGCGGGAGCGTCCGCGCTCTCCCTCAATGCGATCGCCAAACAGATCGGGATGAGCGGGCCCGCGCTCTATCGCTACTACGCCGGCCGCGACGCACTGATCACCGAACTCGTCAAGGACGCCTACCGAAGCCTCGCCGACACGCTTCGGGCGGCCTCCGCCACCGGCACCGACCTGGCCGGACTGGCACACGCCTTGCGCGACTGGGCCCTTCAAGACCCCCAGCGGTACTTCCTCATCTACGGCACCCCCGTCCCCGGCTACCACGCACCCGAGGAAACCACCGGTATCACCTCCGAGATGATGGCGACCCTTCTCGATGCCTTCATGGCGCTCCCCGGGGGTGGCCCCGCGACGCCGTTCGACGCACACCTGGAGGGCCACCGGGACTGGGCCGAAAACCACCCCGCCCAACCCGCCGTCCTCCACCGGGCCTTGACCTTCTGGACCCGCCTGCACGGAGTCCTCTCCCTCGAACTCGCAGGCCACTTCGCCGGGATGGGCTTCGACCCCGCGCTGCTTTTCGCAGCCGAACTGGACGACCTGCTGGCACACCGGGCTTGACGCGTTCCGACTGATTCCTTGCCGTCACCGGCCCGCGAGGAATCGGCTGACATGACGTCACGAGATCGGCTGGGGCGAGAACGCGGACGAGGTCTGCGGCAGTCCGTCGTCCACGGCATGCACCGCAGTCGCAGCCGTTCGCTCATGGCTCCGGGGCTGAGCCAATCGCGGTCTCTCAGCGGGATTTGACGAGTGCATGACAGGTCCTGAATCGACCGCAGACGCGCCACGTCAAGCGGAGACGCCCGCGTTCCGGCCGAGGATGATTGTCCGAGCGAAGCAACTCAATGATGCGCGAAAACAAGCAGGTTGTAGAGACGGCCGCGCTCCGTATGAGTCGAGCACCTCGCTCCGCGTAGACCGATGGCGCCAAGCCCTCCCTGCGGCGCGCCGACGCTCAGCTCCCTGGTCCTGTGTGACAACCCAGGTGGTCGGCGAACCACTCTCCGGCCAGGTCCGCCACCTCCCCGAGAGCACCGGGCTCCTCGAACAAGTGAGTGGCGCCTGGGACCACAGCCAGTCGGCTCTCGCAGCGCAGCAGTGCCTGGGCCTGGCGGTTGAGATCCAGCACCACCCCGTCCTCGCCTCCGACGATGAACAGCGTGGGCGCGGTCACCGCCGACAGACGGGATCCGGCCAGATCGGGCCTGCCACCGCGAGAGACGACCGCCACGGCCGGGCAGTCCGGCTCGGCCGCCGCCCACATCGCCGCGGCCGCGCCGGTACTGGCGCCGAAGTAGCCCACGGGCAGGCGCCGGATCTCGGGCCGATCGAGCAGCCAGCAGGTGGCGTCGCCCAAGCGGCGGG
The DNA here is from genome assembly GCF_055584025.1 of Streptomyces sp. NPDC104309. Classification (NCBI taxonomy): domain Bacteria; kingdom Bacillati; phylum Actinomycetota; class Actinomycetes; order Kitasatosporales; family Streptomycetaceae; genus Streptomyces; species Streptomyces sp. NPDC104309. Next base: position 41,470 of record NZ_JBVJMV010000044.1, on the reverse strand, counting down.
CCAGCAGGGCGGCGTCGAAGACGTGGGCGCGGTCCACTTCTTCCTGCGCAGTGAGAAGGTCGAACAGCAGCGTGGCCAGGCCGACCTTGTTCAGCGAGGTCGAGACGAAGTGGTTGCGCGGGCTGTGTCGGCTGCTGCCGCTGCCGTGGGCGAACACCACGATGCCTGTTGCCCCTTCGGGTACGGACAACTGCCCGTGGAGCCGGACCGGTCCGGCCTGCACGACGACTTCCGGATCCGCGGCCCTCATCGCCGCTCCTCCCACGGTTGCTGCGGCTACGTGCCGCTGCTCGGTGCTCCGAGAAAGTGCACTTCTTCGCCCGACTTCGTCCGAAAGGCGCAGGACCTCAGCCTGTGATCGCCGCTCCCGGCTTCCGACCGGACTTCCTGCCCGACCCTTCATCCAGGTTCCACGCTACTCGCGTTCCGCCGAGGTGCGAGCGGCTTCACCGCCCGAGCCCCCGTCCGACCGCGCCTTCGGCGCACCAGGGATCCATGCCTCCGTACCGGCCGGCCGGAGCATGTTCGAAGGTTCGGCGGAGTCCGCGCATGTTCGAAGGTAAGGCCGGTCCGCGCATGTGCGAAGGTTCGGCAAGTGCGCCCACCGACGCCGAACCGCGCGGGAGCGCGCCGAGCAGCCGCTCGTCGCGACACCCGCCGCACGGACGAGGTCCGCCGGGGAAGCCGTGCCGGTCGCTCTCGCTTCGTACCGCCTCATCCCTTGACCACTCCCAGCGGCACCAGTCGGGCGACCAGCCGGGCGAGTCCGGCGCCCTCGGTGACGGCGACGACCGCGTCGACGTCCTTGTACGCCTGCGGCGCCTCCTCAGCGAGACCGCGCCATGAGGAGGGCCGCACGGCGATGCCCCGGGCCTCCAGCTCGCCGCGAAGTTGCTCCCCACGCACCATGCGCAGCGCGTGGTGGCGGCTCCAGACCCGGCCGGCGCCGTGGCATGCGGAGCGGAAGGCGTCGTTGCCGGGCAGGCCGACCATCACGTACGAGGCAGTTCCCATCGTCCCGGGGACCAGTACCGGCTGGCCCGTGTGGACGAGGTCCTGGGGCAGGCTCGGATCACCGGGCGGCAGCGCCCGCGTCGCGCCCTTGCGGTGGACGCACAGCCGACGTGCCACGCCGTCCACTTCGTGGGTCTCGAGTTTGGCGGTGTTGTGCGAGATGTCGTAGATCAACTCCAGACCGACTCCCGCAGCGGTCGCGAAGGCGCGGCGGGTGGCTTCCGACAGCAGCTGGCGGTTGGCCCGGCCGTAGTTGGCGGCCGCTGCCATCGCCCCGAGATAGGCGCGGCCCCGCGGCGAGTCGACCGGGGTACAGGCCAGCTGCCGGTCCGGGACCTGGATGCGGTGCCGGTGCAGTTCCTGGTCCATCACGCGGACGTGGTCGGTGCACACCTGGTGTCCCAGGCCGCGCGAGCCGCAGTGGATCATGACGCACACCTGGCCCACCCGCAGCCCGAAGGCCGCTGCGGTGGCCGAGTCGTAGACCTGGTCCACCGCCTGGACCTCCAGGAAATGGTTGCCCGAGCCGAGACTTCCCACCTGGTGGAGGCCGCGCTCGACGGCGCGCGCACTCACCTGCCCCGGGGCCGCGCCCTCCAGGACGCCGTAGTCCTCGCAGCGCGTGAGGTCGCGGGGCACACCGTGGCCGTGTTCGACCGCGTACCGAGCGCCGCCGACCAGCAGCTCGTCCATCTCCCCGGCCCCCGACAGCCTCCACAGGCCGCCGCGCCCCATACCGCGCGGGATGGTGCTGTCGAGGATGTCCATCAGTCGCCGCATCCGGTCGTGGCCGAGCGCCTCGCGGTCGATGCCGGCGGCCAGCAGCCGTACGCCGCAGGAGATGTCGAACCCCACGCCGCCGGGCGAGATGACCCCGCCGTGGGAGATGTCGGTGGCGGCCACCCCTCCGATCGGGAAGCCGTAGCCCCAGTGGACGTCGGGCATGGCGAAGGAGGCGTGGACGATGCCGGGCAGCGTCGCCACGTTCGCCACCTGCTCCAGCGCCTTGTCCCCCGCCGCCTGCGGCAGCAGCGCCCGCGAGGCGAACACGACCCCGGGGACACGCATCGGCTCCCGCTGCTCGATCCGGAAGCGGTACGGGCTGCTCTCCACCAGTGCGATCTCCACGTCCCTCACCTCCAGTCGACTGTCAGCCATCCGGTCCGATCGGCGACGGTGGTACCGAACTCGGCACAGGCTGTGGTGAGCCGCTCGCGGATCCACGCCCGGTCCTCACCGCGCGCCAGGCGGGTGCGGCAGTAGTCCAGGGCCAGTGGCACCGCCTCCACCCGGGCAGGAACCAGGTGCGCGGCATCCGGGCCGTCCAGGGTCACCAGGAAGAGGAGCCCGAGGTCGTTGCGCAGGACCGGGTCGACGGCGTAGTCGTCGACGAAGTCGCCCAAGTCGTAGAGGATCCGGTCGGCGATCCCGTGGAAGACATGGGCGGAGTGCCCGGCGACCAGCGTCGCGCCGGCCGCCAGCAGCTCCGGGGCCGCGGCCGAGACGCGGCGCGGCGGCCGGGAGGTCATGTTGGGGCCCCAGTGCGGGGTGACCAGCACGACGTCCGCCGCCGCGGCGGCGCGGCCCACCGACTCCCTCAGCCAGTCGGGCACCCCCGCGTGGAGATCGGCCCAGGCCACGCCGGGGCTGCTCTCCCCTGCCGCGTACTCCTCCGGGTCGTCCGTGACGCCCACCACCGCCAGCCGCACACCGCCCGCCTCCAGCACCGCGAACTCCCGGGCCGCGCGCTCGTTCGCCCCGGCGCCGACCGTGTGGACGCCCGCCCCGCCCAGCAGGGTGCGGGTGTCGGCCATGGCGTCGGACCCGTAGTCCAGGGCGTGGTTGTTGGCGAGCGTCACACAGTTCACCCCCAGGTCTGCCAGCACCTGCGCGGCGACGGCGGGCGCCCGGAAGAAGAATGCCTTTCGCGGGTCGGGCCAGCGGTGCCCTCGGTCGGAGATGCAGCACTCCAGATTGAGCACGAAGAGATCCGCCTCCGCGAGCGCCTTCCTGACCCCCGTGGAGACCAGCGTCCCCGGCACCGGCGAGCGGCGCAGTTCCGCGGCGACGTTGCGTCCGAGCATGGTGTCGCCTGCCAGAGCCACCGTGAGCGCCATGATCCCGTCCCTTCCCTGCCCCGCCCTCAGACGTCGAGGGTCACCCGGCAGGTCCAGCCGCCAGGGCCGCCCCGCAGTTGCAGGTCGTGCAGCGAAACGGCTTTCGGCACCGCACCGACTGCGACGGCGGTACCGGCGTCGGCCATTCGGAAGCGGACCGACAGGCACCGGCCGTCCACCGCCGGTCGGATCGCCCCCACCTCCACATCGAGTGGGATCTCGCCGTGGGCATCCATCCGGTAGACAACCTCCTCCAGGACGGACACCAGCAGATCCTCGTCGGATTCCGCCGTGATCACGTGTTCGTGGTCCCCGGCAACTGCGGCCCCGGACGTGTCGGCGAAACCCTCCACCATCGCGCGCACAGCCTCACCGATGCAGCCCGCGGCCGTCGGCGACCATGCCTCCACCCGCATGTCCGCGGTGTGTGGCACAGCCCGGTGACCACTCGCGCCAGGCTGCTTCTCCGTAGGTTCCCGACCGTCCACGGTCGGCGCCTCTCCGTCGTCTGCGTATGCACAGCCTGAGGCCGAGTTCCGCAGGCTGCGCCTCCTCCAGAGTCGTCCCATACACCGCTCCTCGGCAACCCGCACGAGGCACGACCACTCGTCGGGGCTGTCCCGACCGCCCGAGGAGCCGGCCCACACCATGCACAGCCGCCTCCTCGGCAGACGCGGCGGGCCGGCAGCGAGGGCACCCGAGGGGCACCCACGGGTGGGGCGGCGGTACGCCGACGGCCTGGCCGGCCTGGCTCGTGATCACGGTGTTGCGTGCCTCGGCGCACCGCTCTCGGGAGGTCGGCTCCCACCCGGCAGGGCGAGCTTGTCCGGTTGGTGGCCGGCTTCAAGGACGTCCATCAGCAGGCGCGTCGCCTGTTCGACGATCTCGGCTCGTCCGTGCTCCACATCGAAGCAGGCGTCCCCGCGGCGCCGACGACGGCGTTCGTCTCGGCTGCGCCAGCGTCTCCGGCGGGCACGCGGCCACCGGTCAAACGGGCAGCCGGGGCACGCTTTCGACGAGCCGACGCGTGTACGGGTGCGCGGGAGCCCCCAGCACCTGTGCGGTTTCGCCCTGTTCGACAATGCGGCCGTTCTCCAGGACGGCGGTGCGTTGGCACAGCGAGGCGACCACCGACAGGTCGTGGGAGACCATGACGAGAGTCAGGCCCTGCTCCTGCTTCAACTCGTTCAGCAGGTCCACGACCTTGACGCGGGTCGTGACGTCGAGAGCGCTGACGGGCTCGTCGGCGAGCAGCACCCGCGGGTCGCACACGGTCGCGCGGGCGATCGCGATGCGCTGGCGCTGGCCGCCGGAGAATTCGTGTGGATAGCGCTCCGCGGCGTCGGCCGGGAGTCCGACCCGCTCCAGGGCGTCGGCCACCTTGGGCACGGCGGTGACCCGGTTGTCGATGCCGAGGGAACGCAGCGGTTCGGACACGATGCTGCCGACGCGCTGACGCGGGTCCAGCGACGAGTACGGGTCCTGGAAGACGCACTGCACACTGCGCCGGAAACGCCGCGTCTGCTTGCTGTCGCGTGGTTTCAGCTCCTCGCCGTCGAACAGGACGGTGCCGGAGGTCGCGCGGGCGAGTCCCAGCAGCAGCCGCAGCAGAGTGGTCTTGCCCGCGCCCGATTCGCCGACGAGGGCAAGGCTCTGCCCGGTCTCGACGGTGAGGGAGATGTCCTCGACGACGGGGGCGGTGTGTCCTCGGTAGCTGAAGGAGGCTCCGTTCAGCTCCAGTACCGGCGTCATCGCGCGCTCCTCAGGTCCAAAGCTGATTCCAGCTGTCGCGCACTTGCCACCAGCGCCTTGGTGTACTCCTCACGCGGGGTCCGCACGATCCCGTGGACATCGCCCTCCTCCACGGCGCGGCCGTCCTTCATGACCAGGACACGGTCGGCGACCTTCGAGACGACCGCGAGGTCGTGGCTGACGAAGAGGACGGCCATGTCCCGTTCCCGTACGAGCGTGTCGATCAGGTCGAGCATCTCGGACTGCACGGTGACGTCGAGGGCGGTGGTCGGTTCGTCCGCAATGAGCAGCTTCGGGGCGCAGGCCAGTGCCATGGCGAGCGCGATCCGCTGGCGCTGTCCGCCGGAGATTTCGTGCGGGAAGGCGCGGGCGATGCGGCCGGGTTCGGGCAGCCGCACCTGCTCCAGCGCTTCCACGACAGACCGCTTCAGTTCGGCGCCCTTCAGCCCTCGCCTTCTGCTCAGCGGTTCGGCGATCTGCCGGCCGACGCGCATCAGCGGGTCGAGTGCGGTGAGCGGCTCCTGGAAGACGATGGCGACGTCCTGGCCGCGTACACCCGTGAGCTGTTTCTCGGTGGCGCCCACGATCTGGGTGCCGGCGAGCTCGGCGCTGCCGGTGGCCGTCATGCCGTCCGGCAGCAGGCCGAGCACGGCAAGGGTGGTCAGCGATTTCCCGGAGCCCGACTCTCCGATGAGGCCGAGGCGTTCGCCAGGGGCCATGTTCAGCGAGAGCCCGTCGACGAGGATGCGTCCGTCAGCCGTACGGATCGTGAGGTCGCGAACGTCGAGGATGCTCATGCGCGCCTCCGCCGGGCCGCAGGGTCGAGGGTGTCTCGCAGTCCGTCGGCCATGAGGTTCACGCCGATGACGAGCAGGACGAGAAGGATGCCGGGGGCCAGCGCACCTGCCGGGGCCGTGGTGAACGTCGCCTGCGCTTCTTGGAGCATGCGGCCCCACGAGGCGTTGGGCGGCGGCGCTCCCAGGCCCAGGTAGGACAGGCCGGCCTCGGCCAGCACCGCGAGCCCGAACTGGAGGGCCAGGTTCACCACGAGCGTGGGCCAGATGTTGGGCAGCACGTGCCCGGCCACGACCCGCGGCCACGACGTGCCCGAGGTACGGGCGGCCGTGATGTAGTCCTGCGCGAGGACCCGCTTGACCAGGATCCGCACCAGCCGTGCCACGACCGCGCTCTGCGCGAGGCCGATCGCCAGCACGGCGGACCCCAGCGTGGCCGAGCGGGCGGTGACGATGAGCATCGCCAGCAGCAGCGTCGGGAAGGCGATCAGGATGTCGAGGAACGCCGAGAGCGTGTCGTCGAGCCAGCCCTGCGCGAACGCGGCCAGCACGCCCAGCGTGCCGCCGAGGGTGGCCGCGATGAGGACCGATCCCAGGCCCGCTTCGAAGGCGATACGGGAGCCGGTCATCAGCTGGGTGAACAGATCGCGGCCGAGCTTGTCGGTACCGAGCAGATGGCCCGCACCGGGGCCCGTGAGCCGTCCGCCGGATGTGTCGTCGGCGGCGTACGGGAGCCAGAAGACGGAGACCAGCGCGAGCACGGCGATCAGGCCGACCAGGACGCATCCGACGGTCAAGGTGTACGAGCGCTTCGTCGACTGCTTCATCGGGCACCTCCCGAGAGCCTGCCGCGCAGCCGCGGATCGATGATCCGCTGTGCGAAGTCGGCCGCGAAGCCGATGATCAGCACCGCGAGCGTGGACACGAACAGCACACCCTGAATCACCGGATAGTCGTGCTGCGCGATGCCGGTCGCGAGCAGGGAGCCGAGGCCCGGGAGCGCGTACACGGACTCCACGACCACCGCGCCCAGCAGCGTGGACGCAAGCTCGATGCCGAGGATCGAGATCACTGGTACAGAGGCGTTGCGCAGCCCGTGCCGCCACATGGCCTGTCCGAACGACGAGCCCATGGCCCGCGCAGTGCGCAGATAGTCGCTGCCCAGCACGTCGAGTGTGGCCGACCTGACGTAGCGGATCAGCGAGGCGCTCATCACGAGCGCGATCGTGATGACGGGCAGGGCGAGTGAGCGGATCGCCTCGGCCGGCTGTGACCAGCCGTCCTGCGGGAATCCGCCCGCGGGAAGCCAGCCGGCGTTCAGGGCGAAGACGGCTATGAGGATCATGCCGAGCCAGAACACGGGGACCGCGATGCCCAGTTGGGACACTCCGTTGAGCAATGCGCCGTACCAGGTCCGACGTCGGTGTGCCGCTACGAAGCCGACCGGAACGGCGATGAGCACCGCCAGGACGAAGGCTGACAGTGTGAGCGGGATGGTGACGTTAAGCCGGGAGCCGATCTCGGGGCCGACCGGCAGCGAGCTGACGAACGACGTACCGAGGTCCCCGCTCGCCAACTGCCCGATCCAGTGGATGAACTGCTCGGGAAGAGGTTTGTCGGAGCCGATGGAGTGCCGCGCCGCCGCGATCTGCTCGGGGTCGGCGCCCACGGAGGTGAGCGCGTTGGCGGGGTCGCCCGGCAGCATGCGCAGCAGCGCGAACAGGACCACGCTCGCGAGCGCCAGCGACACCAGCAGGAAGGCGAGACGGCGCAGGAGATACCGGCCCATCAGCCCTTCTTGATGTCGTAGGCGAAGAACTGGGAGTTGAGGCCATTGACCGGGTAGCCGGACAGCTTGCTGCTGGCCACGACGATCTGCGGGTACAGGTACAGCCAGTCGCTGGCCGCGTCCTCGGCGGTCTTGCGGTTGACCTTCTTCAGGAGTTCGGTCTGCTCAGCGGTGCTGGACGCCTGCTCGGCCTCCTCGACCCACTGGGTGACCTGCTTGTTGTCGTAGCCCCAGTAGAAGTCCGGGTTGCCGTACCAGACCAGGTCGCGGTCGTTGACGTGTTCCTGGAGCGTGGCCGTGAAGTCGTGGTTCTTGTAGACCTTCGTGTACCACTCGTCCGGCGTGATCGTGTTGATCTCGACGGTGATGCCGACCTTGGCGAGCTGCGACTTGATGAAGGTCGCGGCGGTCGGGTGCGGGTCGTAGTTCGGGGTGTCGAGGGTGAAGCTGAAGCCGTTCTTGTATCCGGCCTCGGCGAGCAGCTTCTTGGCGCGCGCGGTGTCGTAGCCATTGACCTTGGTGAGGTCCTCGTACCACGGGTCGGTGGGCGGCACCATGGAGCCGATCTGCTTGCCGTAGCCGCCCCAGACCGACTCCAGCAGCTTCTTGTCGTCGATGGCGGCGGAGACGGCCTGGCGGACCTTCACATCGGTGAAGGGCTTGGCCTTGTCATTGAAGGCGAGCAACAGCTTGGTCGTCGAGTTGCCGTCGTTGACCTTGTAGTTCTGATTGCTCTTGAACTGGTCGAGGGCGTCGGGCGACTGCTCGCTCGTGACGATGTCCACCGCGTTGGTCAGGAGCGCGTTGTTCAGCGCCGTGGCGTCCTTGTAGTAGTGGAAGACGACCTGCTTGTTGGCGGCCGCGTCGCCCCAGTAGCCGGCGAACCGGTCGAGGCTGAGAGCGGAGCCGCGGGTCCACTTGTTCAGCGCGTACGGGCCGGTGCCGTCCTCGCTCGTCTTGAGGTTCTTCGCCTGGGAATTGACGATCCATACGTAGGAGAGGTTGTAGACGAAGGAGATCGACTTCTTCGACAGCCGGACTTCCACCGTGCGCGCATCAGGCGTCCCGACGGACTTGATGACTTCGAGGCTGCTCTTGCGCGCGGACTGCGAGTCCTTCGCGATCACCTTCTCCAGGCTGTACTTGACATCCTGACTGGTGAGCTTCTTGCCACTGTGGAACTTCACACCGTCGCGCAGGGTGAAGGTGTACGTGAGTCCGTCGCCGCTGACCTTGTAGTCCTGGGCGAGCAGGTTTTCGACCTTGCCCTCGTCGGTGAGCTTGAACAGCCCTTCGTACACGTTGCCGTTGAGCGCCTCGGTGCCGCCCTGACCGCCGCCGGCGGTGTTGTCGAGATTCTGCGGCTCGTAGAGCGAGCCGATGTTGACTGTGGCGTTCTTGTCGTTCGCCCCTCCGGCTGCGCTGCCCGCGTGGGAGCCCCCGCCGCAGGCGGTGAGGGTCAGGGCGAGGGCGGCGGCGGTGGCTCCGCCGTACAGGGAAGTCTTCTTGATGCTCATGAGGAGTACGCGCTTTCGTGCTTCGAGGCGGAGGAGTGCGGGGTTGATCAGTGCTGCGCGGCGAAGCCGTCGCGGAAGACAGGCCGCTTCTCTCCGGCCTCTACGGGCAGGTGGAGACGGTTCTGCCGCGGCGGCATCGGACAGTTGTACTGGTCGGAGAATCCGCAGGGCGGCACGAAGGCACGGTTGAAGTCGAGCAGGACACGGCCCTCGCCGGTGTGGGTGACGAAGAGGAAGCGCCCGGCACCGTAGGTGATGTCGCCGTTGGTGGGGTCACCGAAGACGAGCAGCAGCGTGCCGTCGTCATCGAAGGCGCTCAGCGTGTAGTCCCGGCCGTCCAGGGTGAGCTCGATGTCTCCCGGCACGGCGAGGTCCCGGGTGCCGCCGTTGTCCCGGATGTGCTCGAACCCGACCCGCCTGGCGCCTGGCACCGGGGTGTACGAGGCCTCCAGCACCCAGGCCGGGTCGTACGGGAAGACATCGGTGCGATCGAAGTTCTGGATCGCGGGGGACCGTGCGTCCCAGAATCGGAGACCGTACTCGGGCTCGCCGGTGACGAAGTCGGTCCGCTCGACTGTGGTGACGATCACAGAATCCGGCTGTCCGGCTCGGGCCGCATCGAGGTCGGGGCGCTCACCCGCCGGGGCCCAGCGGGTCTCGACGAGAGCGAGATTCCCGGCGGCCGAGGTAACGGAGCGCCGCCGCTCGGCGCGCCACGCCTCCCAGTCCCCCGCGGGCTCGGTCGGCTGGTCAGGTACTACGGCGGCGTGGGACACGGCATTACTCATTCACGTAGACGTGCGGTGACTGCCACGCCTCGATCATCACGTTGCGTGAACCTCAACCCAAAGGACCTTCTTTATCTTCCATAAGGCGAACTAATGTCAAATTTGACTGGATAGTGAGACCGGGGCGGTGCGGCAGGCCCGAGCCGGCGGCAGCCCTCAGCCGAGCCGTGCGAGGCCCGACCACAGCCTGCACCGGACGGGGCGGAGGGAGCCTGTTCAGCCGTACGCGTACGGCTGGATGGCGGGCACGTACGGCTGAACAGGGCTACCGAGGCCCGGCGTGAGCGCCAGGTCGACCAGTGTTCGCACCGGTGCATCCACCACGTGCGGCCCGATACTGGCAGGCGGCGAGCGTGCGCGCGGATCTTGACGAGGCGCCCGGCACCTCATTCACGGGGCGGCTCTGCCCTGGCGACAAAGGCTCCGGCACGGGCAACCAGCTCCGGGACACCCAGGGTGCCGACCCACGAATCGGTCCGGGCCGGGCCGGACTCCACCATTCCCGGCGGGCAGTTACTGGCAACTGTGAGCGGCAGATGGCGGGCGGTCGGACTGACGAGCGCCGCCGCGCCCGGCGGCCTCTCAGGTGCGCGACGACTTGACTGCGCACTCCATCCGTCGACAGGCCACGTGCCGAAGGCGACATTCGCGGGCTCGATCCCCGCCGGCCTGAGGGCCGTCTGCTTCGCTGCAGGCGCGGCCTGTTGCTCAGGATGCCATGTCGGTTGTGCCTCCTCTGCGCGCCGGACGAGCCTCTCTGATGGTGAAGGCACCAGCGGCCACTGTGGCACCGAGTGGCAGGATCGGGAGCAGCACGGCGATGCCCCATGAAATGAGGCTTGTGTCCACCGGTTCGTAGCCGCCCCAGGGTTTCTGTGCAGCCCGAATGATCTCGCCCTTCTTTCCGTCGTACTGAACCTTGACCGCGTGCCGGCCCGTGGTGTCCAACTGCGGGCCGCTGCATACGGTGTGGCTTCCGCCGCGTCCTCCCCCTTCGAGGTGGCACTCTGCTACCCGAAACCTCACAGTGGTCCCAGCAGGTCCAGCTGTGCGCGGCCCGAAATCACCGTCCACGCTGTCGCTGCGCGCACAACAGAATGATCACGCTGTAGCCGACAATTGCGAGTCCCCGCCCCTTTGTCATATGCCCAAGCATGCCGGTTCCGGGACCGGTGCGGCTGGTCAGGTGAGCTCCCCCGGCTCGGCGGCAGATGCCGGCATGCGGGTTCGTTTCCTCCGGTTCTGCGCCGCCCACCGGGGCCCAGGCGCCCGGTGCAGAGATGCCCTCCCGGTCGTCTTGGCCGTCCCGCAGTCGCACCAGCACCTGTCCGGCCCCGTGTCCGGAACATGTAGCGGACGTCGTAGTGAGTGCGGGCCGGCGCGTTCGTCGCCGACCGGAACTCGATCGTGTGGACTTCGATGTGCACCGGTTGCCGGTCGCCCTACGGCTCAAGAACGGTGATGCCTGCCTCCTCGGCGACCTCGCGCCGCGTGGCGCGAGGCAGCGAGGCGCGAGGCGCGAGGCGCGAGGCAGCGTCCCATCCAGTCCTTCGAGAGTTCTTGTGCGGCCTGCCTCAGCTCCTCACCCTCGCCGCACCCCAAGACCGCACGATGCCCCGGCCCGCGCACTCGCTCACTTCGGGCTGCGTTTGACGTGTTCAGTCAGGTCGCCGACCGCACTGCCGAGTTTCTGCACGGTGTCGGTGAGGGAGGTCAGGGCAGACTTGATGCCGATTGCCGCGGCTGCGTAGTTGTCCATCTCGGCTGTGTGCTCAAGCCGTGCCCACACGGCGGCTTCCGTCACCAGCGCGTTGCGCTGGGGGCTGGCGACAGGGTGCTGTGATGCCTGGACAAGTAGTTCGCGGGCCTTCTGGCCGGGGGCGCTGTCGGTCATGGACTGAATCACTCCAGCGGCGCGAGGGTGCTTACGGAATGCGGCGAATTCAGTGTCAGCCAGACGGGAAGAATTGTCTCGGGCGGGGTGGCGCACGGACGCGGCCCAGCTACCACTCATGGTGGGGGCCACGCCATGGCTCGGGTTGCCCGTAAAGGCTATTCGTGGGCGATCCTGCCGCGCTGTCGAGCCGAACTGATGCCCGGGAGAAACATGTTGATCCCGCAGCGCGCCGAGGGTCTGGTGAGGGCGCAGCACACTTCGAGGCGTCTTGAAATCGTGTGTGTGAGATTCACCCGTTCAGGTGTATCCCGTTGGATTTTTCGCACGAGGGGCGATCGTCGGCTGGATAGTGAGGACGCTGCAGGATATCTGAGGTCGGATTCGGGTCGGGAATGTGGCGGCCGGTCATTCCTGAATTCCTTTTGCGTCATCCGACGAGTCATGACCGAAAGAAAGGTGGAGGACCTGTGCGCATGGCAGCAACCAATCAGATCAAACTCAATATCGCGTAACCCGGAAAGAGCGGATATTCCGGCTAAGAGGATGTCTCACGTGGTGAGCTTTGCGAGTTTCTTGTAGCAGGTGAGGGCTGCGGCGAGGCCGAGGAAGGCGAGGAAGTGGTTGCCTTTTCGCTCGTACCGGACGGTGAGGCGGCGGTAGCCGACGCGCCAGGCGATCGACCGCTCGATCTTCCAGCGGTGCCGGCCGAGGCGCTCGCCGGACTCGATGCCGGGCCGGGCGATCCGGGGGACAAGGTTGCGATCGCGGAGCCGGCGCAGGTGTTCCGCGGAGTAATACGCCTTATCCGCACGGACCTTCGCCGGTCGTCTCCGGCAGGGCCCGCGCCGGGAGCGAATGGTGGGTATCCCAAGGAGCAGCGGCTTGAACGCCTGACTGTCATGCAGGTTCGCGCCCGACACCGCCACGGACAGCGGCAGGCCCTGGGCCTCGGACAGCACGTGCAGTTCGCTGCCCTTCTTACCGCGATCGACCGGATTCGGCCCGGTCAGCGAGCCCCCCTCTTTTGCCCGTACCGACGCGGCATCGACGATCGCGGACGACCAGTCCAGCTCACCCCTGGCGCCGAGTTCGTCCAGCACCGCCCGGTGCAGCCTGCGCCACAACCCGGCCTCGGTCCACACGGTGAACCGGCGGTGCGCGGTGGCCGGTGAGACACCGAACGACTCCGGCAGATACCGCCACGCACAGCCGCTCGTCAGCACGTACACCACAGGCGTGAACACCGCCCGCTCGTCCACCGGAGCCGTACCACCGCCCGGTGGACGGGCTGTGAACCTCGGCTACAACGGAGCGGTCAGCTCACACAGTTCCTCCGGTACAAGCCGACGCGACAGATCAGCACCCACGGTCCAACATCATGCCGCATCAGCGAACGACCACATGAGACATCCTCTTAGCCTCAATACCGTTCAGTTAGTGTTTTGGATGGTGATGTGGGGGCTGTGTTCAGGCTGGGGCCAGCGTGTGTGGTGGGAGCGATTCGCGGCCCATTTCAGGACTTTGCGTTTGACGACTCGGGGGTGTGAGCGTTTTCGGCGTGTTGGGTTGAGGTGTTGGGTGAGCCATCGGATGGCGTGACACCAGGTCGCGTCGGCTGCGTCAGTGCCCGGAGGGGGAAAATGCGCTCTGCGCGACTGAACGGCGGGCGATGCGGAGGGCCTTGACGAAGCGTCGGTGTCTCCGCGCGGACCGGCACGAAGGTCAGGCCGCGGACCGAGCAGGCGAACGGCATCGCGAGGGCGTGTGAGGATGTGTCCGCTTCGATGATGACGCGATCGCCGACGTCGAGTCCCAGCTCGGCCAGTTGCTCGGCGAACTCCTGCGTACGGCGCTTGAGATCACGGTAGGTGACGGTGCGCAGGCCGTGCTCAGTGGACTCGACGATCGCCGGGGCCTCGGCGGCGATGCGGGCTTCCGCCAGCATGAAGTCGTGCAGCATTCGGTTCTCTTGGGCGAGTACGGGACAGAGGGATGTCAGATCCAGCGCGGGGCCGGGGGCACCTGCCCGGCCCCGGTGACGCTCAGGCCTTCACCTGTGGTGCGGCCGGTGAGCCAGCCGAGCAGGGCGGCCTGGGGCCCGCTGATCACCGGGGCGGTGTCGTCGGCGGCCGGGCCGCCGAGGTCGTGGGCCATGTCACTGTCGGATGCCTCGATGCGCAGCGTGGGCACACCGTCCCGGCGGGCGAATTCGGCGGCCATGTCGTCGATGATCCAGCGGGCGGCGGCGAGCGGCATGTCGGCGAAGTCATAGCCGGCCGCCAAGTCCGCGTGATGTACCTCGAGTTCCCGCAGCCGGATGGGCACCAGCGTGTGCGGGGTGCGCAGCTCGCCGGTGCGCATGAGCACCTTCGCCTGCCAGGCATCCTCGGGCAGCGCCCGGATCGCGGCGGCGAACCGGGCGGCGCCCGCGCTGACGTCGGCGACCAGTTCGGCCATCGGGCGCGCCGCACCTGCCTCGATCTCGGCGGCCCGGGCATCCATGCTCGAGTACTGCGGCGTCTCCACGCCCGTGCGGGCCCAGGTCAGCAGCCGGCAGAGGCTGTCGCCGGCTCGCGCGACATGAGTGATCACGTGACCGCGGGTCCACGGCGGAACCAGGGAGGGCTGACGGATCTGCGCGTCCGACAGCGTCCTGACGGTGGCGAGGAACCGCTCCGTCGATTCGTGGATCGGGTCAAGTATCGCGTTCAACCGCATGTCACACCCCTTGCCTGTTTCTGCTATACGGAATATGTCATCCACATAGTGAGAAGCAAGGGTTGACCTTAAGAGCGGCGTGGGGGGCCGTCAAGCCCGCCGATGCAACCCGCCCACCCTCGCTGGAAGTGGGATTGTTGACGACGGCGCGATCTCGGCCACTCGGAGATTGCCAGGTTGGGCCGTCCCGACGCATGTTGATGATTCCGCAATGCGGACGAAATATTTCGCATTGCAGAATTTCCTGCGGCCGCACAGTGAGGATCGAAGTGCCAGACGCGCGAACGCGGCACCCATTGCCCGACCTCTCCCTCATCCGGGCTTAGCCACCTCATTGGGAGCACAACAGTCTGAAACTGCCCACCCCCCAATGCGCCGTCCACGCCGGTTTCGAACCAGCCGCGCGCAGGTACGCCCGTTGCCGCACCGTGGGCGGAGCGCGAGATTCCGACGAAGAGGGTACGGGCGGAGCGGGCAACCCCTGCCGGCTCCGGCAGGTAGCGACCGCCTCCCCCAACGGCTCGCCGGAGATGACGGGTTGGTGTCAGCTGCCGAACCAGGCCAAGGCCGCCACCGTCATGGCCGTGACGCCGGTGTCCAGGGTGGGCTGGATGACGGGGGCGAACGTCGGACTGTGGTTGACCGGGACGTCCTGGGCGATGGTGCCGTTCTTGGCGGCCTCGGCGTACAGGCCGGCGTCGATGCCTCCGATGCCCCAGTAGGTGAACGGCGCGCCGAACGCTCGGGGGAGCTCGCTCATGTCCTCGCTGGCGGTCTGCAGGTCGATGGTGTGCGCGTCGTCGCCGAAGTGGGCGGCGAACGCCTCGGCAACGCGCCGCGTGGCGTCCTCGTCGTTGACGGTGGGCGGGAAGGCAGCCGTCTTCTCGATCTCGGGCGCCTTCGGCGACCCGGACGCCTCGCACTCCGTCCGGACGATGCGTTCGATCGCCTTCAGGACCTGGCTGCGCGTGGCATCGTCGTAGGTACGGACGTTGAGCTGGATGACGGCGCTGTCGGGGATGATGTTGGGGCCGCTGCCCGCGTGGATGCTGCCCACCGTGACGACGGCGGGGGTGGTGGCGGCGAGTTCCCGGGAGACAATGGTCTGCAGACGCACGACGATCATGGCGGCCATCACCACGGGGTCGACCGCGGCCTGGGGCATGGAGCCGTGCGCCCCTCGACCGTGGACGGTGATGCGCAGGCTGTCCGCAGCCGACAGGAAGGACCCCGGACGGGTGCCGACGTAGCCGGCCGGATAGGGCAGGACATGCTGGGCGAGCACCACGTCGGGCCGGGGCGCCTTTGCTGTGAGCCCGTCGTCGATCATGGCGTGGGCGCCGTCGCCGTTCTCCTCCGAGGGCTGGAAGAGCGCCACGAAGGTACCTCGCCAGGCGTCCTTGGCCTGAGCCATCAGCCGTGCGCAGCCGATCAGAGCGGTCACGTGCACATCGTGCCCACAGGCGTGCATGACAGGCTGCTCGGTGCCGTCCGGACCGGTCAAGGTCACGGTGGAGGCGTAGGGCAGACCGGTCTGCTCGCGTACCGGGAGGGCGTCCATGTCCGCGCGGGCCATGACGGTAGGTCCGTCGCCGTTGACCAGCACGCCGATCACGCCGGTGCCGCCGATGCGTTCGGTGACCTCATAACCGAAGTCCCGCAGGGCGTCGGACGCCTTCTTCGCCGTGCGGTGCTCCCGCAGGCCGAGTTCGGGATGCCTGTGCAGATCCTGGTAGAGGTCCTCAAGGTCCAAGCGGATTTCGGCGAGGCCGGACAGCACGGCATCGGCACAGTCGGTCACGATGACTCCTTGCGCGGGTGGGACCGCTCTTCATTCCCGTTTCGGGCATCGGGATCGGTGCGGCGCCGTAGCGTCGCAGCCAGCTTGGACCGGGACTGCCAGTTCAGGCTGTTGGGCAGGTTCCAGCCCAACCGCACGGCGGTGAGCCGGAAGGCCAGAGCCAGGGCGACGCCCAGGCCGACGCCGATCCCCGGCACGCCGAGGTACACGCAGATCACCGTGACTCCGGCGACCGCGACGGCGACAGTGGCGTACAGACCATTACCGCCGAACACAGCCGGCACCCGACCGAGGACGACATCGCGCAAGGCGCCGCCGCCGACGGCGGTCACGGTGCCCAGCAGGACGGCCGGCAACCAGCCCAGGCCGACAGCCAGCGTCTTGTTCACACCGGTGACCGCCCAGAACCCGATGACCGCGGCGTCGAGCGCGGTGAACAGCCGGCTCCAGGACTCCTCACTCAGCTTGATGAGAAAAACCACCACGGCACCGGCGACAGCGGTCGGCAGGTAGGCGTAGTCGGTCAGCGCGACAGGTGTGCCGTGCTGCAGCAGCACGTCCCTGATCATGCCTCCGCCCAAACCGGAGATGATGCCCACCACCAGGAACCCGAACAGGTCCAGGCCCGCCGTACGGGCCACGGCACCACCCAGCAGCGCGCACGAGAAGACACCTGCAAGGTCGAGATACCGGGTCGCGACCGTGATATCGGCGGGAATCAGGGAAGCCGACGTCACGCACGCGGTGGACACGATGACGAGCCTAGCGACTCCGCCTCTCCGCAGCACCCGGGCCGGACACAGAGCGCGACAGCCGGTACCGACACGCGGCTCGCGCGGCCACCCGTGGGCGAAACTCACGCCTCCGATCCGCGCACGGCCGGCTCTGCAGGTACGCCGATGATCGTCCGAGCCCCATCCGGCGGACAACCACGCCCGAGCCTGATCGAAGAGCTCATCGGGTAGGCCCGGCCTGTGGTGACGTCGAGCATCAGCCGGACGGTTGTGAAGCCGAGGGGCCTCCTTGCCTAAGGACGCACATCTCCGACGGCCTTGCGGGACCCGTGCTCGGTTGGGCCCTTGGCCCTCAGTGTGTGCCGCTGGATCAGCCGTGAAATGTCCTTCGCAGTGACGAACCCCACCAGATGGCCCCCGTCCACAACAAGAATGCGCATGCCACTACCTGGGCGGAGCTTGTCGAGTGCTTCACTCAGAAGATCACCCGGGGCCGCAACCGCGCACTGTGACAGCGGGATCGCCACCTCACGCACGCGCAGCGCCTCCCTGCGCGCTTCCGGTATCCGGGCAAGCTTGCGTATCTGAACGATCCCGCTGGGACGGCCTTCGAAATCGAGCAGCGGCACGGCGGAATGGCTGGAGTTCACCGCCACCTCGTCGATGAAATGCCGGATGGTCAGCCAGTCGGCACCGGTGGTCACCGGGCTGGACATGGCATCGGTGACCTTGACGCCCCGCAGCGCTGTGTGGATCACAGCGCGCTGCCGTTCGGCGCCGGCGACGACCGTGATGAAGAGACCGACGAAGACGAGCCACAGCCCGCCCGGCACCCCGCGCAGGAAAGAGATCCAGCCGAAGGCCATCAGCAGCCCGCCCACGACCTGACCGCTTCGGGAGGCCGCTCGATCCGCGCGTTCCCGGTCTCCGGTACGCCACCACAACAGGGCCTGCACCACCCTTCCGCCGTCGAGCGGCGCAGCGGGAAGCAGATTGAATGCGGCCAGGAACAGGTTCGTCCAGCCGAGCCACACGAGAACGGCGGCGGGCACCACCCAGCCGGACATCGCGTGCAGGCCGATTCCCACTCCGAGCGCCGTGCCCCCAATGGCCACGCTGGTGAGCGGCCCGCTGATCGCCACTGCGAATGCCACCGCGGCTGTCTGCGGTCTCCCCATGCGGGTCATCCCGCCCAGCGCCCACAGCGTCACATCCTGTACCGCGATCTTCTTCCTGCGGGCAGTCGCGGCGTGTGCCGTCTCGTGGAGCAGAAGGCTGCCCATGAGCAGCACGGCCCCCACGGCACTGGCGAAGGTGTAAACCGCATCCGAGCGCCCTGGAGTCCATGCCGGAAGGGTCTGGCGACCAAGGCCGTACGCGAACAGGACCACCAGCAGCGGCACGCTCCAGTGCATCCGCAGTGGTACCCCGACAACTTGTCCGACACGGACTGATCCGTTCATCGTCGTCTCCCGCCGGCTCGGCACCCGGTTCATGGGCAGGACCTCGCGCCCTGACTCCATGAACCGACCAGCACGGCACCCACCCCAATTCTCACTCTCGGAACAAGTCCACGGCATGCCGGGAGCGTCGCTCGCTCGGAGTGGCCGGACGCCGAGAGCCAACGACTCCACCCATATGATTACTCGCCAGTAGAGTCGGAAACCCAGGCCCGCGCGGACAGCCGCCGCCCCCGCCCCAAAGCGGGGAAGATCCAGCAGAACCCCGAGTTGCGGGACTTCTGACGACGCCAGCGCTCCACCGACCGCTCGCTCACCCGCAACGCGGCAGCGATCTCCCGGTTCTTCTCCCCGCCCTCGAAACGGCCGACCGCCTCCAGCCGGATCCGCTCCCGAGCGACCCTCTCCGCGTCGGTCAACCCGCCGCCCTGCGCATATCTCACAGCCCACAACTACCGACCCGACCCACACGCCGTCAGGCGAACGGACCGACATCACCCAATCAAGTTCAGTAGTGCCCTGTGCCTCAAATCCCGAGTCGACGTGGGACCACGAGCGGGTCAACGCCCGCCGGGTGGAACTGCTGCTGGCCGACCCCGCGACCGCGCCGCACCCGGGCGGGGGGCTGTGATCGACGACTCGGGCGGCCGCAAGGACGGCAGGGCGACTGCGTACATCGGACGGCAATGGCTGGGCCGACTGGGCAAGACCGACAACGGCATCGTGACAGTGACCACCTGCTGGGCGGACGAGAACCTTTACTACCCGCTGCACTCTGTGCCCTACAGCCCCGCCCATCACTTCCCCAAGGGCAAGAGCGACCCCGGCTTCCGCACGGAGCTGCAGATCGCCGCCGAACTGGCCCGCAGCGCGAAGGACGCCGGGGTGGTCTTCCGGGCTGTGGCCGCCGACTGCGCGTACGGCGACCAGGACGGCTTCCGCAGGGAACTCGACAAGGCGGGACTGCCGTTCGTGATGGCCCTCAAACCGAGCCACGGTACCTGGGCCTACGGCGTGGACGCCTACACCCCTGTTGACGCCGCCCGCGCCCTGAGCTGGACGAACCCCAAGCATCCCGGGGACTGGACCGCCGTCGAGCGCACCTTCCGCGACGGACACACCGAGACGTGGTGGGCCGCCGACGCCCGCCTGGGCTGGTGGGGGCCGGACGGCCTCACCCGGGCCTCGTCGTGGCCACCACCGACCCGGCCACCCTGCCCGCGCGGACCACCTGGTATCTGGCCACCGACCTGCCCCGCCCCGGCGGCCCCCGTGAGGCCGACCGCCCCGAACCGGCTGCCGACCTGCACGAAGCCGTTCGGATCTACGGCATCAGGCACTGGATCGAGCAGAGCTACAAGCAGATCAAGAACGAACTGGGCTGGGCCGACCTCCAGGTCCGCTCCGATACCACCATCCGCCGCCACCAGACCCTGGCCGCCTTCGCGTTCTCGTTCTGCTGGGACACCTGGTTCGCTCAACGTCCGGACCGGGAGCCTGCCGTTGTCCCCACGGTCCCGCCGGCTGCCACGCCAGTGGGACCGGCTGAGACGGGGCCCAAGCGGAACCCACCAGCCCCAACCGGCCAGCCGGCCTCAGGCGGTCCGCGCCGTCCGGGCCTGGCTCGATCCCTGGACCACCATCCAACGCTGCTGGCGAGCCTGGAGTAGCACACCCCCACCACCCGAACTCCAAGCCCTGATCAATGCCGTCGGCGCACGCCCCTCGCACCGGACGTGACGACGATCCGGCTCATGACCGCCGGGCATCCTGGACGTGGCGGGCCCCTGGGACACCCGATCGGAGCACCGGTGAACTGGTGAAATTCGAGGTGTCACCGCCAGTCGTACGGGCTCCCACGGTGGCAGGCTCCACCATCGAGTCAACCGGGAGGGACGGAGAACCGATGGCGCAGGACCTGCAGGAAGCCGCGCCGGCCGAGCCGGTGGCCAACAAGCGCATCAATGCCGGTGTGAGACTCATGGGCTGGCTGACGACCACCGACCACAAGGTCATCGGCAATCTCTACATGGTCACCGCGTTCGGGTTCTTCCTGTTGGCCGGAGTGCTGGCCATGCTCATGCGAGCGGAGCTGGCCCGCCCAGGACTGCAGATCGTCAGCGCGGAACAGTACAACCAGCTGTTCACCATCCACGGCACCGTCATGATGCTGCTGTTCGCCACGCCGATGTTCGGCGGCTTCGCGAACGCCATCATGCCGCTGCAGATCGGCGCGCCCGACGTCGCCTTCCCCCGCCTCAACGCGCTCACCTACTGGCTCTTCCTCTTCGGCGGAATCATCGTGGTGTCCGGCTTCGTGGTGCCTGGCGGCGCGGCACACTTCGGCTGGTTCGCCTACGCCCCGCTGAACAGTGCCGTCTTTTCGCCCGGCGCCGGCGGAGACCTCTGGACCATGGGCCTGGTGCTGTCGGGGATCAGTACGACCCTGGCATCGGTCAATTTCATCACCACGATCGTCTGTCTGCGCGCCCCGGGTATGACCATGTTCCGGATGCCGATCTTCACCTGGAACATTCTGTTCACCTCGATCCTCGCGCTGCTCGCGTTTCCGGTACTCGCCGCCACCCTGCTCGCCCTCGAAGCCGACCGGAAGTTCGGGGCCCATGTTTACGACGCCGCGAACGGTGGGGCGCTGCTGTGGCAGCACCTGTTTTGGTTCTTCGGCCATCCCGAGGTCTATATTGTCGCGCTGCCCTTCTTCGGAGTGGTGAGCGAGATCATTCCCGCGTTCAGCCGGAAGCCGATGTTCGGGTATTTCGGAATGGTGATGGCCACGATCAGCATCACCATGCTCTCGGCGGTTGTCTGGGCCCACCACATGTTCGCGACAGGAGCCGTTCTCCTACCCTTCTTCTCCGCCATGTCGTTCATCATCGCCGTGCCCACCGGTGTCAAGTTCTTCAACTGGATCGGCACTATGTGGCGCGGCAGTATCTCGTTCGAGACACCCATGCTCTGGGCGATCGGCTTCCTCGTGACCTTTCTCCTCGGCGGCCTCAGTGGAGTGCTGATCGCCTCACCCCCGCTGGACTTCCATCTCACCGATTCGTACTTCATCGTCGCCCACCTCCATTACGTGCTCTTCGGAACAGTGGTCTTCGCGATGTTCGGCGGCTTCTACTTCTGGTGGCCCAAGTTGACCGGACGCATGCTGGATGAACGCATCGGACGTATCCATTTCTGGTCCTTGTTCATCGGCTTTCAGCTGACCTTCCTGGTCCAACACTGGCTGGGGGAGGCCGGAATGCCCCGGCGTTACGCCGACTATCTCGCGGCGGACGGCTTCACCTTGCTCAATACGATCTCGTCCGTCGGCTCCTTTCTGCTGGGCCTGTCGACACTGCCGTTCCTGTACAACGTGTGGCGCACCAGCCGTTACGCGCCCAAGGTCGATGTGGACGACCCGTGGGGGTTCGGCCGTTCCCTGGAGTGGGCTACCTCCTGTCCGCCCCCGAGGCACAATTTCCGGGCTTTGCCCCGCGTACGTTCCGACTCGCCGGCCTTCGACCTGCACCACCCCCTCACGTCGGAGAAGCAGAAGCCGGGCCTCGGCCGGGGCGGGTCCCGCTCCGCATCGGGCACTGAAGAGGAGTCGGGCAAATGAAGACCGAGGCCATTCTCTTCGCCGGAGTCGCGGGGTTCTTCCTCGTGACCGATGTTCTCTACGCCGTGTGGTCCCGTGATCCGACAGGCACGGCGGCTCTCACCGTCTCGTTCCTCATGGCGTTGCTGGTCACGTTCTTCCTCGCCACCAACTACCGGAGGAAGGGCCTGCGCCCCGAGGACCGCGGGGACGGGCACATCCATGAGCGGTACGGTCCGGTGGACTTCTTCCCTCCGCACAGCATCTGGCCGTCACTGACAGCCGCGGGAATGGCCCTGCTCGCCCTCGGTGTGGTGTTCGGTCTGTGGCTGTTCCTGATCGGGCTGGGCTTGGTCCTTGCGGGGGCGTTCCGAATGGTCCTCCAGTACGTGCGTGTCCAGGACTGAGGGCGGTTCTCAGTCCTTGCGTTCACGTACCGGCGCCGGCGGTGTCGTCCGCTCCGCGATCCGGGACCGTTGTTCCTCCGTGACGGGCAGATCCACGAGGTCCCCGTAGTACCAGCCGCTCAGTACGGTCCGAAGCCGTCGCCGATTCGAGATCGGGCCCTCCGCGGGGAGCTCCAGGGGCGTCGGGACATCACGCATCAGGATGCGGTAGCGGGCTGTCTGGCTCAGGCCACGGCGGCTCTCCGAGAGATCGCCGTTCACCGACTGTGTCACCTGGCCGGTCTCCTCGCCTTCGGTCAGTCGGCGGCGGTCCCGCATCTGAAGGGCGAGGCAGAGGCGTTTGGTCAGGGCGAAGGCCAGGAGTGGGGCGGCGATCAGCGCGGTTCTGAGGATCCAGGTCATGGCCTCGATCGAAACCCTGAATGAGAGGGCGACGACGTCGTTGCCGCCGGCGACCAGGAGAACGGCGTAGAAGACGATGGCCGCCACGCCGAGCCCCGTACGGGTCGGCCGGTTGCGCGGCCGGTCGCACAGATGGTGTTCCCCGCGGTCGCCCGTCACCCATTTCTCGAAGAAGGGATAGAGGAACAGCACTGTGAAGACCACGCCTGGCAGCACGATCGCCGGAATGAACACATTCCACATGATGGTGTGGCCCGCAATGTCGGTCTCCCATGGTGGCATCAGCCGGAGCGCGCCCTCCAGGAACCCCACATACCAGTCCGGCTGTGCGTTACCGGAGACCTGGTTGGCGCGGTAGGGGCCGTAGTTCCATACGGGGTTGATCTGGGCGAGCGCGCCCAGCAAGGTCAGTACGCCGAACACCATGAGGAAATAACCTGTGGTCTTCGCCGTGAAGTGAGGGAACGCCGGTGAGCCGACGGCGTTTACGTTGGTCTTCCCCTGACCCGCCCAGTGGGTGTGTTTGAGATAGACCACCAGGATGAGATGAGCGGTGATCAGCGCCACGATCAGGCCGGGCACGAGCAGGACATGCACGGGGTACAGACGGGGGATCACGGCATCGCCCGGGAACTGTCCGCCGAAGACAAACAGCGCCAGGTACGTTCCGACGACAGGGATCGACCCCACAATGGTGGCCGCCGTCCTCAGGCCCGTACCGGACAGCAGGTCGTCGGGCAGCGAGTAGCCCGCGAATCCTTCGAGAAGCGCGAGTACGAACAGTGTCACGCCCACGACCCAGTTGGCCTCCCGCGGTTTACGGAAGGCGCCGGTGAAGAAGATCCGCAGCATATGAACGGCGATCGCGGCGACAAACACGAGTGCCGCCCAGTGGTGGATCTGACGGATCAGCAGGCCTCCGCGCACGCCGAAACTGATGTTGAGGGTGGTGGTGTAGGCCTGCGTCATCCTCACCCCCTGAAGGGGGATATAGGAACCGGCGTAGACGCTTTCCATCATGCTCGGGTCGAAGAACAGGGTGAGGTACACGCCGGTGAGGAGCAGGACCACAAAGGAGTAGAGGGCGATCTCACCGAGGAGAAAGGACCAGTGATCGGGAAAGGCCTTGCGCAGCAACTGCCTGGCCAGCTCGCTGACGGGCAGGCGCCCATCCACCGCGCCGTAAGCACTGTCCGCCATCTTCCCGGCCCGGGCCTTCAGCTGCGCTTTACGTCTCCGCAGGGACATGCACCACTCTCCTGTCGATCTGCCTTCCACCCCCCCGTCCTCATTGTTACGGTTTGCCGTTTATGGGTAATGCATTGCTCGAAGGGACTACGCAGAATCGCGGTATCGGCACCTGATCGGCCGACCTGGCCATGACGCGCCGGGTGGGGCCGCGCTGGCGCGTCGGCCCCACCCGGCGAGCGATGTGCGGGACCTCGCCGCCGCAAGGACCGATGCGCGTCGCCGCGTCGCCCTCGACGGTATGACTCCGTTTGAGCAACTGCGGCTCTGGGGCCTCACCCTAGGAGCACAGTTCGGCAGTCTTGGCTTCCGCTTCCTCGCCCCGTCTGTACCCAGCGCACTCGCGCGTCGCTGACATGCGGATCTCGCCGTGTTGGAGACGGAGCGTGAAAACGTACCCGAGCTCGACGAGATCGCCTTCGTGTCGTCGGCCGAGCAGGCTGCCTGCCTCGGCTCGGGCCGCGACTCGTACAACGCGACCGCGTCCGCCTTGAACTCCGGCGGGTAGTGCTTCATGACCACGACATATCCGTTCTCAGATCCTCAAGAACCACAGCCTCAAGTGTCCAAGATCAGGGCGAGAGCCCGAGGAGGCAGGAACACCAAACGGCACTCCTATGCCAGGACCACACGGTCCAACCACGCTGCGGCCGACCGTCAGGCACTGGCGCCCGCCGACTCCGTCAATCTGATTACTTGTCAGTAGAGTCAAGCAAAGGGTCAGCAAGTGTCCGATCAGACCTGGTCACAGGTGCCAACACATGCTCGTACGTACACGGGCCGGTCGCCGCAACCTCGCCCAGGCCCTGCACAACGACCCGTCCTTGCTGCGAACCGGCAAGCCGCCAGCGCCGTTCCGTGTCGCCAAGCTGCTGATGACCCTGCGCGAGGCTGGCGCCCAGGACATCGCTTTGCCCCGTTGCGGCGAGTGCGGACGCCCACGCCCCTACGTCGGCAGCCGCGCCGGGGGCCGGTGGGGGTGCGCGCCCTGGTTCGACAAGCACGCTGTCTGCGCGGGCTGCCACCGGGAACGGCGCGTCGTTAGCAGGGACCGTCATGGCCAGCCCCGATGTACGAAATGCCCCGACAACGACGGTGATCCGCTCAAGGAACTCGCCGAGCTCGTCACCAGGATCGATCCTGCCCTCGACGCGGACGCCGTGCTGACCGCACTCGCCCGGGCGACGCTCCGGCCAGCCGGGCAACGCCGCCTGGCCTGGGCCGTGATCGACCGGCCCGATTTGCTGACCGGCTCTGGGCATGAGGCCCCCACCCCGGCCGCGTTGCGGTTCATCAGCGAGCTCATCGCAGCCGGAGCCACGAAGATCGTCAAACCCGCTTGCCCGCGATGTCACGGCGTGAAGGCTCTGTCGAAGCTCCTCGACGGCAAAAGGATCTGCCGGGCCTGCTTCGCCCGCCACGCTGCCGTCCCCTGTTCTCGCTGCGGCGCCGTCCGTGAACCCGCTACCCGTGATCCTGACGGGCAGCCGCTGTGTCCCAACTGCCTGATGCGAGATCCGAACAACCTGGAAGTCCGCATCGGCTGCGGTCGCCGGCAGCCGGTCGCTGTCCGGCTTGCCGACGGCGTCCGCTGCCAGAACTGCCGGCCGAAGGAGGTCCGTGAATGCGGGATCTGGGGGCGGACAGCGCCTTGCGAGATCTCCCGGGCTACCGGTCAGCCCTGGTGCGAGCGATGCCAGCAGCGATGGGTGACCTGCAGCGGCTGCGGCACCGTGGCCCAGGCCCGCGGCGGCACCTGGGACGCCCCGTTGTGCGCACAGTGCACCAACCCCGACCTTGATTTCTGGGGCCGCTGTCCCACCTGCATGAAGACCTGGCAACTCAGCCCACGGCCCTGCCAACGCTGCGTGCTCGACCAAAAACTACGCGGCCTCCTCGGCGACGGCACCGGCGGCGTCCGCCCTGAGCTCGCCTCATTCCACGAAGCCTTGACCGGCGCCGAACGCCCCGACGTTGCCCTTGCCTGGATCGCCCGCTCGAAGGTCCGCGGCCTGCTGGAACAGATAGGTCGTGACGAACGGCCCGTCACCCACGAACTGCTCGACGAACTCCCCGCGAGCAAGGTGCTGGCCCACCTGCGCAGTGTCCTGGTGGCCACCGGCGCCCTGCCGGCCCGCGACGAGCGGCTCGTCCTCCTGGAGAAGGAGATCACAACGACGGTCCAGGCCCGAACCGATCTCGCCGAGCGCCGCATCCTGCACGGATACGCGGTCTGGCACCACCTCCGCCGACTCCGACGACGCCTCGGCGAAGGGCACACCACCCACCTCCAGGCCCTGAATGTCCGCTGCCACGTCACCGCCGCGACGAACTTCCTCGATTGGCTGACCAGCAACGGACTCACTCTCGCCACCTGCACCCAAGCCACCCTCGAACAATGGGCTTCAGCCCCGGAAGCCACCTACCGGGACGAGACCGGCCACTTCATTCGCTGGTCGGTACAGCACCGGCATGCACGGGATCTGACCTTCGGCACCATCGGCTGGACCGGCCCGACCAGCACCATCGACAGCGAGAAACGCTAGGATGACGCCCGACGCCTTCTCCACGACGACAGCCTGCCCGCTCAGGATCGTGTCGCCGGTCTCTTCCTGCTCCTCTACACGCAGAAGATCGCCACCATCACCCAACTCACCGTCGACGACGTCCAGCTCGGCGAGGTCTCTGTCACGATCACGTTCGGAACCGCACCGGTCGTCCTCCCTGAACCGCTGGCCGATTTGGTCCGCGCACTCGTCGCCATCCGCCGTGGCAAGGCCAAGATCGGGACACCGGATGATGTCCCCTGGCTCTTCCCAGGCGGTCGCCCCGGACACCTGATCGGTGACGACCGGCTCGGCCTTCGGCTCCAGAAGATCGGGCTCCAGCCTCGCCAGGACCGATCCACCGCGCTGTTCACTCTCGCCGCCGAACTGCCTGCCGCGATCCTCGCCCGGATGCTTGGGGTCCACATCAAGGTCGCCGTCCAGTGGCAGCGGGCATCAGCCGGAGACTGGGCCGCCTACGCCGCCGACGTCGCTCAGCGAAATCCCGACCAGCACAGCTTGAAAGCCCAATCGTGACCGACCCGAAAGCGATGCTCGCCGCTATGACCAGCACCAACACTCCTGCCTTCCAGCAGATCGTCCACCCACACGAGATCACAGCCGAACTGAGACGGGATCTGATCGACTGCTGGATCACCGTCACCAACGCCGGTGGGGCCGCCGGGTTCCCCTTCCCACCTGTCGACATAGATCAGGTCGCCCCCATCGCCGACCGGCTCATCGCTGACCTCGATCCTCAGCGCAGCCGACTCCTCCTCGCCATCGTCGACGGTGTCCTCGCCGGCTGGCTGAACCTCCGCCGCGACCTCAACCCGCTCGTTGCGCACTGGGGCACCGTCAACCACGTCCAGAGCCACATAGCCTTCCGCGGCCGCTCCATCGGCACCGCCTTGATGAACCGGGCCCGCGAAATCGCTCGGGACGAGATGAACCTCGAACAACTCCACCTCGCCGCGCGAGGCGGTGCCGGACTCGAAGACTTCTACGGTCGCCTCGGCTGGAAGGAGATCGGACGATGGCCCGGCGCCCTGCGACTTGCCCCAGCCGACGACCGCGACGAGATCCTCATGATCCTCGCGCCTCTATGACCCGTCCCCGCCTTGCTGCCGAGGGGGCATTCGGACGGTTCCAATACCCGACTCCACCATTAGCGATCTACCCCGAAGAAGCGGTCCTGGCCCACTGGGCCTTCCTCGCTCGCCGCCGGTCGCTGCGGCCCAGTGAGGAATGCCGCGTTCCCACCGATGAGGAGTAACAGGAGTTCCTAGGCCACTTCGAACGGCGCAAGGCCTCCATCGGGGCCTGCGGCCGGGCCTTCGGCACCCCCTGCATCCATGAGCATGCTTTGGAACTCGCACAGCTCGACCGGCGTCCGGCCAATCGCAGCGTTGTTGACCTCGGCATCCCCACGGTGAATCACGCTGGGAGCACCAGGAGTCCGAGAGACAGGTCCTCACGCGGTGACGCCTGAAGCATCCCAACATCGCCTGGCCTACGCCGCGATGACAAAGTTCAGAGAGTAGAGCATGCACCACAGCATCCTCTCCCGGAGGCGGACCTCGCGCCGGGCGATGGGCCGGTCGATCGCCGCCGTCGAGTGGGCCGATGTCCCAAAGTGCGGCCCCGACGCCGGCGACCTCCTCCCCGGCGTGCTGATCGCCCGCGAAGCGGGCGCCAACGTCACCGACCCCGACGGGGCGCCCCCCGCCCGGCCTGGTGGCAGCCCGGGCCGGCCCTGCACGGGGCACTGCTGGCCCGCGTGTCGGACGGGCGGGTCGACGAGACCTCCGCGGCGGGTGCGTCACCCGTGGAGACGTCATTTGCGGAGACGTCATTTGTGGATGCGGAGCGGCACCCGTAAGCGATTCCGCACGTGACGCACCGACACCCAGCGTCCTTGTCCCGCAGCAAGTACCAGAGGTTGCTGCCGTCCACGTTCTGGCCATGCCTCTTGCAGGTCAGCGCCACCATGGCGCCCGGCTTGTGAGTGAGCCCACGGATGCGGCGGTCGCGGTCCGCTCGCCGATGAACGGACCGTCAGTGGCAACTGCGATCGCCTTGCCCGTGAGAACGGAGGCCACGGCTGCCGTGGTGGTCGTGGACCGGGCGGCTGCCTCCCGTCTCCGGGCTCGGGAGGATCGGGGCATCGCGTTCGCCCATGTCGTACTGGTCGTACTCGGTGCCGCCTGTGAGGTGCTCAGTCGTGGTAGGCGTCGGTCGTGATCTGGACGAACGAGCGGATCAGTGGATTCGTGTCGCCCTCGTTCCACGCCGCCACCACGCGGCTCGGCGGCATGTCGGCCAGCGGC
The DNA here is from genome assembly GCF_055584025.1 of Streptomyces sp. NPDC104309. Lineage (NCBI taxonomy): Bacteria > Bacillati > Actinomycetota > Actinomycetes > Kitasatosporales > Streptomycetaceae > Streptomyces > Streptomyces sp. NPDC104309. The sequence continues at coordinate 12,552 of NZ_JBVJMV010000044.1, read as the reverse complement.
ACCACGGTGAGCCCCTCCGCCGGCTCGTGGTCCAGAAGAGTCATGCCGACCGTACCGTTCCAGAGAACGGCTTGCCAGCATTCCCGTACGGCGCGCACCACCGGACCCTCGCGAGGTTCCCCGCCGTTCCAGTACGACTGCCAAAGGGGGTCGGTGTCCTCCGGGAACCGGAACCAGCGGCGGTCGGCCAGATCGGCGAGCTTCAGGCTGTCGAAGCGGGCCAGCGGATCGTCGGCGCGCAGCAGCGCACCCACCGGGTCGGTACGAAGCCCGTGCACGGTCAGGCCGGTCTCGTCGAACGGCCCGCGGGTCAGGACGATGTCGACCAGCCCGGCGTGCAGCCCGCAGGTGGGATCCGTCAGATCCGTCTCACGGATACGGATCTCGACGTGCGGGTGGCGTCGGCGGTAGGCCTCGGCCAGCCGGGTCGCACGCGGGTCGGTGCCGTCGCCCAGGAAGCCGACGGTGATGGAGGCGGCACCGGCCGCCGCGGCCACGCGTTCGCGCACACGGTCGGCCTGGTCGAGCAGGGCGCGCGCCTCATCGAGCAGCACGAGCCCCACCGGAGTGAGCGAGACACCTGTGGACGATCGGTCGAACAGTGCGACGCCGAGCTCCGTTTCCAGACGCCTGATCGTCCGGCTCAGCGGCGGCTGACTCATGTGCAGCCGGGCGGCGGCCCGGCCGAAGTGGAGTTCCTCAGCGACCGCCACGAAATAGCGCAGCGTGCGTAGCTCCATGGTGCGACGATACCCGTACGGCATCGGCAGTACGGAATGGGTCTTGGACAGTCGCGGTGCCCCGGCCGTGCAATCGAAGCATGACTGACGAACCGAAGGCCAGTGAACCGATCGCAGACCCCGCCGTATCGGTGGTCGGTCCCGACGACGGTGAGACGATCCTCCTGGGCACCACGCGAATGCGCGTCCTCGAAGACGGCAGCAACACCGGGCACCGCCTCGGGATGGCCGAGTCCATCCTCGCCCCGCACACACCTGGACCGCCGCAGCACCGTCACGCCCAGCACGACGAGGGCTTCTACATCATCTCCGGCACGGTGCGCTTCACGGTCGGTGAGAAGGACTACGACGCGACGGCCGGCACACTCGTGATGGTTCCGCCCGGCGCCCCGCACACATTCGCCAACGTGACGGACCAACCAGCCGTCATGCTCAGCACGTTCACACCGGACCTGTACGTGCAGTACTTCCGGGACCTGCAGGACCTGATCGCCGACGGCCAGGCGCTGACCCCCCAGGCGAACCTCCGGGCAATGAGCCGTTACGCCACCGAGCCCACCACCGACTTCTCCTGATGGCCGCGAAGACAACATTGCCTGACTGCCCGCGCCGCATCGGTGACAGCCGAGGATGCACCTGCCCCCGAACGTCGGAGCCGCCTACGCACTGGCGCACGCGCAGCCTTCTCCGCGCGAGCGGAGGTGAGCCGGACCAGATATTCTGACCCGACATGGAAAAGTTGGCTCCGCAGAACGTGCGAAGTGACCGCGGAGCCATCCCGGGAGCACCATCCTGTCAAGGCACTCACGCCGACCGTAGCCAGGTCTCGAACACACCGCCCAGCTGGTTGCTCCGCCCGCCCCTCCAACAGTGGGGCGGAGCAGCTGTGATCCAGGAAGCGAAGATGTCTGGACTTCGCCGAAGTGGCGAAACACGAAGCGGTGGTGCTGCGCCGGCTGCCTCTGGCCGACTGGCGCCCACCCAGCGGCCGGCGAAATCTGCCAGGCCCTGCGCACCCCCGCCCCCGTACCCCCGCGCTCCCGTACAAGCTGCCTTGCGACAGGTCGAGTACCTTCGAGGTCACCGGCATACGCGGCACACTCGGCACACTCTTCGGCAGTTGAGAGATGACCCACAGCAGCGCCCGGACGTCACCGAAGTGCTACCGAAGGGCGAGTCCGAGCTCGTCAACATATCCCTGCCGCTGTGCCACGCTTCTCCTTGCGGCGTCCACGCCCATGCAATCAGGCGGCGCGCACGTGTGCCGCCGCCCTCTCCGCCGCGCGGACCACCCGCTCGGTGTCCACATTCACCAGCTCACCGTCGGACTTGCGCAGATAGCCGTCGACGAAGACGTGAGTGACGTTCGGGGGCTGGCCATTGAGCACGATCTGGCTGACCCAGTCGAAATGCGGCGCGAAGTTGAGGGTGCCGGGGTCCAGGACGAGGACGTCGGCGCGCTTGCCCGTCGTCAGTGATCCGATCCGGTCGGCCATCCCGATGCACTCCGCGCCGCCCAGCGTCGCCATCCGCAGAACGGCCGGGATGGTGGGATGGATTCCGGCCTCCTGGTGGAGGGCTCGCTGTAGCCCGACGGCCGCCTTCATGACGTTGAACATGTCAGAGGTGTCGTTGGTGCCGCCGTCGTGGCCGAGTCCGGCCCGGACGCCATGCCGGTGCAGCGCGGGCAGCGGCATGATGCCGGAGGCCAGGCGCATATTGCTGAGCGGACAGTGCGCCACTCGGACATCGTGGTCACCAGCCAGCGCGATCTCGTCATCGGTGAGATGGATCGCGTGGTTCATCAGCAGTTCAGGACCGAAGGCGCCGACCTCGCGCAGAGCGCCGATCTGCTCGTCCTTGCGATCGGTCCTGACTTCCAGCACATGGGAGTTGATCATCAGGCCGAGGTCGCGGGAGGTCTCGTGCAGCAGCCGCAGGTCCTTGATGCCCGGCATGCCCGCGTGCACCGCCACCTGCGCGGAGGCCAGCGGCAGCGGATCCAGGAAATCCTTCTTCACCTTCGGTATGAGGTGGCGGTCGGCGCCGCTCTGCGCCATCGCGTAGACGAAGCGCAGTCCGGAGTCGTGCAGTGCCCGGACATAGCGCTCGCTGGTGTCGTACGGGATGGGATGTACCCAGTCGACAACAGTGGTGACACCGGTCTGCAGGGCGTCGAGGGCTGCCAGGTGGACGAAGCCGTACATGTCCTGGGCGCCGATCTTCGGCAGGATGGCCCTGTTGCACGCACCCAGCCAGCCAATGAGGTTCTGATCGGAGCAGCCGCCTCTGATGCTCGACTGCCAGAGGTGATTGTGCATATCGACGAAGCCCGGCAGGACGAGTTTGCCGGTGGCGTCCACCACTCGCGCACCGTGTGGCACGTCGAGCCGCCTGCCGACAGCGGCGATCTCGCCGTTCCGCATCAGGACATCGACGCCTCCCTCCAGCGCGCCCAGTACGCCCTTGCCGATGCCGGGGTCCATGGTGAGGACGAGGTCGGCACCGCGCAGTACCGTGGTCCGCCGCTCACCCGGTCTCTCACCATGCCCGCCGGGCTGCTCGCGGCGGGCTACTGGTATTCCGGCAGCCGCCGCGAGAGGAACACCGCCAAGACCTGTGAGAACTCTACGTCGGCTCATTTTCGGAAAGTTCATTCCATTTTTATACCGCGCCTGCGAAGCGATACAGCAAGGCGACTTCCAGCCACATGACGGTCCGTCAGAAACCTTCACTGAAGGTGCAATTGACCGATGCACTTCGTCCGCCATCCCGCGCACTCCGCCCCGCAGCGCGTGCGAACGACTTCACTCCACGAAGGATCACGGCGGGGGCACCGCGGCTTCGTCGACCGAAGGCCACCCCGGCTGCCGCAGCCACCAGACCAGCCAAAGCCTCTTCCTGCTTCTTGGGCCTGTCGCCCCACTCAACCTGTTCGGTGGCCCGCAGGATGCGAATCCCAGATGCCGGCGCCGCAGGCGGAGCCCCTCGATCCCGATGGTCCGCGTGATCCTCGCGACCGGCTTGTGATTGACCACCTGGCCGCCCTCGTTGCGGAGTTCGGCGGTGATCCTCGGGGCTCCGTAGGTGCCGTCGGAGTCCTTGTGGGCCTTACATATCCAGGCCGCGAGGCGGTCCTCGGCGGCCTGGCGGGCCGCTCTTTCCGGGGCGGTGCGGCGCCAGTAGTAGAAGCTCGAGCGGGCGATGCCCAGGATGTCGCAGAGCCGCTTGACGTCGAACCGGCGCCGGTGATCGTCAACGAACTGGCAGCGGCTCACCAGCGCGTCGCCGAGTAGCCGAGGGGACTTTCCACCCCTCGGCCCTCACGGAAGCCGCTGCTTGGGGCACTCCCTCTTGCCGCCGCATCGCGGCGGGCGGTATCGAGGCACGCCTTCTCCTGTTCCGTGCGGAAGCCGCAGACCGGGCTCATGTCGCCTGCATGCCGGACACCACCTGGCCAATAGACGGGCACCCGCCAGGCTCATCCCGGGATTTAGAAGTCATCTCAATTGGTGAGTCTTCGGTAGCAGATGAGGGTGCAGGCGATGCTCGTGAAGGCGAGGAAGTGGTCGGCTTTGCGCTCGTAGCGTCGGTGGAGTCGGCGGCAGCCAGCAAGCCAGGACATGGTGCGTTCGACGGTCCAGCGGTGGCGGCCCAGTCGCCGTGAGGACTCGATTCCCTTACGGGCGATGCGCTGCTGGATGCCACGTCCGCGTAACCATCGTCGCAGGTGGGAGTAGTCGTAGCCCTTGTCGGCGTGAAGCTTTGCGGGCTTGCGGCGCCGCGGTCCACGGCGGGAGCGGATCGGCGGTATCCCTTGCACGAGGGGGATGAGGGCCTGGTTGTCGTGCAGGTTCGCCCCCGAGATGGCGACGGATAGGGGCAGACCCGTCCGCTCGGTGATCAAATGGATCTTTGACCCGTACTTGCCCCGGTCGACAGGATTCGGACCTGTCAGGTCCCCCTTTTCAGGGCCCGTATGTTCACCGAGTCGATCGCGCAGCGGGACCAGTCCAACTCGCCGCGGGAACCGAGTTCGTCGAGCACCACTCGGTGGAGCTGGGCCCACACCCTGGCCTTCGACCACTCGGAGAAGCGTCGATGGGCCGACGTCGGCGGTGTGCGCAGACGGAACGTTGTAGCCGCTGCCTGCGGGTCTCCCGCAGATGGTTGTTGTCGCGGCAGGCCCCGCTCGTTCTCACGGCGAAGCGCGCAACGTGATCGTGACCGAGTGTTCTATAACCGTGCTCAGGATCACGTCTGGCTTCTGCCGAACGGGCAGGGATGTCCTGGTAGTTGGCGTTGATACGTGCGTTCGGCAGGGGCTAGGAAGGTGGGTGCTCGACGAACGCAACCACCATGAGTGAGGACGACTACGTGTTCAGCTCAACCAGACGACGAGGCATCCTGGCTCACATAGCCATGGGTGCCGCGGCTGCCCTGCTCCTGGGAGCCGGGATGGCAACCGCCGCACCCGCGCCCGACTTACCCCCCAACCCGGCCGCCGCCCCGTCCTCCAGGCCGGCGGCGGGGCCGGAGAGCAGCGTCCTGGCCGGTAACCGGCCGGAGTCGGGCAAGAACCCACAGGCCGGCCCGCCCTGGACTCAGGTGGGCGGGGTGTGGCAGGTCAACACCACCGAGCCGGTCTTGCGCAACACCGTGACCGACAAGGACAACGACACGGCGAACTTGACCTTCGAGGTCTACACGACGGACATCACTGGCAAGCCGAAGAGTCAAGTCAAGCTGGATGACAGTCAGTACGGCGTCCTCGTGTCGAAGTTCGTGCCTTCCGGCTCGATAGCAGAGGTCACGGTTCCGTACGGGAGGCTGCAGCCGGGCGTCACGTACGCCCTCCACACTTCCGCTTACGACGACACGGGGCTGTACGAGACCGTGTGGTCCCCGTGGGTCAACTTCAAGATCCGCAACCGGGCCGTCGATATCAAGCTGCCCGAGCCTAACAAGGACGCACCGGTCCTCAACCAGGACAGCCACCAGCAGCCGCAGGCGATCGCCCAGCCGGATGTGAAGCCGGTGCCACCGGCCGAGCCGCCCATCGGTCGCAGCGCGGCAGATGGCTGGAGCTGTGGCGAGCTGAACGAGAAGACGAACATTCAGCCGTGTTCTCGGCTGGTGCCGGATGACAGCAAGAAGACCCGTGCCGCCCTCACCAAGGGAATACAGGGGGCAAGGGCGGCGCTGCCTCACCTGGTCGACTGGTGCGAGGGCTTGGGCAACTCGCACATCAAGCGGTACGAAGCGTGCATCGGCAGCTTCACCTACGAGTACGTGGGCATCGTCGTCAAGGACGGTAAGCCCACCGGTGAAATCCTGATCGCCTCGTGGGCCCTCGGCCAGGAGGTGAAACTGGCGGGGAACTCGGCGACGTTCACCCAGCAACTCACGCTCGTGCCGGTGGCTGTTGATGCGAAGTTCGTGTCGGTGACACTGGACGTGCGGTTCGACTGCATGATGCCCGACCGGTGCACGAACGGTCCGCAGCAGTGGGACGGGGCGCTGGAGTGGCTGGGTGCGGATCCGTTCTCGCACTCGGCGGTCGGGAAGATCGACCACACCTGGAGCGCGGCGAACAACGCCGACACACTCGACCTGTCCACGAAGATCACCGCTTACTCGCCGGTGGCGAACCCGGCCGCCTCGCGCTGGCAGGCCGACGGTGCGCAGATCCGCTGCGACAAGATTTCCTCCACGACACTGGGCTGCACGTTCCACAAGTACATCCCGACGTGGGTAATGAACTTCGACAAGACGTCGCCCGCGGTCGCGCACGCGTGGCTGATCCAGTCCAAGCTGCCCAACCACCCGGGCAGCAAGGCGCACAACAAGCCGATGTTCTTCCTGCCAGCAGCGGACAAGAACGCCCCGGGCCGCGACCCGAACAAGAACCGAGATGTCATCAGCCCCAAGAACCCTGATGGCTCAAGCTGGGCGAGCAAGCAGGGCAATCCGGCCGCCACGACCGTCCCGGAGATCAGCGCGGGCGACAAGGCGTCGTGCGATGAGTTCGCCTATGCCTCCAGTTACAACTCCGGCGGCATGCCCGGCGGCGTCATCGGCGGCATGAATCCAGTCTCCTCGGGCGACAAGTGCGTGCAGACCTACGCCACCCGCGTCAAGCAGGGCGAGTGGCACCTGTACGACGACGAGCGCAAGGCGGCCCCGACGTGGAATGAGGTCTGCGGCCGATCTGCCATGTCCGGGTGGATCAACTCCACCTCGATGGGCGGCGCGTTCAGCGGCGGGTTCTCCGGCAAGTACCGGCTGCTGGACAAGGACCCCTACTGGGTGGACTTCCCCCAGTTCGGGCACTGTGACGCCTCCAAGGTGATCGTGACCTGCACGGTCCCCAAGCCGTAAGAAGACTTGTTGTGGTCCGGCAGGACGCCGCTCCTGCCGGACCACCAGGCGCTATCGAGGACCGTCCAGCAGGACACGGCCCTCGGGACACTCAGGCTCCTCCCCAGGAGACACCCACGCCAGCCCCCCGCACACGGTCAACGCCGGCCAGCTGTCCTCATCCCGAAAGCCGTCGGGTTCGATGAGGCAGCGGCCCTGCTCCAGAGCGTCGCCGAGTTCGGTGAGCCACGCCGGAAGCGGCCAGCCCGAGGTGGACTCCGGGATGGGCTCCGGCTCCCGGTCGACCACCCACCGACCGAGGCTGCCGTAGGACGGCTCCTCCGGGCGGGCATCGATGTAGAGTCCGTGCCACATGTCGTCCGGGGTGCAGGAGATCGGGATGCGGCCCGGTTCGCGCTCCCAGTCACGGGTCTGCACGACGTAAGCGTCTTGCAACTGCGCCAGTCGATACCAGCCCTGATACCCCGGCAGGAACCCTGCAGGCCACCAACTCTGCCCGGCATCGGGATCATTGGTGCCGTCGTGAAGCCCGTACCAGGCTCGCAGCGTGGGCGGAAACGGTATACCGATCGCCTCCTCGGCGGCGGCGATCTCGCCCTCACTGGCCGCAGGTCGCAGTAGTGCGGCGGACGCCGGAGCATGGGCATGCAGCCACTTCTCGATACGCCCCCAGGCTGCGGTGACCTGTGCGACCGAAGCTTCTGAGTTCCCTTGATCTGCCATGTTCCCACCGTACAAGCGGGTTGGAAGGCCCCTCTCTGAGTATCGTCATGCTCACCCCGGCTGTGGGCCGGTGTCCGTCAGCGGTTGACTTCGAGGTTCGTCAGGACGAGCAGGGCGCACAGGAGTTGGGTGACTCGGGCGAGGTCGGTGCGGAGTTGGGTGAGGGCCCGCCAGTTCTTGAGGTGGGCGAAGCCGTGTTCGCCCGGTGTGCGCCCGGTGGCGAGAACTCGGTTGGCGTCCTTCTGGCCGGGGTGAGCTTGCGGGCGCGGGTGGCGGTGAAGCCGGTGACGATCACTGGGGCGCGTACGTCGTTGTCCAGGCCGCGAAAGCCAAGGTCCGCAAGGACGCCGAGGCCGACTGCTCAAACTCACGGCGGCTCCACGTCGATCCGGAAGGCCTCCTGGGCGCACTCGCGGACCAACGCACGCAGGTGCGCGTCCGTGGCGTCCGGCAGCTCCCGGACGGTGAGGACGTCCTGGCCCGGGCTGTCGAGCACGGTGCGGTACGGCTCCCCGCCCGCACCCTCGCCGTCCCCTTCTGCGAATACCGAACGCAGCAGGGGATGCCTGGCCGCGACGGTGCGAACGGCCGCGGAGAGCGCGTCGCTGTCCAGCGGCCCTCGCAGCCGTACCGGCAGCACGATGGTGTAGGCGGCGCTCTCGGGCGCCAGCCGGTGGGCCAGCCACAGCGCCTGCTGGCTCGCCGAGAGGGGCAGGGTCCGAACGGTCGGTGGCATGCTGCGGCTCCCGGTGGGTAGGGCGGCCGCCGCGCCGGTCGGACCGGAGAGCGCGAAGGGCCGGAAGGCTGAGCGGAACTGCCCGCCGGAGTCGTCCGGCTGAACAGGCCCCCCCACCTTCCGGCCCTTGGCTATATCCGGGCTATACGCCACCACCTCGGCTGCCCGCGGGTACGGCGGCTGGCGTGGGCTGTTCGCCCGCCGCGGGCGGTGCGGTGTCCGTGCCTACGGGGCGGCCCGGCCACCAGAAGGTCCGGCCGACGTCCAGGGCCAGGGCCGGGACGAGGACGGACCGCACGAGGAAGGTGTCGATCAGGACACCGATGGCCACGACGATGCCGATCTCGATGAACGCCACCTGCGGGGCCGTGGTGAGAGCGGCGAACGTCGCCGCCAGCACCGCGCCAGCGCTGGTGATGACGCCGCCGGTGGAGGTGAGTCCGCTCAGTACACCGGCACGGTGGCCGCGGTGACCGACCTCCTCGCGGATCCGGTGGATGAGGAAGATGTTGTAGTCGACGCCGAGTGCCACCAGGAACAGGAAGCCGATCAGCATGACCTGGATGTCCACCGCCGGGAATCCCAGGACGTGCTGGAACAGCTGCCAGCTGATGCCGAGGGCGGCGAAGTAGGACAACACCACGGTCGCCATCAGCAGCAGGGGCGCGACCAGGGCCCGGAGCAGGGCGACCAGGATCAGGAAGACCACGGCGAGCACCAGCGGGATCACCACCTTGCGGTCGTGGGCCTGCGCCTCGGTCTTCTCCTGTGCCATCGCGGTGGGGCCGCCGACCTGGGCGTCGGCGCCGGGGACGGCGTGCACGGCGGTGCGGATGCGGTCGACCGTACGGGCCGCCGCCGCGCTGTCCGGGCTGTCCTTCAGAACGGCCCGGGTGCTGGCGAGAGTGCCGTCCGTGGACTTCTCCGGTGCGGCGACCTCGGCAACCCCGTCGATGCCCTTCAGCGCGGCGGCGACCGCGGCCTTGCTGATCACCTCGGCGGGCCTGCTCTGGCCGGCCGGGTAGTGGTCGGCGAGGAGTTCCTGGCCGGCGATCGAGCCGGGCTTGCCGACGATGAGGTGCTCGTCGTCGAGACCGGTCTTCAGGCCGAGCGAGCCGAGGGCCAGCACGGTGAGGACCAGGGCGGAGCCGATCCACACCAGGCGCGGACGGCGGGAGATCCTGCCGCCGACACGGTCCCACAGGCGGTGGTTGGCGTTCTTCACGGCCACTCCGGCGCGCGGCACATTGGGCCAGAAGACCCAACGTCCGAGGAACACCAGAACGGTCGGGAAGAGCGTGGTCATCGCGGCGAGACCGCAGATGATGGCGATGGCCCCGGCAGGGCCGAGCATGTAGTTGAAGCCGACGTCCGCCTGCGTCAGGCAGAGCAGCCCGATGCTGACGGTCGCCGCGGACGCGGCGATCGCGGGGACGGCCCTGCGGACCGCGGTCTGCATGGCCTCGTGCCGGTCCTCGTGGACCCGCAGTTCCTCGCGGTAGCGGGCCAGCAGCAGCATCGCGTAGTCGGTGCCGACACCGAACAGCAGTGCTGTCACGACGATCTCGTTGCCGCCGCCGACCGTGAGCCCGAAGCCCTTGGCGAAGAGGTACGAGACGGCCTGAGTGGTGAGGAACGCGACGCCGACGGTGAGTAGGGGCAGCAACCACAGGATGGCGCTGCGGTACGTGATCAGGAGCAGGGCGGCGACGACGAGGACCGTGATGAGGGTCAGCGCGCGGCCGGTCGACTCCCGGGCGTCGGCGGCGTCCAGCGAGTTGCCCGCCGGGCCGGTGAGTTTGGCTTCGAGGCCGTCCGGCCGGTCGGCGGTGGCCCGGTCCCGTACCTTCTCCGCGTTGTCCGCGAGTGCGGTGCTGTCCTCCTTGTCGAGGGGCACGAACGCGGTCAGCGCCTTGCCGTCGTCGGACGGCCTGGCCGGCCCGACCTCGCCGGCCGCGAAGCTCGCGAACTCCTTGATGTCGGAGGCGACCTTGGCCTTGTCCTCGGCGGTCAGCCCGCTGTCCCGTACGTAGACGACGATGCCGAGGGAGATCTTGCTGTCGGCGAACCGGTCGGTGAGCCCGGCGACATCGGTGGACTCGGCCCCTCGGGGCAGCTCGATGGTCAGCTCGTCCTTCTCGATCTCCGAGAGCTGTCCGGCCAGGGGCACGGACGCGACGACGATGATCAGCCAGGTGATCAGCGTCAACCACTTGCCCTTCCTCCCTCCCGGTAATTTCAGGAGCCGGTCGGCCCAGCGGTGCGGTCGTGACATGGGGACTCCTCGTCCAGGGTGTGGGATGTGCGGGGCACGGGCGCGTGGTGCGTAGGGGAGCGGTTCAGGCGGCGGGCTGTTCGGCGAGCGCCGCCTCCGCATCGTGGCGTTGGATCCAGGAGGTGTCGGCGACGAGCGCCTTCATCTCCTGGCCGGACTGTTTGCGGGCCTGCAGACCGGCCGGGCCGCCGCGCAGGCGCTGCGAGCCGCTGTCGCGGCTGCCCAGCTGGACCTGTGTGGTGTGGGCCAGGCGAACCGTCTCGTACCGCCGCAGTGCCGCGGCGATGTCCTGCGGACTCGGGGGCTCCCCCGCATCGGCGAGACAGGCCGCCAGGACGACGGCGTCCTCGATGGCCTGGCTGGCACCCTGGCCGTGATGCGGAAGCACCGGGTGGGCCGCGTCACCGAGGAGCGCGGTGCGCGCGGTGCTCCAGCGGGTCAGCGGCTCGCGGTCGCAGAGCGTCCAGTGGCCGGCCTCGTCCGCGGCGTCGACCAGCTCCTGCACGGTGGGGTCCCAGCCCTGGAACGCCTTGGCAACCAGGTCCAGCTCGGCCGGCCGGCTCCAGGACTCGCGCCGCTGCTCCTCGTCGTTCTCGGGGATCACGGCGACGAAGGACAGCTGCTGCCCCGCGCTCACCGGGGCGGTGAGCATGCGACCGCCGGGACCGGCCCACACGTACATGTCCTGGGCGTTGAGCCGGGGCAGCCGGTCCATGGGGACGAGCCCGCGCACCGCGCACGTCCCGGTCGGCACCAGGAGGTCCTGTCCGCCGGAAACCGCTGCGCGCATAAGGGAGTTGACGCCGTCGTCACCGATCGCGAGATCCGCCCGTGCGGTGGATCCGTCGGCGAAGTGGAGTTCCACGCCGTCGAGGTCCTCGGCGTAGCCGGTGCACCGGCTGTCCAGGCGCAGGGAGTCCGCCGGGAGCCGGGCGGCGAGCGGAGCGTGCAGATCGGCGCGGTGCACGGTGTAGTGCGGACCGCCGAACTCGCTCACCCAGGCGTCGCCTATCGGGCGTCGGGTGAGGACCTCTCCGTCGCTCCATCGCCGGACCTCGAGCGCCTCGGGGCGTACGGCCATCTGGTGAAGGGCGTCCGCGAGGCCGAAACGGTGGAGGATCCGACTGCCGTTGGGGGCCAGGTGGAGTCCGACACCCACCTCACGGAGTTCGGGGGCCTGTTCGTGGACAGTCACCCGGAATCCTCGGCGGGTCAGGGCCAGCGCGGCGGTCAGTCCGCCGATACCGGCGCCGGCGATCGCGATCCTGGGGGCGATGTGCCGTGTCATCGAATCTCTCTGCTCTCTCAGGTACGACCGTAGGTGTCCGCGGTGGCCAGCTGGGCCCGGACGTGGCTGACAAGGGCGTCGACCGTGGGGTGCTCCCACACCAGGGCCGCGTCGAGCTCCAGACCGAAGCGGTCCTCCAGATCGCCGCAGAGGGCGACGGCGTAGACGGAGTCGAGGCCCATCGAGATCAGTGAGGCGTCGGTCGGGATGACCGCCGGTGGCCTTTCGAGGTAGTCGGCGACGCGTTCGATGAGCCAGTCGCGCGTCGCTTCGGCGTCGAAGTCCGCAGCGTTCACGTCGGCTTCGAAGTCCACCTGAGGTTCCCCCGGCGTGCGGGAGGTGCTGATCAGCTGGTCAGGGCGGGTTGACGGGGTTTCAGGTTCGTTCGTTCGGCCGTTGCCTGGTCGGC
>NZ_JBVJMV010000043.1:0-64725 GCF_055584025.1 Streptomyces sp. NPDC104309 | reverse complement strand
CGGGGGGGGGGGGGGGCGCGCGCGGGCCGGCCCGCCCCGCCCCCCCCCCCCGCCCCCCGCCACCCCCCCCCCCCCCCCCCCCCCCCCCCCCCCACCCCACCCCCCCCCCCCCCCCCCCCCCCCCCCCCCCCCCCCCCCCCCCCTTCTCCGTTGTCCGGGGACCGGGCGCCGACGGGTCCGATCGGCCCCGTTCCCGCCTCACGCCCCCTCTTCGCTTTCGCTCTGCGACTCCCTCTTCCCGACGTTGCCCATGTCTCACCCGAGCAAGGCATACCCCCCGGGGTATAAATGTTAATCTGAACAAGAGATACCCCCCCGGGTACAGCGTACGGAAGGAGTCGTGTCGTGTTCTTCGTCGACACCATGGAGACAGCGGGCCTCGGCAACCGCAGTTATCTGGCGGGCGGGCAGCGGGCCGCCGTGGCCGTGGATCCGCCGCGCGACATCGACCGGGTCATCACCGCGGCCGCCCGGCGCGGCGTGCGGATCGCCCTGGTGGTGGAGACCCATCTGCACAACGACTACGTGACCGGCGGCCTGGAGCTGGCGCGCCTCACCGGGGCGCGGTACCTGGTGCCCGCCGCAGCGGAGGTCTCCTTCACCCGGGTCCCGGTGGCCGACGGTGACACCGCCGCGGTCGACGACGGCCTCACGCTGCGCGCGCTCGCCACTCCCGGACACACTCCGCACCACACGTCCTATGTGCTGGAGGAGGAAGGCCGGGCAGTCGCCGCTTTCACCGGTGGTTCGCTGCTGATCGGCAGCGTGGGCCGGCCCGACCTGGTGGAGCCCCGGCTCACCGCCGAACTGGCCCGCGCCCAGCACGCCTCCGCGCACCGGCTCGCCGACGAACTCGAAGACACCGTTCCCGTTCTGCCGACACACGGCTTCGGCAGCTTCTGTTCGTCCGCCCGGGCCGAGGGGACGGCCACGACGATCGGCGAGGAGCGCAGCCGGAACGACGCGCTGGTCAAGGACGTCGACACCTTCGTCGCGGACCTGCTCGCCGGTCTCGACGACGTGCCCGCGTACTACGCGCACATGGGACCGGCCAATGCGGCGGGCCCCGATCCGCTCGATCTGACCCCGCCGGATGCGGCCGACGCCGAGGAGATATCCCGGCGGCTCGCCGCGGGTGAGTGGGTGGTGGATCTGCGCAGCCGGGTGGCGTTCGCCGAGGGGCATGTGGCCGGATCGTTCAATTTCGAGGGCGAGGGACAGCTCGCGACATATCTGGCCTGGCTGATCCCCTGGGGCAAGCCGGTCACCCTGCTCGCGAGCACGGCCGCGGATGTCGCGCACGCGCAGCGGGAGCTGTCGCGCGTCGGCATGGGGCGGCCGGTGGCCGCCGCCACCGGCCGCCCCGAGGACTGGGTGCGCGCACCGGCGGCGCTGCGGTCGTTCCGCAGATCCGACTTCGCGGGTCTGGCAGCCGCACGGGCGCGCGGCGAGGACCCGGTGGTTCTCGATGTGCGCAGGGACGCCGAGCACAGCGGCGGTGCGATCGCGGGGGCGTTGCACATTCCCGTGCACGAACTGCGCCGGCGACTGGACGAGGTGCCGCCGGGCGTCGTGTGGGTGCACTGCGCGGGCGGTATGCGGGCGGCCATCGCCGCGTCTGTGCTGGACGCCGCGGGACGAGAGGTGGTGGCCGTCGACGACGGCTTCGCGGCGGCGGCGCAGGCCGGTCTGAGCCCGACCGTCCCCGCACCCGTCCCCACCTCCGCCGCGACCGCGACCTGACCGCCGATACCCAGCGCTCCGCACCCGCACCCGCACCCGAGGAGAGTTTCCCTTGCCTTCCCTGTTGTCCTTCTTCCGTCGCGGTCCGAGCCGCATCACTCCGGCCGAGGCCGCCCGGCGGACCGCCGAGGGTGCGGCGGTGCTGCTCGACGTGCGCGAACCGGCCGAGTGGCAGGCCGGCCACGCGCCGGGCGCGCTCCATCTGCCGCTGTCCCGGCTGACCGGGGGCGCGTCGCTGCCGGACTCGGCAACGGGCCGTCCGGTAGTGGTGATCTGCCGCTCCGGTCACCGCTCGCGGACGGCCGCCCGCATACTCGCCGACCGGGGAATCCCGGCCGTCGATGTGGTGGGCGGCATGACCGCCTGGGCCGGCCGCGGTCTGCCCGTGCGCGACCGGCGCGGGGCGGCGGGCACCATCTCATGACCACCTCGCTGATCCTGGCACTGATCGCCGGGGCGGTGGTCGGTCTGGCGCTCGGAGGGCTGGGCGGCGGGGGAAGTGTTCTCGCCGTCCCCGCGCTGATCTATCTGCTCGGCTTCACCCCGGCCGCGGCCACCACCGCCGCGCTGCTCATCGTCATCGCCACATCCCTCACCGGGCTGGTCGCCCATGCCAGGGAGGGCAGGGTCCGCTGGCGTACGGGAGGACTCTTCGCGGTGGCCGGAATCGTTCCGGCCGCGGTCGCCGGAGCGCTGTCGGTGCGGATTCCGTCCGGGTTGCTGACCGCGGCGTTCGCCGTGCTCGCGGTGGTCGCCGCGGTACGGATGCTCCGCCCCCGGGCGGAGCCCGCCTCCCGGCACGGGAGCGGTTCGGACCCCGTACCCGCCGGGCGGACCGTGGGCGCGGGCGCCGGTCTCGGCGCCGTGACCGGGTTCCTCGGCGTGGGCGGCGGATTTCTCGCGGTGCCCGCCCTGGTCACCGTGCTGGCCGTCCCGATGGCCTCGGCGGTCGGGACCAGCCTGCTCGTCATCACGGTGAACTCCACGGCGGCCCTGATCGCCCGCCTCGCCACGCCCACCGCGCTGGACTGGGCGGTGATCGCCCCGTTCACGGCGGCGGCGGTCCTCGGGGCCTGGGACGGGCAGCGGCTGGCCTCGAAGGTGTCCACGGCCGCGCTCCAACGGATCTTCGGCGCGGTACTGCTGGCCGTGGCCGTGTTCATGCTCGTCGACGCCGTGGCGTGAGAGCCACGACGTCGATCCCCCGGCCGGCCGGCGCCACCCCCGGCTCAGGCCAGCGAGAGAAAGAGCTTCTCCAGTCGCGCCCGCATCTGGTCGCGGTCGGCGGGCTCACCACCACCGTCGGCCATGCAGTGCTGCAGGCCCGTGGCGATGATCGCGAAACCGGCCCGGTCGAGCGCCCGGGAGACGGCCGCCATCTGCGTGATGACGTCCTCGCAGTCCCGGCCCTCCTCGATCATCCTGATGATCCCGGCGAGCTGGCCCTGAGCGCGGCGAAGGCGGTTGAGGACCGACTTCAGTTCGTCGGCCGCCATGTCGAGTTCCACACATCCTCCTCCTGATACCCCAAGGGGTATTCTAACCTGAAAGGGAAGGGAGGGACCGAGTCCCTCCCCAGCCCCGGTGAACGAAAGGAAACACTGCTCGTGACCAGCCCCGTCTCCCTCTCCCCCGCCCAGGCCGCGGCCCGTCTCGCGGAGTTCACCGTCATCGATGTGCGGGCTCCCGGCGAGTACGCCTCCGGGCACGTTCCCGGTGCCCTGAACATTCCGCTGGACCGCTTCCCCGAGGCCGTGCCCGCGCTGAAGTCCGCGGCGGCCCGCGGCTCGCTGCTCGTGGTCTGCGCCTCCGGTGTCCGCTCGACCCGGGCCTGCGACATTCTCGCGGCGGCGGACATCGAGGCCGTCACGCTGTCCGGCGGCACCTCCGCCTGGGAGGGCGAGGGGCGCGATCTCGACCGTCCCGCCGGAACACGGGCGACCTGGCCGATGGATCGTCAGGTCCGGCTCGCGGCCGGTTCGCTCGTGGTGGCCGGCCTGCTGGCCGGGGTGCGCTTCCCGGCCGCGCGCTGGATCTCCGCCGGCATCGGCTCCGGTCTGGTCTTCTCCGCCGTCACCAACTCGTGCGGCATGGCGGCGGTCCTGTCGAAGCTTCCTCACAACCGCGCCCCTCGCTCGGCGGCGAGCCTGGACGCGACGCTGGACGCCCTGCAGAGCTGAGCCGCCCCGCGCGCAGACGGCGCCCCGTACGAGAATCGCCCTCCGTGCTGTCAGGAGCCGGTCACGTCCCCCGCATGACCGGCTCCTGACGTCGAGAGGGCACGGGGTCAGACCTCGTCCCGGACGAGGGCGAGCAGCCGGTCCAGTACACGCGGTCCGCCCGCGCGCAGCCCGTCGTGCTCGTACTCGTTGGTGACCCAGGTACGGAGCCCGCGGATCGCCGACGCCGTACGCAGCGCGTGCCCGGTGTCGACATACATGTCGTCGTGGTAGACGGCGGCGGCGACCGGCACTTCGTTGGCGGCCAGGCGTGCGGTGTCGTACAACGGTGCCCAGTCGGTACGGGAGGCCAGCAGCTCGGCGGTCTCGCGCAACGGGCGCAGTGCCGGATCGACCTCGAAGTGCCAGGGGTGGATGCTCTCACCGGTGAAGAGCACCGGGCCGTCGCCCTTGAGCGCCTCGGCCGCGTCGAACTGCGGGAATTCGGCCCGGACCCGCTCCGCGGCCCAGGCGGTGGGCCGCTCGTCCTGGCCGTAGATCGCCTCGTGCATCAGCGCGTACAGCGGATGCCCGGCAAACGAAGCGGCCGTGCGCATGGCCTCCTGGAAGGTGTCGGACAGCTCGGTGCCGTGCGGCGTGCGGACGAAGGCGTTCTCCAGCAGATAGTGCAGCTGGTGGCTGCCGTTGCCACCGCCCAGCATGATGCCGAGGGACTGGAATCCCTCGGGCGTCAGACGGTGTCCGGCGCTGTCCGGGCGGTGTTCCGCGAGGTGAGCGGTGATCTCCCGGGCGCGCCCGACATCCTGCGGGTAGCGGGCGTAGTGGGCCGCGACCTTGCGCTCGATCCGTGGGTAGGCGGCCCGGTAGACGTCGTCGGCGTGCGCGTCGAGCGAGGGCAGACCACCGGTGATGAGGACGGTCTTGAGCCCTTCGGGGGCGGCCGACAGATAGCGGACGGCGCAGAAGCCGCCGAAGGACTGGCCGAGGACCGTCCACGGGTCGCCGCCGGTCAGCTGCGGGCGGATCAGCTCGCAGTCGCGGACGATGCTGTCGGAGCGAAAGCGGGCGAGGTAGTCCGCCTGCTCGCGCGGGCCGCCGCGCAGCGGCAGGGTCTGCCGGTTGGCTGGGGTGGAGAGACCGGTTCCGCGCTGGTCCAGGAGCAGCACCCGGAACTCCCGCACAGCCCGTCCCAGCCATGCCTCCGTACCGACGAAGCGCCGGGCGCCGAAGCCGGGGCCGCCCTCCAGATAGACCAGCCAGGGCAGTTCCTCGCCGGTCCTGCCGCTCGCCACGGCTTCTCTGCCGAAGATCTCGATCTGCTCACCGCCCGGATCGGCGTGGTCGAGCGGGACCGTGAAATAGCGGTCGGTGAAGACGATGCCGGGATGCCGGTAGCTGCTCACAAGGTGCTCCTGAATCAGATGTTCCGCGCACAGTTCAGCACACGGCCCGCGACACGGACGGTCGCGGCCCGTGTGCGGACCGCCCGGAGGCCTCCTACCGTGCAGGAATGATCCGGTTCGAGCAGGTCGGCAAGGTCTACCCGGACGGTACGAGAGCGGTCGACGGACTCTCCTTCGAGGTCGCCGAGGGGGAACTGGTCACCCTCGTCGGCCCGTCCGGCTGCGGCAAGACCACCACGATGATGATGGTGAACCGGCTGATCGAGCCGTCGTCCGGCCGGATCCGGGTCGGTGGCGAGGACATCTCCGGCGTGGACCCGGTGAAGCTGCGCCGCCGGATCGGCTACGTCATCCAGCAGGTGGGACTCTTCCCGCACCGCACGATCCTTGACAACACCGCGACCGTCCCCTCGCTGGTCGGCTGGAAGCGGGCGAGGGCCCGTGAGCGCGCGGCCGAACTGCTCGATCTGGTGGGCCTCGACCCGAAGACCTACGGCTCCCGCTACCCCGCCCAGCTCTCCGGTGGCCAGCGGCAACGCGTGGGCGTGGCACGGGCGTTGGCCGCCGATCCGCCGGTGCTGCTGATGGACGAGCCGTTCGGCGCGGTCGACCCGGTGGTGCGGGAGCGGCTGCAGAACGAATTCCTGAACCTGCAGGCCGCCGTCAGGAAGACGGTCCTGATGGTCACCCACGACATCGAGGAAGCGGTGCGGATGGGTGACCGCATCGCGGTGTACGGGACGGGGCGCATCGAGCAGTTCGACAGCCCGGCGGCTGTGCTCGGGTCTCCCGCGACTCCGTACGTGGCCCGATTCGTCGGCGCCGACCGGGGCCTGAAACGTCTGTCGGTCACCACGATCGAACCGGACGATCTGGAGGAGCCGCCGGTCGCCCGGCTGGACGAGCCGGTCCGGTCGGCGGCAGCGCGGCTGAGCGGTGCGGGGGCCCGTTGGGCGGTCGTGGTGAACGACGGGGGCGACCTGCACGGCTGGGTGGCGGCGGACGCGCTGCGGATCGCCGGGGAGTACGGCACGGTCGGGGACCTGGCTCGCCGGATGGACGCCTGGGTGCCGGTCGGGGCCCCGCTGAAGCAGGCGTTCAGCAAAATACTCCAGCACGACGCCGGATGGGTCGCGGTGCTGGACGGGTCACGGTTCCTCGGCGTGCTGACCCCGGCCAAGCTCCACGAGGCGCTGCGCCGGTCGGTGGACGCCGACGCTCGGGGCGTGGGGCGGGACGAGGTGCGGTTCGACTCGGTGTCGGACGCGTAGGGCGAGCACGGTGCACACGAATGCCGGCCGACGCAACCCGTCCGGGTGCCGTGGTCGGAAGCATTTCTCCGGCCGCAGCACTAGCGTCCGCGCCGGTAGCTGCTTCCGTCCTTGGGCCGGACCAGCAGGCCGGCGACGACCAGATAGCGGCGCAGCGCCGAGCAGTCCTCGTGCACCGTCAGCAGTGCCTCGTTGACCTCGCGTTCGGTGTAGGTCCGGTCGCGCTCGAAGAGCGTCTCGGTGAGATGGACGAGCAACTGCTCGCGTCGGGCCGTCTTGCGTGGGATCGCCGTCAGACGGCCGTGCGAGAAGAGCGCGGCGACCTGGCGCGAACCGCTGGAATCGGTGTCGGGCATGAGAGGGAGCCTCTCAGGCGTCCGGCCCGCGGGCAACGTGTTTTCGCCCGATTGCGGACGCGGCGCGGTGCGAGGTGTCACGACCGGCGCCCACATGGTCCGCGCCGACCTCTTCCGCAGCCGGGGACACCCTCGTCGACGCGCCGCCCGCCCCGTACCGTGTGATCAACCATCCCCCGCGGTGATCACTCACCCTGTGAAGAAGGCGGTCCTCATGTCCCTGTTCGATCTGCCCCTCGACGAGTTGCGCGACCACCGCAGCAGTTCGGTGGAGCCGGCGGACTTCGACGCGTTCTGGTCGCGGACACTCGACGAGGCCCGGTCCCATGATCTCGGCGCCCGGTTCGAGCGGCGTACGGATACGGGGCTGACGACCGTGGACGTGTACGACGTGACGTTCGCGGGCTTCGGCGGGCACCCGGTCAAGGGCTGGTTCGTCCTGCCGACGGGCACCACCGAACCGCTGCCGGTGGTCGTGGAGTTCATCGGCTACGGCGGCGGGAGGGGCCTGGCCCACACCCATCTGCTCTGGGCATCGGCCGGTTTCGCCCACTTCGTGATGGACACCCGGGGCCAGGGCAGCGGCTGGCTGGTCGGCGACACCCCCGACCCGGTGGGCAGCGCGCCCTCGTTCCCCGGTTTCATGACCCGGGGCATCGAGGACCCGCACGCGTTCTACTACCGTCGCGTGTTCACCGACGCGGTACGGGCGGTGGAGGCAGCGCGCTCGCATCCCCTGACCGACGCGACACGCACCGCGGCCATCGGCGAGAGCCAGGGCGGTGGCATCACGCTCGCCGTCGCGGGCCTGATACCCGACCTCGTGGCGATCGCGCCGGACGTCCCGTTCCTGTGCGACTTCCCCCGCGCGCTCACCGTCACCGACCGCAACCCGTACCGCGAGGTGGGCAACTACCTCAGGACGCACCGGGGCCGGGCCGAGCGGGCTCGGGCCACCCTGTCCTACTTCGACGGGGTGCACTTCGCCGCGCGCGGGCGGGCACCCGCGCTGTTCTCGACAGCCCTGGAGGACATGACCTGCCCGCCCTCGACCGTCTTCGCCGCCTTCAACGCCTACGCCCACCAGGACAAGGCCATCGAGGTGTACGACTTCAACGATCACGAGGGCGGCGGGCCGTTCCAGCAGGCCGTGCAGCTGGGCTGGCTGCCCGGCAGGCTGAGGGCCTGACCCGCGAAGCCACGCGAGCCCGGCAAGATCCGAACGAGAGGCCCTGAGGGCTATCCCGTAATCCCTGGCGGGCGCGCGGCGTCAGCTACTTCCCCAAGCTCTCGGCTGCGCTCGAACAGGGGAGGCCCCATCCTCGCCGCGTTGTCGGAACGTCCGCATACATCCAGTATGCGGACGTCCCTCCGCCTTGCGATGCACCGCATCTGACGCCGCGCGCTGATCCACCAGGGATTGCGGGACAGCCCTTAGCCGCGCGGGATGAGGCTCTTGGACTCCAGATACGCACGTGCCACGTCCTCGGGCAGCCGTCGCCAGCTGTCGACCCGCTCGTCGAGCCCGGCCAGGTCGGCGGTGGTCAGTACGGTGTTGAGCTTGCCCAGCGCCTTGCGTACACCTTCGCCGCCCGCCCGGGACCGGTTGACGACGGGGACGATGTAGTCGGCGTTCTGCAGGTGCTTGTCGTCGGCGAGCAGCACGAGGCCGAAGCTGTCCAGGGTGGCGTCGGTGGTGGTGGTCAGCACCATCTGGTCCTGACCCCTCTGGACGGCCTGTTTGGCCTGGGTGGTGCCGACGCCCTTGGGGTCCACGGCGGTGACACGGATGCCGTAGGTCTTCCTCAGCCCCGGTGCGCAGTAGGGGCGCTGTACGCATTCGTCACCGGCGGCCAGCCGCACGGGCAGCCCTGACCGGCCCAGATCGCTGAGGGTCTTCAGCCGGTGCTTCGCCGCGTAGGGAGCGGCGACCGCGAAGGCGTTCTGGTCGACTGCGCGCCCGGGGTCGAGGACGGTGAGGCCACGCGGTTCGGCGAGGGCGCGCAGGGCCCTCATGGTGGCGGCGAGGTCGGGCGAACCGACCGGGGTGGCGTCCGCGCCGTTCTTCCTGGCGTTCAGCCAGTCGGCGAGGGTGGCGGTGTACTCCGGCACGACGTCGATCTGGCCGCTCTCCAGCGCCGGTTCGTAGATCTCGCGATTGGTGACGGAGATGGTCTTCGTGGAGTAGCCGGCCCGACCGAGCAGAGCGGCGTACATCTGGGCGAGGAGATCGCTCTCGGTGAAGCCGGCGGAGCCGATGGTGAGGTGCTTGCTGTCGCCCGGCGGTGCGGTGACCGCGCCCCGGCTCTCCAGGGAGGGACCGGTCGTGCAGGCGCTCGCCGACAAGAGCGCCAGGAGCATGGAGGGTGCCGGTCGCGGCCTCATCCGGATCCCTCGCCGCGGCCCCGGTCGGGGGCGAGCCGCTGCACCACTTCGAAGAGCCCTTCGACGACGAGGGCGAAGGCGGCGACGAGAACGGCCCCGGCGACGACCTGCGCGGTCGAGGCGAGGTTGAAGCCCGCGGTGATGATGCGGCCGAGTCCGCCGCCGCCCGCCAGCGCCGCGAGGGTGGCGGTGGCGACGAGTTGGACGGCGGCGATCCGTACGCCGGTGAGAATCAGCGGCAGGGCGAGCGGCACCTCGACACCCAGCATCAGCTGTCTGCCCGTCATACCCATCCCCGTGGCCGCCCGTACGACGTCGCGGTCGACCTCTCGCATGCCCACGTAGGCGTTGGTGAGCAGCGGCGGTACGGCGAAGAGCACAAGGGCGATGACGGTCGGCCACTCGCCGTGCCCGCCGATCGGGGTGAGGAGCAGCAGCACCAGCACGGCGAAGGTGGGCACGGCCCGGCCGATGTTCGAGAGGTTGACGGCGAGCGCGCCGCCCCTGCCGAGATGGCCGAGGACCAGGGCCACGGGCAGCGCGATCAGACAGCTGATCAGCAGGCAGACGACCGTGAGGAACAGATGCTGGCCGAGCCGGTTCCAGATGCCGCCGTCGCCGGACCAGTGCGCCGCGGTCGTGAGCCAGGTCCAGGCGTCGGCGAGGGTGTTCACGCCCGCCTCCGGGTCCACGGCGTCAGGATGCGCTGCAGGAGGAGGAGCAGCAGGTCGGCGGCGACGGCGATGAGGACGCAGAGGACGGAGGCGGTGAGCACCTGGGCCTTGAAGTACGTGTTCATCCCGGCGTAGATGAGGTTGCCGAGTCCGCCGTACCCGACGATCGCGCCGACCGTGACCAGGGAGACCGTGGAGACGGTCGCGATACGCAGTCCGGCCATGGCGGCCGGCAGGGCGAGGGGGAGTTCCACGGCGACGAGCAGCCGCACGGATCCGTATCCCATGCCGCGCGCGGCCAGCCTGGTCTCCTCGGGCACGGCCCGCAGTCCGGCGAGGATGTTCCGGACGAGCAGGGTGAGCGAGTACAGGACGAGTCCGGCGACGACGAGCGAGGCGGAGAGTCCGTACACCGGCAGCAGCAGCGAGAACATGGCGAGCGAAGGCACGGTGTACAGGATCGTCGTCACACCGAGAACCGGGCCCGCCGCCCAGCGCCGGTGGCGGGCCGCGAGGGCGAGCGGAACGGCGAGGGCGAGCCCGATGAGCACGGAGACCGCGGTGAGCTGGAGGTGCTCGATGACGGCGTCGCGGAGGATCTCGCGACGGCTGCTCAGATAGGCACCGCAGAGCCACTCATTGCGCGCGAGGCAGTCGTCGGGAGGCGCGGTCACCCGTCCATTGGAGCGCGGGCGGTCGGGCGGACGCGCGTCCTGTTCGGCTGTCCGGGGGCCGTGCGGACCCGTAGGCGTGTGGGGCGGGCGGCCGGGAGAGGGCGGCGGCAGCTCCGGGACGCGTGGCCCCTCGGCCTATTCGGAGGCCGCTGCCGGCGCCGCGGGCCGTTGGAGCTTCTGTACCGTGACGTCGTCCGGTCCGAGCCGCCGCCCGTCGGCGGAGTGGATCTCCAGGCCCCGGGGCGGGCGGCCGTGCCGCAGATCGACCATCTCCGAGTGCGGTTCGCCGGGTTCGAAGAAGTGCCCCTCGCCCCACTGCCGCAGCGCCACGATCACCGCGAAGAGGTCCCGGCCCTTGGCCGTCAGCACGTACTCGTGGTAGGCGCCGCCGTCGGCCGCCGGGACCATGTCGAGGATGCCGCCCGCGACCAGGTCGCGCAGGCGCGCCGCGAGGATGTTCTTCGCCACGCCGAGACTGCGCTGGAACTCCCCGAAGCGGCGGCTCCCGTCGAACGCGTCGCGGACGATCAGGAGCGACCACCAGTCGCCGATCGCGTCCACCGAACGAGCCACCGGGCAGTCGCTGTCGTTGAAGCGTGTCCGCTTGACCATGTCGTTCCCCTTCGCACCGTCGGTTGCAACATGCTACCAGTCGGCACTACGGTCCGATTGGTAGCAACTTGCAACCGACTCGATCAAGGGGTGCCTCATGGCCGACAGCGGGACAACGACGAGGACCGGGAAGACGAGCGGGGGGACACCGGCGAACGCGCCGTCCGGACGCACGACGCTGCTGTTCGCGGTCGCGTCCGGCGTGGCGGTGGCCAATGTCTACTTCGCGCAACCCCTTCTGGTCACCCTGAGCCGGGACTTCGGGATCAGTGCGGCGACCGTCGGCATCGTCGTCACCCTCACCCAGATCGGCTACGGGCTCGGACTGTTCCTGCTCGTGCCGCTCGGCGATCTCGTCGACCGGCGGACCCTCGTCGTGACCCAGTTGGCACTGCTGGCAGCGGCGCTCATCGCCACCGGCACCGCCGCCACCGCACCGATCCTGCTGACCGCTTTGGCCGCGGTGGGCTTTCTCGCCGTGGTGACCCAGACCCTCGTGGTCTTCGCCGCATCGCTGTCCGCCCCGGAACGGCGCGGCCGCGCGGTCGGCCTGGTCACCAGCGGAATCGTCATCGGAATCCTGCTCGCCCGCACGGTCTCCGGTGCGCTGGCCGACCTCGCGGGCTGGCGATCGGTCTACCTCACCTCCGCGGCGCTGACGCTCGTGCTCACCCTGGCCCTGTACCGGGTGCTGCCGCGACGCTCGGCGGCGCCCTCGGCCATGCGGTACACGCGGCTCCTGCGCTCGACGCTCACGCTGTTCGCCGAGGAACGCGTCCTGCGGGTCCGCGCTCTGCTCGCCCTGCTGATCTTCGCCGCCTTCAGCACCTTGTGGAGCTGTGTCGCGCTCCCGCTGAGCGCACCCCCGCTGTCGCTGTCGCACACCGCGATCGGAGCGTTCGGGCTCGTGGGGGCGGCGGGCGCGCTCGCGGCAGCTCCGGCGGGGCGCCTGCACGACCGCGGTCTCGCCGGACGGACGACCGGCATCGCCCTGACCCTGCTCACCATGTCATGGCTCCCCCTCGCCTTCACCCGGCAGTCGCTCTGGGCGCTGGCGATCGGCGCGGTCCTCCTCGATCTCGCCGTGCAGGCCGTCCACGTCACGAACCAGAGCCTGATCTACGCGGTCCGCCCCGACGCCGGCAGCCGTCTGATCGGCGGATACATGATCTTCTACTCGATCGGCAGCGCCACGGGCGCCCTCGCCTCGACGACCGTCTACGCGAGGGCCGGATGGGGTGCGGTGTGCATACTCGGCGCCGCGATCAGCGCACTCGCGCTGCTCGTCTGGGCGGCCACTCGCGCGAGCGTGCCCGCGGCAGGCACGAGGGGATCGTCCACCACGTCCGCCGGCTGACCGGGCTGAGTGCTCACCGCACCGGCGCGGCGGGCCCGGCCGATCGGACGTGCCGCGTACGGGGGCACCCGCACCCCTACCGCCCGATACAGCCGTGACTGACGGCAGACCGAGGTGCACTCCCCTTCCCCGTACGTACTGAGGAGCCCCCGCGTGTCGTCGCCCGGCCGCACCGATGACATCGACCGCTTCGACGAAGAGGGGGAGACGCCGCAGACAGCGGGGCGCCTCCCCTGTGCGGTCGTCAGTGCTGCTCGGCCGCCGGTTCCA
Organism: Streptomyces sp. NPDC104309; assembly: GCF_055584025.1. Classification (NCBI taxonomy): domain Bacteria; kingdom Bacillati; phylum Actinomycetota; class Actinomycetes; order Kitasatosporales; family Streptomycetaceae; genus Streptomyces; species Streptomyces sp. NPDC104309. The sequence continues at coordinate 51,800 of NZ_JBVJMV010000043.1, read as the reverse complement.
GCACGAAGACCGGAATCTGCCGGTCGGTCTTGAGCTGGTAGTCGGCGTAGTCGGGGAACGCGTCGACCGCTCGCTGCCACCACAGCGCCTTCTCCTCGCCGGTGACCTCGCGGGCGTTCATGTCCTGCCGGGCCGGGCCGTCCTGCAACTCCACGCGCGGGTCGGCGACGAGGTTGTGGTACCAGACCGGGTGCTGGGGAGCGCCGCCCTGCGAAGCGACCACGGCGTACGTCCCGTCGTGCTCGACCCGCATGAGCGGGGTCTTGCGGATCTTGCCGCTCCTGGCCCCGCGGGTGGTCAGGATGATGACCGGCAGGCCCCGCATCATGGTCCCCTCCATACCGCCGGAGCTCTCGAACAACTCGACCTGATCACGGACCCACTGCGCGGGGCTCGGCTCGTACTCGCCCTTGAGAGGCATGGCATCTGTCCCATCGTCGGCATTCGGTGGTGCGCATACGCGGACACGCGGGTCTCGGTGTGTCCCGTCGCTCCGAGAACTCTTTCATCATCGTGCCCGCCCGGGGCGGGGACGGGGGCGCGTGTCATGACGACGGCCGTAGCGGGTTCAAGGGTGCGGCGGGCTCAGCCGCAGCTGCAGCATGGCTTCGAATCTGGCCTCCGGATCGTCGAGGTCGATGCCCGCCACCACGGCCAGCCGTTTGAGCCGGTAACGGAAGGTGTTGGGGTGGATGTGGACGGCGGCAGCGGCGGCGGCCACATCGCCGAAGGTGCTCAGCCAGGCCTCCAGGGTGTCCGTGAGGGCGGTGTGGTGCTGGGCGTCGTAGGCGCGCAGCCGGACGACCGGGCCGTCGGGAAGGTCGTCCTCGGCGGCGATCCGGTCCGTGAGCTCCTCCAGCAGCGAGGCGGCGTAGACGTCCGACAGTCGTGCGGATCTTCGCTGGGAGCGGCCGGAGCCCAGGACGCGCAACGCCCGGTCCGCGTCGGCGCGGGAGCGGCGCAGCTCGGCCGGGCGGGCGGCGAGTCGGCCGATGCCGATGACGGCGGGGACGCGATCGCCCACGCGGCCGAGGAACGCATCGGCCACCCGCAGCGCGTGCTCGTCCGAACTCGTGGGCAGGACCGCGTAGGTGACGCCTCCCAGCGAGGCCGCGGCCGTCCGGGGGTGGATGGCGGCCAGGTGCAGGGCGAGGGCCTCGGAGACGCGGTGGCTCGCGACCACCCGGTCGGGCGCCGATGGCTCACCGGTCACCGCGAGTGCCAGTACGCAGGCGGGCTGGACGGACAAACCCAGCCGTACGGCGGCCTGCGGGGCGTGGGGGCCGCCCTCCAGGACCGTGGCGAGCAGGTCCGCGCGCAACCGCCGTTCCACGTCCTCGCCCGTGCGGTGGCGCAGCAGATGCAGTGCGGCCACCTTCGCGGCCTCGTGCAGGGCCTGCGTACGGTCCCCGCTCAGCGGTCCGTCGACCACGACCCAGATCGATCCGAGGATCTCGCCGCCCGCGCGGACGGCGATCGCGACCCGGGGCTTGTCGGAGATGCCGGCCACATAGACGGGTTCCTCCTTGCGGTAAAGGGCCTGAAAGGCGCCGAGTTGCTCCAGGGCGCGCAGTTTCTCGGCGGGCACCTGGCGGTCGAGGATGGTGGCGATCCTGGCGTCGTCGCCCTCGTCCTGCCTGCTGGAGAAGGCGAGCACCCGTCCCCCGCGGTCCTCCACGGTGACCGGGCCGTCCAGCAGCCCGGCCGTCGCGTTGGCCAGCGCGAACAGGTCACCGGCGAGCGGCTCGGCGCCGTCGGCCTCGTCGGGGCCACCGACCGTGCCCAGTTCGTCGGCGGCGAGCAACGACCGCAGCAGCGCGGCCACCTGGGCCCAGGACGCGCCGGGCGTCAGTCCGAGCACGGTCAGGCCCGTGCGCGCGGCCGCCTCGGAAACGGGTCCTTCCACCGGGACCGGGGACCGGACCACCACGGCCACCGCGCCGAGCCCGGCCGCCCGGTCGACCAGGGCGGCGACCGGCTCGGCGCCATACACCCCGACGCCGAGCACCACCGCGCCGGGCAGCCTGGCGGGCTCGTCCAGCGGGTCCTGGATGAGCACTCCGCTGACCGTGCGGGCCGGGTCGGCTTCTCCGGCCACCACCTCGATCAACGTCGAACCCAGATCGTTGAGGATCCGGCCGAGCACGGCTCGTGGCTGCCCCGTCATCATCACAAGGTAGTGGATCGGAGTTCGTCCACGGCGAGCGCCGCCACCTGCCCGATCACCCGGTCCGCCCGGGGGTTGCGGAAGTCGGGGATGTCGGACCGGGTGAACACGGCCACCGCCCAGCGCCCGCCGCCGGGGTCCTCGACCACCCCGGCCTCGTTGCGCCAGCCCGGCAGCGTTCCGGTCTTGCCTGCGACGCGGTAGCCGTCGTGGAAGCCGGACGACAGCCGGTGCGGCCAGATCTGCTGCGACATCACGGCCCGCACTTCGGCACACGCCTCGGCCGGGCCGGCCTCGTCACGCCAGACGAGGGCCAGCAGTTCGGCGACGTCACGGGCCGTACCCCGGGTGGTACGCCCGGGAACGCACACCGACAGCTCCATGATCTCTTCCGGTCCCTGAGCGGTCAGTGCCGCCATCTTCGCGTGTGCCGCTACCTCGGTGGTCACACCGAGATCGGCGAAGAGCGAGCTGGTCAGCTCCAGACAGCCACCGACCAGGTGGGTCTGTTTCCGGCCCAGTTCGGCGAGCATCCGGTTCACCGTGTCCAGCCCGACCCGGTCCAGCACGACATCGGTGGCGGCGTTGTCGCTCATCGTCATCATCATGTGGACCAGGTCGCGCAGGCTCATCTCGACCGGGTCGGCGCAGCCCGAGGTGCCGATGCCGCCGTCGCGGTACTTCGGGTCCACGGCGTGCCGCTCGGTCCTCTTCAGTCGCCCCGCCGCGGCCTCACGGGCATAGGCGAGGGCGACCGGGATCTTGAACACGGAGGCGAGGCAGACCGGTTCGTCCGCCGCGACGGCGATCGTGCGTTCGCCGTCGATGTCCCGGGCGAAGAAGAAGCCCTGGACACCGGCTTCGCCGAAGGCGGTCCGGATGCGTGTCTCCACAGTGTCGGGCCCATGGGTGGTCATCGGCTGATCCATTCGGTCGATTCCGTCACTTCGGCCAGTTGCCCGGGGATCGGCGAGAGTCCGAGGCCGGGCGCGCGCGGCACGTCGAGGTGGCCGTCCTTCAGCACGAACGGTTCGGTGATGTCGGTCCGGTAGTACCGGCCGGAGGCCGAGGTGTCGCCGGGCAGGGTGAAGCCGGGCAGCGCGGCGAGGGCGACGTTGGCGGCCCGGCCGAGGCCGGTCTCCAGCATTCCGCCGCACCAGACCGGGACACCGTGCGCGGCGCACACGTCGTGGATCCGCCGGGCCTCCAGATAGCCGCCGACCCGCCCCGGCTTGATGTTGACGACCGAGCAGGCGCCCATCGCGATCGCGTCGGCCGCCGAGCGGGCGGAGACGATGGACTCGTCGAGGCAGATCGGAGTGTTCACCCGCTCCGCCAGCGCCGCGTGGCCCCGGATGTCCTCCTCGTCCAGGGGCTGTTCGATCAGCAGCAGCCGGTACGGGTCGAGCCGGGCCAGCTGTGCGGTGTCGGCGAGGGTGTACGCGGTGTTGGCGTCGACCTGGAGCAGTATGTCGTCACCGAAACGCTCCCGGACCGCGCGCACCGGTTCCACGTCCCAGCCGGGCTCGATCTTCAGCTTGATGCGCAGATAGCCCTCGGCCAGATAGCCGTCGACGGCGTCGAGCAGTGCGGGGACCGAATCCATGATGCCGACCGACACCCCGGCCGGCACACGTTCGGCCGTTGCCCCGAGCCATTGCCCCATCGACAGGTCATGGGCGCGCAGCCAGGCGTCCAGCACCGCGGTCTCCAGCGCGGCCTTGGCCATCCGGTGCCCCTTGAACGCGGCCAGTGCCGGGGCGACCGCCCAGGGGTCGAGCGCCGGGAGGGCGGCGAGCGCGGGAACGAGATGGCTGCGCAGCACATCCACGGCGGCCTCGGTGTACTCCGAGGAGTACAGCGGATCGGCCATGGTGACGCATTCGCCGTAGCCCTCATGGTGCTCGGTCTCGACCCTGACCAGCAGGATCTCCCGGGTGGTCAGGGTGGCGAACGAGGTCCGGAACGGTGCCACCAGCGGCATCGCGATCCGGCGCAGTTCCACACCGACGAGCTTCATGCGTGCTTCTCCTGACGTTTGTCGATCACGTACCAGCCGTCCCGGGTGAATCCGGCGACGGTGTGCCCCTCGGCCATCAGGCCGCCGAGCACCTCGCGCAGCGCGTGGCGCCATGCGCGGGCCAGGGGTGGGTCGGTGCGGCGCAGCGTCTCGATCTCGGCGGGGATCCGGACCAGGACGGTGTCGCCGTCCCGGCGCCCGACGGAGGGGCCGCCGTCGGGTTTGGTGTCCAGGCCGACCACCGCGTGTTCGCCCGCGATGTCGACCGTGACACGGCGGGGTGTGCCCGCGGCGGATCCGACGGCGTGTTCGCCGGTCAGTTCCCAGCGGACCATCAGACGGTCGGTCTCGGTTCCGGCATTGACCTCGTCCTGCATCGCGCCGTAGAAGTCGGCCAGGTATTCGCTCGGCTCCGCGCCCAGTTTGGCCAGGTTGAAATAGGCGTTGCGGCTGATCAGCGGGTCGAAGGTCCAGGTGATCGCGGTGATGCCGCGGCTCAGGGCCCAGGCCCGCTGATGGAGTTTGACGGCGTAGCCGACATTGCGGCCCCGGACGCTGTCGTCCACCCCGGCGATGTGCGAGTGCAGCCCGGCGGCGGCCAGGAAGCCCAGGCAGAATCCGACCATCCGGCCGTCCTGGTGGACACCGACGACGTAACTGCCGGAGTGGGCGAAGACCCGCAGCAGCTCCGGGGTGATCAGCGGATTGCCGGGGTCGGGCCGCCAGACCCGGTCCAGCACCTGGCAGGCCGTCCGCATCTCGTCCAGTCCGTGCAGCTCCGTGACGGTGACACCGGCCCGGTGCGCCGCCAGGTCCGCGGCAGCGGCCGCGGCGGCCGCCTCCGTGCCGTTCACGATCTCACCCGGCCCACCGGCGGCTCGCGTACGAGCGAGGCCACCAGCGAGGCGACCAGGGCCGCGCGGCGGGGCAGTTCGGCGACGAGTACATGCTCGTCGTCCGCGTGCGCCCCGCCGCCCACGGCTCCGAGCCCGTCGAGCGTGGGCGTGCCCGCTCCGGCGGTGATGTTGCCGTCGGAGCCGCCGCCGACCGCCACCCCGCGCAGAGGGCCGAAGCCCAGCTCCCGGTAGCTGGCTCGGGCCAGTTCGAACAGTTCGGCTGAGGCGCTCGCCTGCAGCGGCGGCCGGTCGGGGCCGCCGGAGAACGTGAGCGAGGCGCCCGCGAGCACCGGTGGGAGAGCCCGCACGGCACGGTCCACCCGCTCCTGTTCGGCGGCGGTCTCCACCCGTACGTCGATCAGCAGCCGGGCGCCGTCGGGCACCGTGTTGCGGGTGGTGCCGGAGGAGGTCACGGTCGGCGTGACCGTGGTGCCGGTGGCCGGGTCGGCGAGCGCGGACAACGCCAGTACCTGGTGGGCCAGTTCGACGGTCGTGTTGACGCCGCGGTGGGGTTCGAGACCGGCGTGCGCCGCGCGTCCGGCGATGTTCAGTTCGTAGCCGGACACGCCCTTGCGCGCGGTCTTCAGCGCGCCTCCCTCGCTCGCCTCCAGGACGAGTACGGCCCGTGTGCGGCGGGCCTCGGCCTCGATCAGGGCGCGTGAGGTCGGGGAGCCGATCTCCTCGTCGCCGGTGAGCAGGACCGACACCCCGTCCAGGTCGTCGAGCACCGACAGTGCGTGGAACAGCTGTGCCACACCGGCCTTCATGTCGAAGCAGCCGGGTCCGGTCAGCCGGCCCCCGGCCACTTCGAAGGGGTGACCGGCCAAGGAGCCCACCGGCCACACCGTGTCGAAGTGGCCGAGCAGCAGCACCCGGTCGCCGGAGCCGAAGCGCCAGCGCAGGGCGGGCCGCCCCGAACCGTCGAGCCACTCGGACGCCGTGCCGGTCAGCCGGGTTCCGAGCCCGGCGACGACCCGGGCGCAGTCGGCGACGGCGGCCAGGTCATCACTGGGCGACTCGGTCCGGACGAGCGCCTCGATGTCGGCCAGCAGGCCCCGCAGCCCCGCCTCCAGGGCGGTGGCGATTGCGCTCACGTCAGCCCACCTTGGGGGTCGCGCGGCCACCGTGGTGGAGGTAGGGCGTGCCGTCGGCGAGTGTGTAGAACACGACCGGGACCCAGACCTTGAGGCCCGGTCGCCGCACCACGAACAGCCCCGGCTCGACCGCGTGCAGCTCGTACTCCTGCTCCGTGTCGGAAACCAGTCCGGCGAGCGGTCCCGTGATCCGGTCGAGCATCACCAGGCCGCCGTCCCGCTCCACGATCTCCACCCTGCTGGAGAGCCGCTGGTAGACGCCGACGTAGTCGGCGGGGTCCACCGCCACCGGATCCGTCGCCGGCTCGATCGTGGCGCGCATCGTCACCCCGGCCAGCTCCTGGACGATCTCCCCGAACACGTCCCGGTAGAGGCTCATGGTGTCGCCGCCATTGGTGAGCAGGCAGATGGCCAGATCGGCCTCGGGCAGCACCCGCAGGAACGCGCTCTGCCCGATCGTGCCGCCGTCGTGTCCGTACACCCGCTGCCCGTCCCAGTTGTCGAGGAACCAGCCCAGCCCCCAGGCGTTTCCCAGGATGTACGGGTCGGGGAGTTCGACCTGAGGGGTCTGCATGGCGGTGGCGCCCTCGGCCGAGAGAATCTTGGTGCCGTCCTCGGTGACGCCGTTGTCGAGGTGCAGCCGGGCGAACTTCAGTACCTCGCGCGGCGTCGAGCAGATCAGTCCGGCCGGTCCGGCCGAACGCATCAGCCCCCACTGCGGGGCCTGCGCCGGCGGGTCCCCCAGGTGCCCGATGGCGGCCCGGAAGCGCAGCGCCTCTTCCGGCAGGGTCACGGTGTGTGTCAGGCCGAGCGGACGGAACAGGCGCTCTCGCATCAGCTCGTCCCACTGGACGCCGGTGGCGACTTCCAGGACCCGGCCGAGGAGAGTGAAGCCCGCGTTGCAGTACGACATGGTGGCGCCGAGCGGGTGGTTGGAGGCGGCGTCGCCGAGCAGCGCGACGAACTTCTCCAGGCAGTCGTCGCCCCGGCCGGTGTCGGTGAACAGATCGCCGTCGATCCCGCTGGTGTGGTCCAGGAGGTGGCGGAGCGTCACGCCCTGGGTCAGCTCCTCGTCCGCGAGCCGCAGTTCGGGGAGTACGGAGACGAGGGGCGCGTCCAGTTCGAGCAGGCCCTCGTCGACCAGGGCCATGGCCACCGTCGTGGTCCACACCTTGGAGATCGAACCGATCTGGAACAGGGTGTCGGTGGTCGTCTCGATCCCGGCGTCGGTGTTGGCCAGGCCGACGGCGGCCTCGGCGATCAGTTCGCCGCGGTGCAGGATGCCGAGATTGGCGCCGGGGACAAGGTGGCGGGCGGTCAGTTCGGTGAGACGGGCGGTCCAGCGGGCTGACAGAGCGGTGGTGTCGGTCATGTTCGGCTCCCATTCCGTTTCGTTCTGCGGCTTCGGGGGTTCGGGGTGTTCGACGGCTTCAGCGGTCGGTGTGCGTGGTGACCCATTCGATCAACCGGCGGGAGTAGTCCTCCCGGTGCGAGGGCCGGCCGTCCAGGAGGAAGAGGTGCGAGCTGCCGGGGTACACGACCAGCCGGGCCGGCACGTCCCGGGTCCGCAGCGCGTGGAACCACTGCTCGGCCTGGCCGACCGGACAGGTGTCGTCCGCGCCGCCGTGCAGGATCAGGGTGGGGGCGCGGACCGCGTCCGCGTGGCTGATCGGCGAGAGCTCACTCAGCCGTTCCGGGGCGCCGATCTCGTGGTCGGCGATCAGATGCCCTTCCTCGGAGGTACCGGCCATGCTCCTCAGGTCGACCAGGATCCCGCCCGGGACGACGGCGGCGAAGCGGTCGCTGCGGGCGGAGAGCCAGCAGCTCAGATAGCCGCCGTAGCTGTAGCCGGTGAGCGCGATCCGCTCCGGGTCGACGAGCCCCTCGGCAACAAGGGTGGCGACCGGTTGCAGGACGTCCTGTTCGTCCGTCTCGCCCCAGGCGCCGACGGCGGCCGTGTAGAACGCCTCGCCGTAGCCGTCGCTGGCGCGGACGTTCAGCGTCAGGACGGTCCAGCCCAGCGAGGCCAGCTCCTGGTGGTAGAGGTGCGCGGGATCGGAGTGCGGCGCCCAGGCGTTGTGCGGACCGCCGTGCACGTCGACCAGCAGCGGCCCGCCCGCGGGCGTCCGCGCGGCCCGGGTGATCATGCCGTGCACCACGGTGCCGTCCGCGAGGGTGAACTCGCGTTCGGTGACCTGGTGGAGGGCGATCTCGGGCAGCGACCGGGCCATGTGGTCGGTGAGTCGCGTGGGCTGTGATCCGGCGGACGGCGCGCCCGGTTCCCCGGACGTCCAGGCGTCCAGGTCGAGCAGTTCGATCTCGGCGAAGCTCGACGCGTCGGCGACCACCACCGCCGCCCGCCCGGCCTTCGTGGCGACCGAGCAGCCGCTGACCCCGGTGCCGACGGGCAGCGGAGAGGCGCTGATCCCCGCCGCGTCCACCCGGTACAGGCGCGTGGCTCCCCGGTCGCGGGCGCAGAACACGATGGCGTCGCCGTGGAACTGCGGCAGCGCACCCGGGTAGCCCGGCCCGCCGGGCAGGACATTGCGGTCCAGGGCGGCGCTGACCGACACCGGCGCCGATCCGTCCAGGGGCTGGCGCAGCAGTTCCTGATGGCCGACGCCGAACGTGGTCCGGCCGACGACGAGCAGGGCCGATCCGTCGGGGAACCAGCTCACCGGACCGGCCAGGCCCTCGGCCGGGCCGATCCGGCGGGGCCCGGGCGCGTCTTCCCCGACCCCTACGACATGGGCGGCCGAGGTCCCGAGCGCAGCCGCGTCCGGGCCGCTCTGCGCCGGGTAGGCGAGCTGTGTGCCGTCGGGCGACCAGGCGGGCGGGCCGGCGTGCCGGTCGCCGTGCGTGAGCTGCCCGACCTCGCCCGACTCCACCTCCACCACGAACAGTTGCGTCCGGACCGACCCGATCAGCCCGGACCCGTCCGCCTTCCAGCCGAGGGCGTCGATGACCACGGGGGCGGTGTCCTCGCGCCGGGTCGCGGGGGCCGAGAAGGCGATCCGTGATCCGTCCGGACTCCAGACCGGTGTGCCCGCTCCCGCCGGGCACCGGGCGGGCGTGGTGAGCGGTACGGCCTCTCCCCCGTCGACGGACAGCAGATGGAGCTGTCCCTCGCGCAGGAACGCCAGCCGCGCCCCGTCCGGTGACCAGCGCGGCGTGGTGTCCGCCGGGCCGTGGGTGAGCCGCCGGGCCGGGCCTCCCGCGGCGCGCACCTCCCACACGGAGCGGACCACGCGGTCGTTCTCGGCGTCCTGGGTGGCCAGCGTGTAGGCGACACGTTCCCCGTCGGGAGACAACGCGGGATCACCGGGGATCTCGAACCGGTACAAGTCGTCGATCTTCAGCGGTCGGGTCATGACGCCTCCTCGGCGAGGGCGAGAGTCGGTACACAGGAGAGCAGGTTCCGGGTCGTCGGGTGCTCCGGGCGCTCCAGCACCCGGTCGGTGGGGCCGCACTCGACGAGGCGTCCGCCGTCCATCACGGCGACCTGGTCGGACAAGTAGCGGACGACCGCGAGGTTGTGGGAGATGAAGACCATCGCGAAGCCCAGCTCGCGCTGGAGCCGGCGCAGCAGATTGAGCACCGCGCCCTGGACCGACACGTCCAGGGCCGAGGTGATCTCGTCCGCGATCAGCACGGCGGGCCGGGCGGCCAGAGCCCTGGCCAGGGCCACCCGTTGGCGCTGGCCGCCCGAGAGCGCGTCCGGGGTGAGCGCCGCCCGCGCGGGGTCGATGCCGACGAGCTCCAGACAGCGGGCCACCTCCGCGTCGCGTTCCGCGCGGCGTTCACGGACCGTTGCCCTGCGGACGGATCTTTCGCGCGAGCCGGTCCGCCGGGCCGGTGCCGTCCCGGCTGGTGCTTCGCCCCCTTCGGCTCCGCGGGGCGACGCCCACGCTTCGGCCACCGACGCGCCGATGGTCATGCGCGGGTCGAGCGAGGCATACGGATTCTGGAACACCAGCTGCACCGGGCTGCGCCCGTGCCGGTGCCTGACGTCGCGCCCGGCGACCAGTACCCGCCCGGAGTGCGTCGGCGCCAGCCCGACGACGGCCTTCCCGAGGGTCGATTTCCCCGACCCCGAGCCGCCCACGAGTCCGGTGACCGTTCCCTCCGGCACCAGCAGGTCGACGTTCTCCACCGCGGTGAAGCGACCGTAGCGCACGGTGATTCCGCGCAGTTCGAGTGAGCTCATGGCGTTGCCTCCGCTCCGTTGGAGGTGGTCCGGGCGGGCGCGCCGACCGCCATCGCGTCCACCGGGTACCAGCAGGCGACCTTGTGGCCGGGGCCGGATGAGGTGAGGTCGGGGACCTCGTCGTGGCAGCGGTCCCGGGCCCGTGCGCAACGCGGTGCGAAGGGACAGCCCGGACCCGCCTCCCCCGGTTCCGGCGGGCGGCCGGGGATGGTCGCCAGTTCCGTGCCGGGATCCGTGGCCATGGTCGGGACGGCCCCCACCAGCGCCCGGGTGTACGGGTGGGCCGCGCCGCGGATCAGTCCGGCGACGGGGAGGTCCTCGACGACCAGGCCTCCGTACATCACCAGGACGCGTTCGCAGACCTGGGCGACGACGGCGAGGTCGTGGGAGATCAGCAGCAGTGCGGCACCGGAGTCCGCGCGCACCTCGGCGAGCAGGTCGAGCACCTGTTGCTGGACGGCCACGTCGAGTGCCGTGGTCGGCTCGTCGGCGATGATGAGTTTCGGCTCGCCCATCAGGCCCATCGCGATGACGGCCCGCTGTCGCATCCCGCCGGAGTACTCGTGCGGCCGTTGCCGTGCGCGCCGTTCGGGCTCGGGGATCCGGACCGCGCCGAGCCGGTCGGTGGCGCGTGCCGTGGCCTGCGCCCGGGACGCTCCGAGGTGCACCTCGGCCACCTCGGCGAGCTGGCGGCCCACGCGCAGGGCCGGGTTGAGCGAGGCCATCGGGTCCTGGAAGACCATGGCCAGCTCGGTGCCCAGGCGCGGGTCCGCGCGCGGATCGTGGCCGTCGAAGCGGAGCGTGCCCGCGTCGACCCGTCCCGGGTGCGGGACCAGATCCGCCAGGGCCAGGGCGCTCAGGCTCTTGCCGGACCCCGATTCTCCGACCAGGCCGACGGCCTCGCCTGCGCCGATGTCCAGGGAGATCCCGCGTACGGCGTGCCGCCCGCCGGGAAAGGTCACGCGCAGGTCGCGCGCCCGGACCAGTGGCGCGTCGTCGTTGTCGGAGTGTGGAACGACCGGTGCCGTGCCCGGCCGTCCTCCCGGCGCCGGGTCCGGTGTCTGCGGCGTCCGTCGGCCACCGGCCTGGGCGAGCGCTTCGCCGACCAGCCCGAACACCAGACCCGTCAGGACGACGGCCGCGCCGGGTGCCAGGGCCGCCGCCGGGTTCACGTAGATCCGGTTCAGCTGCTCGTTGAGCAGCCGCCCCCAGTCGTACTCGGGCGGCTGCACGCCCAGGCCGAGGAACGAGAGGCCGGAGAACGCGACCAGGATGCCGCCGGTCGCCTGGGCGGCGAACAGCACCGACGGCTCGGCGATGTTGGGGAGCAGATGACGTACGACCAGCCGGAACCGGCCCACGCCGAGGATCCGTGCCGCGGCGACGTACTCCGAGCCCGCGACCGAGGCCGTCAGGTTCTGCACCAGCCGTGCCATGGGCGGGACCATGGCCAGCCCCACGGCGAACACCGCGCCGGTGCTTCCCACCCCGAAGATCGTGGCGAGGAAGAGCAGGAACAGCAGTCCGGGAAAGGCCACCAGCACGCCCACGGTCGCGGTGATCAGCCGGCCGAGGCGTCGGCCGACCACCGCCGGTGCGACACCGAGCAGCAGCCCGCCGCCGACGCCGACCACGGCGGCCAGCAGGGTGAGTCGCAGGGTCAACCGGGTCGCCACCACCACACGGGCGGCGATGTCGCGACCGAGCTGGTCGGTGCCCAGCAGATGCGCGGCGCTGCTGCCCTGGTTGATCGCGTCCGTGTCGACCCGCGCGGCCTGGTCGCCGAGCAGGACCGGCCCGAACACGGCGACCAGCGCCACCAACAGGCAGCCGGTCAGCGCGGTGATGCCGATCGGTGTCCGCAGCATGCGCCCCAGCCGGTGCCGCAATGAGGTGTCTTGGTCCTGGTGTGGCATCGTCAACTCCCGCGGACGGTGGACTGGGGGTCGGCGACGGCCACGGCCACGTCGACGGCGAAGGTGATGAGCAGCGCGGCCGCCCCGTAGACCAGCACGACGCCCTGGACCAGTGGATAGTCCTTCTCGGTGATCGCCTGGACGATCGTCGTGCCGAGTCCGGGCCAGGCGAAGACGTTCTCCACCAGTACGGTGCCGGCGAGCAGCGAACTGAACAGCAGACCGCCCAGGGTGAGCGAGGACGTCAGCAGATTCGGCAGCGCGTGCCGCAGATAGCGCAACCGGGCCGGAAGCCGCTTCGCCCGCGCGGTGCGCATGTAGTCCTCGCCGAGCACCCGCAGGGTCTCCACCCGGACGATGCGCGACAGCGCGGCCGCCGGGACGACGGTGAGCGCCAGCACCGGCAGTACGTAGGAGTCCACGCCGCCGCGCGAGGCCACCGGGAAGACCGGCCATGCCACGGCGAACGCCGCGACCAGGCCGACGGCCAGCAGGAATTCGGGCACCGCGCCCAGAAAGCCGGTGACGCCGGTGAAGGCCAGCTCGCCTCGGCGCCTGCGGCCGTCCTTGGTCAGCACCGCGGCGGTCATCCCGACCGGGATGGCGAGCAGCAGGATCAGCGCGAACGCGGGGACGGCGATCTGCAGAGTGGCCGGGAGCCTGCTGGAGATGATCTCGGAGACGGGCATCTGGGCGCCGATCGAGTCACCGAGTCGGCCCTGGAAGAGATGGCCGACGAAGTCCCCGTACTGCTTCGGCAGCGACTGGTCCAGGCCGAGCGAGTGTCTGCGGGCAGCGACCAGCGCCGGGTCGGCGGTGGTGCCGAGCGCCGACCGCACCGGGTCGCCGGGGATCAGGTGGATCATCGCGAACGCGGCCGTGACCAGCGCGGCCAGCGACACCACCAGTCGCCAGGTGCGGCGCAGGAAGAATCCGGCCCAGGGGCTGCGGGCGGTCGTACTCAGGGAGTCGAGGGTGATCGTCGCCATCAGCCGGCGCTCCGCCGCAGGGTGCTGGGGATGATGCCGGCGCCGTCCACCTCGAAGGTGATGCCCTTTGCGTAGTACCGGAGCGGCCTGTCGACGATCGGCACGATGTCGACGCTCTTGACCAGGGCGGCGTCGGCCTCGTTCCACAGGGCGCAGCCCGAGACGCCGGGCCTGGCCGAGGCCTGTGCGGCGAGCCGGTGGTAGTCGGCGTTGGCGATGGCGCCGAAGTTGTTGCCCTCGGGCGGTGGCGGCCCGTCGTAGAACTGGGTCAGCTGGTCCGGGAGGACGACTCCGATCGGAGCCCAGGCCACGTCCCAGTCGCCGCCGGTGAGGGTGCCGAGGATGCTGGAGGAACCCGTGGGCTTCGCCGATGCCTTCACGCCGAAGGACGTCCACTGCTGGACGGCCAGTTCGACCGCCGAGGCGACCTGTGGGCCCTGGTTGGTCGAGTAGCTGAGCCCGACGGCGAGCGGCTTGCCTTCCTTGGTCCAGGTGCCGCCGCTCTTCGCCCAGCCCGCGGTGGTGAGTGCGGCGGCGGCCCGTGCCGTGTCATGGGCGGGAAGGTTCCCGGTCACCGTGTCGCCGGTGCAGGGGGTGGGGGCGGTCTCGCCGATTCCGGTGGCGGGTCTGCCCTTCCCGCCGGTGGCCACGTTTGCGAGTTGCTTCAGGTCCAGCACGGAGACCAGGGCCTTGCGGACCGCCGGGTCGGCGCCCGGGTGGCCGGTGGCCTGGTTGAAGAGGAACTGCCCGAAGAGCGCCTGGGTGGTCCGGCGATACACCTTGGCCGCGTCAAGCCGGTCCTGGTCGGCGCCGTTGATCAGGGCCCCGTTGATCTGTCCGGCCATCAGGAGATTGGCCGCGGTGGACTCGTTGGCGACCACCTTGAACACGAGCTTTCCGGGGAGACCGGCTCCGGTGGAACCGCGGGGCCCCCAGGCGTATCCGTCCCGCTTGACGTAGGTGTAGTGGTCGCCCGGAACCGCTTCGGTCAGCCGGTACGGTCCGCTCGCGTCGGTCGCCTTGGTCAGGGCTTCCGGGGTCGCCAGGCTCTTCTTGCAGAGCAAGGGCAGCAGCCGGGACATCTGCACGACGAACGGCGCGGGCTTCGTCGTGGTGACGGTGACGGTCCGGCTCGCCCTGTCGGCCTTCGCCACAGCGGTGATGGGGACGGACAGCCCGAGCATCGGGGACTGGTTCTTCGGATCGGCGATGTGGTTGTACTCGGCTGCCACGTCGTCGGCGGTGAGCGGCGCTCCGTCCTCGCAGGTCACCCCCGAGCGAATGGTGAACTTCGCGGAGGTGGACGTGGCGGACCATTTCTCGGCCACCCCGGGAACCAGCGAGCCGTCGGCGGCGATGTGCACGAGCGTGTCGTAGGCGAAGGAGTTCATCGAAAGTGCGGTACTGGCCAGCGCCGTGGTGGGGCTGAGGGTGCCCGGATCGGCGGCGACGGCAAGGACCACCGTCGACCCGCCACCCCCTTCGGCGGACGAGCCGCCGCACGCGGCCGCGGTGGTGACCAGGCCGAGCGTCGTGACCATCGCGGCCGCGGACCGGGCGCCGCGCCTCGTGCCGAATCTCGTCTCCGTGCCTGCGGTGCTGGCCATGGTCACCTCCGAGGGAGCGGCACGCCGCCGCCGAGTGAGGGAACATTAGGCAGCCGCGCACCGGCCCCGAGTGGTCGCGCCGCACGAAAAACCGCCTTGCCGACGGTGCTCCGCGACGAAGACGAACACGAGGGTGCGGAGGCACGAACGGTCCGGTCGGACGGAGCGAAATCCGATCGCGGTCGGATCGGGTGTCTGGAAACCTGTGGCACATGTCCGCCCAGCACCAGGTACGCGCCCACTACGACGATCGGACGATCGTGGTGTACCAGGCGTACTCACCCGCGGTCGCCGGACCGTCCCTGCGGGCGAACCGGTTCGTGCCGCCGTTCTCGTTTCACCGGATGACCTGGATCAAGCCGTCGTTCCTGTGGCTCATGCACCGCAGCAACTGGGCACAGAAGTCCGGGCAGGAACGCGTGCTCGCGGTACGCCTCACGCGTTCCGGCTGGGAGGAGGCGCTGTCCCGGGCCGTACTGACGACGGCCGACCCGGCAGCCGTCGCCCGAGCCCCCGTCCACGTCCAGTGGGATCCCGAGCGCTCATTGCGGGGAGCCGCGCTCCATCACTACAGCATCCAGGTCGGGGTCGGACGCGGGCTGATCCGCACCTTCGCGGAGGACTGGGTCGTCGACCTCACCGACGTGACGCCACAGGTTCGCAGGATCGCGGCACTCAGGCAGGGCGGCCGTACCGCGCAGGCCCGGCGGCTGCTTCCGCCCGAGCGGATCTACCCGGTGCCGCCGGCCACCGCGCGAAGTCTCCTCATCGACGCGTGATCTCCGCCGCCCAGCCCTCCCGAACGACCGTGCCAACCCGCATCGTTCGGCGCGTCGGCCGAGGGAGCGACGTCTGACACGACGTCACTCCCCGCACCTCGCACCACGACGCGCAGAGCTACCGATGCCGCCTCCCCGCTACAGCGGTGGCTCGGTGAGGAGTTCCAGCAGCCAGTGGGCGCTCTCGGCATCCCCTGGCGCACCGGCGCTGCCGGACGCACCGGGGAAAAGACGCCCCCAGGAACAGGCTCGGCCGATCGCCCCTAGGCGCCACGCCAGGCTCAGCGCGCTCCGCAGTTCCGCCGTCGTACGGCCGTCACCTTCCCAGGGTTCCAGGTAGGCGTCGCGCAGCCGGGGCAGCACCTCGGGTCCGAAGCGCTCACGGGCGGACCGGGCGGGGACCAGGAAGCTGCAGAAGGGATGGGCCACGGCCGCGTCGCCCCAGTCGAAGAACGTGAAACGGCCCGGCGCGAGTGCGAAGAGCTGACCGTCGTGCAGGTCGGAGTGGTCGAGCGTATCGGCGATCCCGACGCCCGCGAGTTCCTCGCACCACTCCTTGAGGCGCGGCCGCAGCTCGCGCAACGCCTTGAGCTGGGTCGGTTCCAGTGCGGTGTTCGCGTCGACGATCCGGTCGAAGGTCTCGGGGAGCGAGGCGGTGCGCGCGCCGGGGACTCCGAGCAGCTCGATCCGTTTGGTGTACGGGAGAAGAGCACGTTGCATTCCCGCGTACTGACGCAACGGCTCCTCCCAGGCACGGCGGTCGACCGGGCCACGGGGCGAGTCGAGCACGTCCCTGAAGAGCGGGCCGCCGTCCGGGAGAAGGGACCAGCCGCGGTCCGCGTCGACGGCGAGCGGCTTCAGAACGTACTCGGGCACCCAGCGGGCCAGGGCGTCGTTGAGTGCCGCCTCGAAGGCGCTGGCCGGCGGATTAGCCTTGAACCAGGCGGCGTCGCGCCCCTCGACGGGCACCCGTACCAACACCGACCACGGACGGAGCCGCACCCGTCGCTGCCCGGTCCGGCGCAGCCCTCGGGCGGCCAGCTCGCGCTCCGCCCATCCGAGCGCCTCCTCCCGCCACGCCTCCTGCTCCCAGGGCGTCACCGCACTCGGATACTGTCCTCGGTCCACGATGTCCGGCGCCTCACGTCGCATCGCTCCATCACATCACCGTGACCGCCGGCCTTCACCTGCTTTATCCACGGCACGGGCGCCATGCCTCCATGTTCCGCACCCGGCCGACCCACTACGTTCCGCACCCGGCCGACCCACTACCCGCCCCGCACGGACACCGTCCTCCCGCACCGGAACGGACCGACGACGCATGACCATGCGTGAACCGGCGCCGTCGCACCGCTCAACGCCCCTCGCCCGGAAGGGAGACAGTCCTCCGAACCTTCAAGTCCGCCACCACGGGTAGTCGTTGACCGACGGTCCGTGACACGTCCTGGAGGGGACCTGCCTCCGGCCGGAGGCAGGTCCCCTCCAGGACGGAATCGCTGATCAGCACCTCGGGCAGACGCGTTTGGCATATGTCAGGATCTTCGTCATGAGTACTTCTTCGCAGACGCCGGCCGACAGACTTCAGACGGACCGGCCGCACTCGGCACGGGTGTGGAACTACATCCTGGGCGGCAAGGACAACTACACCGTCGACCACGAGATGGGCGACATGATCCTCACGGCGTTCCCGGACTTCGCCGCCGTCGCCCGCCTCCAGCGGGCCTTCCTCGCCCGCGCGGTGCGCTTCCTGACCGCGGAGGCGGGCATCCGTCAATTCCTCGACATAGGCACGGGCCTGCCCACCGCCGACAACACGCACGAGGTGGCCCAGCGGGTGGCCCCGGAGTCCAGGATCGTGTACGTCGACAACGACCCGCTCGTCCTGACCCATGCCCGTGCCCTGCTCACCAGCACTCCCGAGGGCGCCTGCGCGTACATCGACGCCGATGTCAGGGACGCCGACGCGATCCTCTCCGAGGCCGCCAAGACGCTGGACTTCAGCCGGCCGGTCGGGCTGACCATGCTCGGGATCATGGGACAGCTGCCCGATGAGGACGACCCCTGGGCGCTGGTCGACCGACTGGTGGACGCGCTCCCCCCGGGAAGCTATCTGGCCCTCAGCGACGGCACGAACACAAGTGACTCGCTGAACCAGGCCGTCGCCTCCTACAACGCGAACTCGGCCAGTTCGTACCATCTGCGCAGCCCTGAACGGATCGCCGACTTCTTCCACGGTCTGGAACTGATGGAGCCGGGCGTCGTCAAGACGTCGGCCTGGCGCCCCGATCCTGACCAGAACCCGGCGGACGCCCTGCAGGGCCACGCGGTGAGCGGCGTCGGGCTCAAGCGCTGAGCCGCCCGGGTCCTCCGGAAGCCGGAGCCATGCCTTCCACGGCTGCGGCTTCCGGAGGACCGGGAGCGCAACGGGAATCGGCGGGTACCGGCTGCTCCCCCGGCCCAACGGGCCTGCGCTCACGCCGGGTTCTACCGGCGTTCGAGCACACCCCGGACGAAGGCCGCCTGGCCCGCGTGTTGCAGATCGTCCGAGATGACACTGATCAGACGAACCCCGAGGGTGACCGGCGGCGACCATGCCTCGTCCACGACGCGGCTCAGAGCCCTGCCGTCGAGCCCACGAAGGAACCGGAGGGTCTGTTCGTGGACGTCGTCGTAGTAACCGATCAGCAGTTCGGCCGAGCCCACCTGCACAGCCGCGACGTCCGCGCTGCTGTGTCCGTAACCGGTGGCGTCCTTCGCGAAGGGAAGATCGAAGCGCGAGGCCCAGTCGTGGGTGAACCAGACCTGCTCGATCCCGGCCGCGTCCGATACATGGTCGTCCTGGATCCGGGTGAGGTGCCACACGAGCCAGGCGATCGTGTTCGCTCCGTCGTCGAGACGGGCATGGAGATCGGTGCGCGAAACGCCCTCGACCGCTGAGTGCACCGTCTCCTGGACACGGGTGAAAGCATCCGTCAAAAGGTCAACGCTGTTCATGCCCTCACCATGGCCGCTCTCGTACTACTCCCCCGCCATCGACACGCGCCGCACCCGGCACGCCTCCGGTCGTGGTGGCGACGGGGAGGCGACCCGCACGAATCGTCGGGGCCACGGGCGGTGCGGCAGCCGTCATGCCAGGGCGGCGGATTCGCTCCTGTCAGTCGTCAGCTCCGCGATCCGGGCCAGCCGACGCAGTGAATCCACCAGAGCCACGCGGTCATAGGTACTGGTGGTGACCAGTACCTCGTCCGCCCCGGTCTCCTCGATCGCCGCTTCGAGCGCCGGGACCAGGTGGTCCTCCGTTCCCTGGAGATGACCGTGCAATCCCTGCTCGTAAAAGCCACGCTCCTTCTCCGTCATGGTCAGCGCCTCGACCCGTTCGGCGGGGACGAGCGGCGGGAACACGCCGTGCGTCCGGGCGTGGGCCAGGGACCAGGCCTCCGGCACCAGAAGGCGCAGGGCCTCCTCCGCGCTCCCCGCGAGCGCGATCGTGCCCGACACGACGACATAGGGCTCATGGGCCCAGGACGAGGGGCGGAACTCCCGGCGGTAGCGCTCGACGGCCCGCAGCAGCTTCTCCCGGCCGCGGAGATCACCGATGACCAGGGGCAGTCCGGCCGCGGCGGCGATACCGGCCCCCTCGCCGGTGGCCAGCACGAACGGGGGTATGCGCAGCCCCTCCGCGGGGCGGGCATGAACCTGCGGGTGGGCGCGCTGCGCACCCTCCAGCCAGCCGAGCAGTTCGTCGAGCCGGCCGGCGAAGTCCTCCGCGGCCGACTTGTCCCGGCCGAGCGCCCGGCGAATGCCGTCGGTGAAGCCCACCGAGCGTCCGAGACCCATGTCGATCCGGCCGGGGAAGAGCGACTCCAGCACCCCGAACTGCTCGGCCACCACCAGTGGTTGATGGTTGGGAAGCATCACGCCGCCCGTACCGACCCGAATGGTCGACGTCGCCGCCGCGACGGCCGCTGCCAGCACGGTCGGCGCCGAACCGGCGACACCCGGCACGCTGTGGTGCTCGGACACCCAGAACCGGTGAAAACCGAGCGCTTCGGCCTCCTGGGCGAGACGTACGGTGTCGCGCAGCGCTTCCGGGCCGTCGTGGCCCTCGCGGGTTCGGGAGCGGTCAAGGACGGAAAACCGGGTGGATGCGATCACGGAGCTCACATCCTTGTTCAACGTCCGGCCCGCCCCAGGATTCCCCGGCCGGCCGCCGAGTGCGCGCGGGCCCTGGACGATAACCGTCGAGGACCCGCGGCCGACAGGCGTGCTCGGCGTCGGCGGAGGGGCCGGGGTACGGCCGGGCGGCTACTTCATGGGGTAGATGTCCCCGCTCGCCATGCCGCTGACCTGATCACTCTCCGCTTCGATCCTGCGGGCCTTGTCCTTCAGGCGCTGGCGTTCCTTGGGGTCGGTGGTGCGCTCGGCCGCCTCCTCAAGGTCCTTGGCCTTCGCACGCATCTGCTTCACGCGACCTCGGTATTCTTCTGACTCGCTCATGATCACTCCTTGGATCCGCGGCCGGAGCGGGCTCCGCCCACGGAACCGGGTCTCCTGGGGGCAACGCGTCCCGGACGGTCACCCACCGTTGAGTGCGACGCACAAGAGTCCGGCCCAGGTCAGCCGTCATTCCAACCATCAGCCATCAGCCCAGCGTCCCGGGCGGCCAGCGCCGCTCGAACACGGTTTCCGACCTCCAGGGTAGTCAAGATGCGGCTGACGTGGGCCTTCACCGTGCTCTCGCTCATCCGCAGCCGCCCGGCGATCTCCGCGTTGGTGGCCCCTTCGGCAACAAGTACCAGGACATCACGCTCGCGCGGTGTCAGGCGGCCCACCCGGCCCCGGGCGGCAGCGGTCGCCGGCCGGACGGTGCGGTGGTAGCGGTCGATCAGCCGCCGGGCCGCGGACGGGTGCAGCATCGCCGATCCGGCTGCCACGAGATGCACCGCCCGCAGAATCTCGGCAGGGTCGGAGTCCTTGAGCAGAAAACCATCGGCACCGGCCGCCAGGGCCTCGTACACGTATGCGTCCAAGTCGAAGGTCGTCAGGGTGATGATGCGTGGCGCATGGGACAGCAGACGTAGTCGCGCGATGGCCGCGATGCCGTCCAGTCGCGGCATCCGTACGTCCATGAGCGCTACGTCCACCCGGTGGGCGGCGGCCTCCGTCACGGCCTGGAGGCCGTCGGACGCCTGAGCGACGACTTCGATGCCGGAATCCGTCGCCAGCAGATCGGTCAGGGCCAGACGGACCAGGGCGTCATCGTCCACCACCATCGCCCTGATGGACACCGCGCTCACCGCCCAGCCCCCGTCCGAAGCCGCCCACCGCGTCCCACCGACAGCTTCCCGGCCCGGTTCACCATGCCTTTACCGACCCTTTCTCCGATGTCCTTGCCCAAGCCCTTGCCCATGCCCTGCCGGTCTCCTTGCCGATGCCTCCGCCGACGGTCCTTCCCGGGTGCCTTCCGGCCGGGTCGGTGACCCGCTGCCCGCCCTGCCTCCGTTCGGGTTCGCCGGTCGGCGCGGACAACGGAAGCCGGGCCGCGAGCCGCCATCCGCCGTCCGGTTCCGGGCCGTGATCGAGCCGGCCGTGCAGCCCGGCCACGCGCTCACCGAGACCGATCAGGCCGTAACCCGGGCCTGCCCCCTCGTCGCTGCGTGGTCCGGGGCCTGCGGTGGCGGCATTGACCAGCTCCACCTCGGTGGCGGGAGCTCCGTAGTGCACCCTCAGCCGAACCGCCGTGCCCGGTGCGTGCTTTCGGGCGTTGGTGAGGCCCTCCTGGACGAGTCGGTGCACGGCCAGCAGATGGGTGGCGGGAGTGGTGCCCGGGTCGCCCGTCACTTCGGCCGCCACCTCCTGGCCGATGGCCCGCACCTCGTCGAGCAGTTCGGACAGGTTCCGGATCGCGGGAGCGGAGACCGCCCGGCACCCCGAGTCCGCCCCGCCCTGGCCGCTCTCGTGTTCTTCCGCTCGCAGTGCGCCCAGAACGTCCCTGAGATCGGCCAACGCCTGTGTGGACGTGGTGCGCAACAGGGCGATCCGCCCGCCGACCTGCGGCGGCATGGAATCCGCCCGCAGTGCCAGCACGCCGGTGTGCAGCGCCAACAGACTCAGCCGGTGTGCCAGCACGTCGTGCATTTCGGCCGCGATCCGGGCCCGCTCGGCCGACCTGGCCTGTTCCGCGCGGAGTTCCACTTGTTCGCTCAACGAGTCGATCAGCCGTCGACGGCTGTGCCACCACAGCCCGGCCATCAGCGCCAGCAAGAACAGCAGTCCGGCGCCGTACGACGGTGTCACGCCGCCACTCAGGGGCGCGGTACACACCCACGGCAGCGCACCCCCGACCGCCCCGGCCGCCACGGCGAGCCGGATCCGGCCCTGGGCGGACAGATGGAAGACCATCACCGTCATGGGCTCATACGCGCCCTGGGCGATCAACGCCGCCGCCGCGACAGCGAGCACCAGGAGCGGGCGGCGCCAGCGCGCCGGCAGAAGCAACGTGGCCACGATGGCCGACACCGGCCCGGCAGCCGGAAGTGGCGTGCCGAGACGGGCCTTCACCACCCCCTGGGCGACCAGCAGCAACACCCCGCCGCACAGCAGCCACTCCGTCCATACCGGACCTCGATGAGGGTATTCGCGTTCCACCGGCCGATCGTAGGCACCTCATCGCCCCGGGCCCATCGGCCTCCGGTCGCGTCCACCCCCTACTTTCGTGGGGGTTGTGTACGCCTCTTTGATGACATCGGTACCAGTTCGCCCGGACACAACGGCCGATTTCCTGAGAGCCTCTGCTCCATAGCGTCGCCGGTATGACTTCTTGGCCCCGCTTCACCGACACCCGGCTCTTCGTCACCGAGGCCGTACGCGGCTTCCGTACCACCGGCGCGGTGGCACCCAGCAGCCGTCGTCTCGCCGCCGCCCTCTCCGAACCGGCCACCGAGCGGGCCGGACAACGGCTGGATGTCCTGGAGGTGGGGGCGGGCACGGGCCCCGTCACCCGCTTCCTGCTGCCGTCGCTCGCCCCGGGAAGCTCGCTGGACGTGGTCGAGGCCAACCCGCGCTTCGCGGCGGTCCTGCGGAACGTCGTCCACGAACAGCGCTCGGACCGGGAGACCCGCTCGACACGCCTCCGCGGCCCGAGCCCCGACCGGAGCCCCCTTCGGGTTCGGGTCCACGAGACGCGTATCGAGTGCCTGGACACACACAAGTCCTACGACGTCATCATCTCGGGCCTGCCCTTCACCAACTTCGGCCCGGACACGGTCGCCTCTCTGATGGACCGCTACCTGGATCTGTTGCGCCCAGGCGGGTCGTTGACCTACTTCGCGTACGTCGGCACCGCCCCGGCCCGCCGGTTGGTCGCCCCCGCCGCCGAGGTGGCCCGGCACCGGGCGGTCGAGGCGGTCCTCGCCGCATACCGGCGGCGCGGGCCGGCCCAGGGGCGCACGGTGTGGGCGAACGTCCCACCGGCCCGCGTCTGGCGTCTGGATCCGACGCCCTCTCGCACCCGCAACCCCGCCGCGCGCGGCGAACGAACCGCCGGTGCCCGCCCGGCCACGGGGTGAGCGGTCAGCCCCGGGTCCGGCGCCGGGGGCACCTCGACGCGCCCCGGCGTCCCCGGTGGCAGCCCGCGGTCAGGA
This sequence comes from Streptomyces sp. NPDC104309, assembly GCF_055584025.1. NCBI lineage: Bacteria > Bacillati > Actinomycetota > Actinomycetes > Kitasatosporales > Streptomycetaceae > Streptomyces > Streptomyces sp. NPDC104309. The sequence goes on along the minus strand of NZ_JBVJMV010000043.1, from coordinate 28,482 downwards.
AGCCCAGCCCCACGCCCAGCATCCAGGAGTCCTTGGCCATCGGGATGCCGTTCTGGGTGGGGCGCAGGCTGCCGGGCTCCCGCATACCGGGAACACGGAGGTAGAGGCCGAGGAGCCCCCCGGAGAACCCGGTCAGCGCCAGTCCGGCCAGCCGGGTCGGCACGATGGGGGCGAGCAGCGCACCGCCGATCGTGACCTCCGACCAGCCGAGCATCCGGGTGAATCGCCCGGCCTCCAGCTTCTTGAGGAACGGGTAGGCGACACAGGCCATGCCGTGCACGGCCTGCGCCGTCTCCTCGTCCGCCTTCAACTTGCCCAGGCCGGAGTTCAGGATGAACGCGCCGATGGCGAGGCGGGGGGCCACATCGCGCGGTTCAAACGTCGTTGTCATGGGAGCCTCCGTCGATCTGGTATTCGGCCCCTCGACGAGCTTAGCCAGGAGATGCCGGTGGCGCTTCGCAAGGCGCTCCCGCCGGTGCGACGCGCATCGCACCGGCGGGGCGCTCAGCAGGATCTCCCGGTGGTGCGCGGCGCACCGTCCGCAGGATCGGCCAGGACGCCGGTCATCAAGCCGTCCGCCGGCCGGCCCGGGTGCGGTGCCGCGCGTGGCCCCGGGCGAGTTACGCGGTCCGGCCGACCGCCGCCGCCGACGCGTTGCCCGTCACCGTGACCTGCTGTCCCCGGCCGGTGGCCGTGGAGGTGGTGGTCAGGCAGCTGCCGGACGATGGATCGGTGACGGTGGGAAGGCCGCCCGTGTGGTCGACGTCGACCTCGGTGCCGACCGGTTTGCCGTACGTCACGGTGACATGCTGCCCGAAGCCGGCCGGAAGGCAGGGCTCGATGAATCCCTGACCGGCGTTCTTGAACCGGCCCGAGGCCGACGGCAGGCTGAAGCTGCCGATGTGGGCCACCGGCGTTCCTGTCGCCGTCTCGACGACGTCGCCGGACATCAGCTGTGTCGCCCCGCTCACCGCGGCCCGCTTCAGCACCAGGGAGTACATCGTTCCCGGCGTGTGGACGAAACGGACCGCACAACTCACTCCGGCGCCGCCGTCGGCTCCGTGGCAGCCATGACCGAGCGAGAAGGCAAGCACGGGCGTCGGCGTCGGCGTCGGCCGACAGCTGGCCCCGACAACCATCCGGCGGGTCCGGACACGCACGTGGTCGTCTCGTTCGAGGACCGATCGGAGATCGGGCTCCCGTTCGATGCCCCACCGGCCGCCGTCCGGCATGACGAGCGACACCCGGCGCTTTGGGCCGAGCGCACCGCGGCCATCCCTTCGACTCGTGGGGCAGACGACTCGACACGTGACGCCGCGCCCACCGACGAGCCGTTCGGACGCCGGGCCGAGCACCGCGCCGCGACCGTCGGCGCGTTCCGGGGGCGTGGCGAGGCAGTCTGCACACGACGGTTCGAGCGGGCGCACGCACTGCGCGTCGACGGATCGGGGCGGCCGTTCCCCCTCCGACACCGACCGCCCGCGGTCCGCGCCGACACACCGATTCGCCGCAGTCGGGTCGAGAGGCGCCCGCTACCGGACCAAGCGGCGATGTCTTCTGTCGGTCACGGAGCAACCTGAGGCGCGCGACTGCCGTCTTGATCCACAACAAGGCGGTTCGCCGCACGTCACCAGCCACGACCGACCCCCCACGAACGCCCGGGTCCGATCACCGGGCAACTATGCGCAAAATGTATAGATGAAGTGCATAGTTGCTCTGCCGCTGACCCGGCCGTGCGCGAAAGGCACCCATGCACAGCAAGGCAATGGCGCCCGAGTACCAAGGCGCTCTCACCCAGATGTCGGTGAACTCCTCTCTCACGGATGTACTGGCGGAAGGCGTACGCCACTTGAGAGAGGCCGAACTCAGCGGCTCGCAGCGGGAAGTGGCGAAGTGCGGGCTCGCGGTGGCCGAGGCCCATCGCCGGCTCGGCAACATAACGGAAGCCGATCAGGCCTGGAAGGCCAGCTACCGGGCCGCCCGCTCGGCCGGTGACCTGGGAGCGATGGCGTGGGCGCTGTGGAGCGGCGGGACACTCGCCCGGCAGCGCGGTGAACTCAGGCTCGCCTTCCGCCTGTTGGGGCTCGCCGCAGACATGGGGAAGCGCGGCGGGGACGTCGTCGCCCGTGGATACTCCCTCGCCGGCCTCGCCGAGACCGGGCGAATACAGGGCGACTACGAGACCGTCGCGGTGCTGCACGAACAACTGCTCGCCGAAGCGCGAGCCCGTGGCGAGGCACGGCACACCGTGTGGGCCCTGGAGGGCATCGCGCAGATCCATCGCAACACCGGATCACTCGACAGCGCCCTGGCCATGTTCGAGGAAGCCGCCGAACTGGCCGGGAACGCGGACGACCGGCGTGGCCGCGCATGGGCCCTGCGCGGCATGGCCGACATCATCTCGCTGCGGAACGACCCGGAGCGCGCCCTGGCCCTGCTCACGGAGGCGGAACTCACCTGCCGCGAGATGAAGTTGTCCAGCGCGCTGGCGTACAACCACAAGATGCGCGCCAACGTCCACTTCCGTGCCCACCGGTATGAGGAAGCACGTCAGGTGTACGAGGAAGCGCTCGCCGAGTTCCGTGCGATGGCCGAGCCCCGGGGTGAAGCCCTCGCCCGGCTCGGTCTCGTCAAGTCGCTCGCCCGGCTGGGCCGGGACCGGAACGAGACCGCCGCCGATCTCGGCGAGCTGCGCCGCACCCTCAGCCGGATCGGCCTGCTCAATGCCCGGGACATGGTGGACAAGGCGTACGCGGAGCTCGGCGTGACGCCGGTCGGTGGCGATTCGGACGAGGAGAGCGGGCGCCGATGACATCCTCGCCCGTAACCCACCGGGCCGCGGCGCCGCAGATCCTCGCCCGCTGCCGCGATCTCGTCCGCCCCGCGCTGGCCCAGGCCGTGCAGCGCCTGCACCCCTGGCACGCGGAGATGGCCGCCTTCTCCTTCGGCTGGGGCGGAGTGGACGGCAGCCCCGTCCCCGGCTCTCAGGGCAAGGGGGTGCGCCAGGCCCTCACGCTGCTCAGCGCCGAAGCCGCCGGCGGGCCCGCGGAGGACGCCGTCGTCGGCGCGGTCGCCGTCGAGCTGATCCACGTCTTCTCCCTGCTCCACGACGACATCATGGACGGCGACGAGACCCGTAGACAGCGCGCCACCGTCTGGAAGGTGTACGGGACCGGCCCCGCGATCCTCGCAGGGGACGCGCTCTTCGCACTGGCCGTCCAGACACTGGCCGATTCGCCCGGCGCGGACGGCGCGGCCGCGGTCCGGCATCTCGCCGGGACGCTGACCGACCTGGTGCGCGGTCAGGCCGAGGACCTGCTCTTCGAGACCCGGCCCTGGAACGGACCCGAAGCGGTGCGACCCCACGAGTACCAGTGGATGGCCGAGCACAAGACCGGCGCGCTGCTCGGGTGCGCGACAGGCCTCGGTGGACTGCTCGCCGGAGCCCCGGCCACGACCGTCGACGCTCTCACCGGGGCCGGCCGGCACCTCGGAGTGGCGTTCCAGGCCGTGGACGATCTCCTCGGGATCTGGGGAGACCCGGAGCTCACGGGCAAGCCCGTGCACAGCGATCTGCGCAGGATGAAGAAGACGTACCCGGTCCTCGCGGCCCTGGCCACGGACGGCCCCGCCGCCCGGCACCTCGCCGCGCTTCTGGGTTCCGGCAACCCGCTCGACGCCGCCACGGCGCGACGGGCGGCCGACCTCGTCGAAGAAGCCGGCGGGCGTTCGGCGACGCTGGCCGAGGCCCACCGGCACCTCGACAGCGCCCGCCGCGGCCTCGACGGCGTTCCACTGGCCCCGGCCGCGCTCGGTGAACTCCTCGCGCTGTTCCCGTTCTTCGTCGACCGCGCCATGTGACCCGTCGGGCACCCCGACCGGGCACCATCGCTCCCGTCCCGGGCTCACGCGCCGGTGGCCGGAAACCCGTCACCGGGCCCGGCCACCGGCATCTCCTGAACTGCCGCTGTGAGCAGGGCGGTACCCCGCCGCCGCCTCGCGGCTACTCCTCGATGGCCCCGCCGGTCCGCCGCAGGTGCTGCCGGAAGGTGTACGACGGATCGGCTGAACGCCGTGCCAGGTAGTCGTCGAAGGACGTCTGCTTGCGCAGTGTCTCGCCGGCCCTGATCATGAGCGCCTGTTCTCGCTCGGTCCTGCGGATCCCGTGCGCGGTGGCCAGCACCTCCTCGACGCGTGAGGCCGGGACGAACAGCACTCCGTCCTCGTCGCCGAAGACGACGTCCTCCCCGCTCACCAGGTGCGGGCCGAACCGCGCCGTGGTCAGAGCCCCGGGCTCCCGCTCATCCAACCGGACAGGGCCGCAAGGGTAGTTGCCGTAGCTGAACACGGGAACGCCGATCTCCCTCAGTTCCGAGGTGTCGCGGTGCAGCCCCCACACCACCAGGGCCGCCACGCCCGCGGCCTCGGCCTCAAGCACCGCGAGGTCTCCGACACATGCCTCGTCCGACCGGCCGCCGTTGTCGATGACCAGCACGTCACCCTGCTCCGCCGCGCCGAACGCCTCCAGGAACACGTCCACGCTGCCGTAGTGCCGCACGGGCAGCGCTCGGCCCGCGATCCGGTGCCCGGAGACCACCGCACCGATTCCGGACGGAGCGATGCGCAGGGGCACCTCGACGCGGAGACAGGCATCGGCCACCAGCGGTGTGGACAGGTCCTCGAAAGCCTTCAGCATGGTTCTCCCTGGCGCGATGCTGCCGTCCGAGGCCGACGGCGGGCGATGACAGCGGCTTGGAGCCGCGATGATACTTGCGCGGTCTCAACGCGTCGACGGCGCGCCGCGTCAGGTCCCTTCCGCGGGTGCGGTAGGGGCTCCCGGCCGGGGAACGCGCTTCAGCTCGGGACCGGACCGCGCCGCCGCACCAGCGGCAGGTACACCTCGTCGACGATTTCGACGAGGACGTCGTCCGGTGCGGTGGGAACCCCGCGCATGACGAACTCATTGCGCAGCAGGACGACGGCCACGGTGGCGACCCGTGGACGGAGCGCTTCGGGCGCGGCTTCCCCACGGGCGACCGCGCGCCGCAGGACGGTCAGCCAGGGCACGGCGGCGGCGTCACCGGACTGGTCCTGCAGCTGCGCCAGAAGTTCCGACGTACCACCGGCCGCGGCGAAGAGTTCACGCAGGATCGTGCCGAGCGGGGAGCTCCAGTGGCGGTTCGCCCGGCGCAACAGCTCCAGGACGTCATCGCGCAGATCGCCGGTGTCGGGCGGCTGGACCGTCGTGGTCAGCTGCCGGTAGGCGGCGATGCCGAGCGCGAGGCGGTTCGGCCAGCGACGATAGATGGCGTTCTTGTTGGTGCCCGCGCGGGTGGCGACCTTGTCCATGGTCAGCCCGGCGTATCCGGATTCGGTGAGTTCGTCGACCGCGGCGCGCAGAATCGCCTCCTCCAGGGCAGCTCCGCGCCGGCGCGTCCGTCCGGCGTTCCGCTGCCCCATCGCGTCCCCTGCCATGGCCCCTGCCTCATTCGGTCCCGATCACGCCCCCATTCTGCTTGTCGTCCCCGACCCAGAAAAATAGGGTACGTTGCGTACCGTATTCGGTTTCCCACAGGAGGGGATGAGACCCATGCGGGCCAGAGGCATCAGCTACGACACCGGCTTCGTCAAGAACGGAGTGAACTCCCGCAGCTTCTTCGACCCGGCGGTGGTCGAGCGCGAGCTGCGCATCATCCGTGACGACCTGCACTGCAACGCGGTCCGCGTCATGGGCGGCGATCCGGAACGGGTGGAGCTCGCGGCCACGTACGCCGCCGACCTCGGTCTTGAGATCTGGTTCTCCCCCTACCCCCTTGAGCTGACCACCGACGAGATGCTCTCGCTGTTCGCCGACTGCGCCGAGCGCGCGGAGCGGCTCAGGCAGCGGGGGGCCGAGGTCGTGTTCGTCACCGGCGCGGAGCTGAGCATGATGAACAAGGGGTTCCTGCCGGGCGACAGCACCGACGAGCGGGTCGCACTGCTGAGCCGGCCGGAGGGCGTGCGTGAGCACGTGGGCCGGGTCGGTACGCGGGTCAACGACTTCCTCGGCAAGGCCGCGGCACTCGTCCGCGAGCGCTTCGGCGGCAAGGTGACCTACGCCTCCGTGCCGTTGGAGCGCGTCGACTGGACGCCCTTCGACATCGTGTCCGTGGATCTCTACCGGTCGGCCGAGACCGCCGACCGCTTCGCCGCAGGTGTCCATGACCTCACGGCGACGGACAAGCCGGTCGCGATCACCGAGTTCGGCGCGGCCGGCTACCGGGGTGCGGGTGACAGGGGCGCTCTCGGTCTGGAGATCGTGGAGTACGACAAGGACGCCGGTCCGGTCCGGTTGAAGGGTGAGTACATCCGCGACGAGGCCGGTCAGGCCGCGTATCTGCGCGAGTTGCTGAGGGCGTTCGAGGACGGCGGCATCGACAGCGCCTTCGTCTTCACCTTCGCGCTGTACGACCATGTGCACCGCCCCGACAGCGACCCTCGCGAGGACCTGGACCTGGCCAGCTACGGCATCGTGAAGGTCCTCGACGGTCGCCTCGGAGACACCTACCCCGACATGCCGTGGGAGCCCAAGGCCGCGTTCGCCGCCGTCGCCGATCGCTACCGGGAACGCTGAGACGGCGAAAGCAGTCCTGTGCGGGGCGAGTTCCCCGCTCACCCGGGTCGGCGAGGCATCGCCGCGCCCGTGGCGGACCGGGTCGGAGGCCGACGGAGATCCCGGACGGGCCGGCCGTGCCCCGCGTCATTCGGACGGGAGGTCCGGGGGCCCGTAGTGGGTGGTCCAGCCGCGGCGGATCTCCCAGGTGCCGCCGTCGGCGGAGGCACCGCGCAGACCGTGCACGGTCTCGGCGCCGGCGAGTTCGACCAGCCGGGGGGTGCCGAGCGAGGCGAAACCGAAGGTGCGGGTCGGTTCCCAGTCGGTGGAACGGCGCAGGCGCCGGGCGAGCCGGGCCGTTCCGAGCGGCGCACCGGCCAGCACCCACGCGTCCGGGGCCTGTGCCGTCAGTCGCCGGGCGGGGCGCAGCCACGAGGCGGCGTCCTCGGGCCAGTCGACGACGGCAAGTACATCCTTGTGCAGGGACTGCCATGCGCGGACGAACGCCTGCGCGGCGGTACGGGAGTTGGCGTCGCGCCCGTGCCCGACGGCCACGGACCGGATGTCCGGGCGCACCGCGGTCAGCAGGCCGATCAGCGCGGCCAGCTCCGCTTCGGTGTGGGCATCCGGTGCCGGGCTGTCGACGGCAGGGGCACGGGGTCCGGGTGACCGGCTCTGCGCGTCGTCCTCGGTCGGGCTCATGAGGTGTCCTCGGGGTCGTTGTTCCTGTCCCACCGTCCGCTTCGCCTTCCAACGGGCGTACGCCTGTGGCAGGCACACCGCGCATGGCCGGTATCCGGCCCGGACGGCAGTGCTCTCGTCGGCGAAGAACACGCGCTGGGACACGTACCGGCCGCGGGCTATGGCCCGAAGCGCGGAGGGGCAGTCCAGTCGGCCGTACAGGCGGCTTCGCCGGTGTCCGCCGAGCGTGCCCGGCGTGACGCTTCGGTAGGGCTCGCCGTCCGGGCCGAGCAGTGTGTGCAGGCGTCCCTCACCTCTCCGGCGGGCATCGATGCGGTCGTTCATCCGGCGTCGTGGAAGACGAGACCGAGAGTACGGCGCCGGCCTGAGCGGACGGTGCTGACGCCGTGCCGCATCGGCGCGGCCGACCAGCCCCGCTTGGACGCGACCGGGCGATCCCGGGTGGTGAAGACCAGCCCGTGCCCCTGCGGAAGGAGGGTGGCCGATCCCCGGGACTGGGCGCGGGGGCGTTGCTCGGTCATCAGGAACTCGCCACCGGCGTAGTCGGTGCCCGGCGCGTCGAGTCCGATGACGACCTGGAGCGGGAAGAGCATGTCGCCGAAGACGTCACGGTGCAGGGCGTTCCAGTCTCCGGAACCGTAACGCAGCAGGATCTGGGCGGACTTGGACTGTCCGGCCTCGTGACACATGCCGAGCCACTCCTCCAGTTCGTCGGGCCACGGAGCGGGCCGTCCCAGCCTGCCGGCCCAGTCGCGAGCGATCGGCAGCAGATGTGGATAGAAGGCCTGGCGCAACTCCCTTACCAGCGCGGGCAGATCGTGGGTGAAGTAGCGGTACTGGCCGGAGCCGAAACGATGGCGGGCCATGTCGACGGTGGAGCGGAAGCGTTCGTTCTCGTCGTACAGACCGGCGAGTTCGCGGCACTGCGTGGGGGTGAGAAGCCGTCCGGTGAGCGCGCTTCCGTACTCGTCGACCTCCTCGGTGAGCGCCGCCCAGTCCGTGGCGTCGACCAGGTCGCTCGCCGTCCCGGCCGAATGTGTTGTGTCGATCACGAATCTCGTTCCTCAGTGCGCGGTTGGCGAGGGAGTGGGGCTTCGGCGTCGCCGCAGCCGTGGCGGAAGTGGAGGCGCGGCAACGCCGGTCGGGCGGCAGTCCCGTCGCCACGCTCGGCAACGCCTTCGCGGAGCAGCGGTGGTCTCTCGCGCTCCAGCCCTCCGGCGCAGCCGGTCAGGGAGCTGTCCCGCGCCGATCACCCGGTGCCAGGACCTGACGAGCAGCAGGGGGTTCGCGCCGATGGCCGTGCCGCCCGAGCGAACCGCGGATCGCGGTGCGCCGATGCGGTCGGCGATCCGACCGTACGCGGTCGGAGGCTCCTCGCCGGCCAACAGCGGTTCACCCAGTGGGCTGCCCATGGCCGTGTATCGCGTCATAGGGCATTCCTTCCATGGGCTTTGACTGATCCATAGAAAATGCTGTGCCGTTTGACACTCTTTGTCCGGCGGTTTCCGGACGGCGCGTTCCCATCGGAGCCGTGCCTCGCCGGGCGATGTGCCGGAGCCCGGCGGGGTTCAGCGGGCGTCATGGAAGATGAGCCCCAAGGTCTGGCGCCGCCCGGACTCGACCGCGCCGGTGCCGTGCCGCACGGCGTGCCGACGGTAGCCGTTCCGGCCCCGGACCGGGCGATGACGGACCGGGAAGATCATCCCTTGGCCCAGCTCCGGCCGGACGACCACGGCCGTGGACTGGAAGCGGGGGCGCTGCTCGACGAAGACGTTCTCCCCGCCCGTGAAGTCGCCGCCCGGCTGGTTGAGCATGATCGCGATCTGCAACGGGAACACGATGTCGCCGTAGATGTCCTGGTGGAGGCAGGCGTGGTCGCCCTCCCCGTAGGAGAGGATCAGCGGGGTCGGGCGATGCTGGCCGTTGGCCGCGCACTCCTCATTGAGTTCCGCGAGTGTGTCCGGGAAGGTGCGTTCGCCGAGCATCGGCGCCCATTGGTTGGCCATCCAGGCCAACGGCGGGTAGAGGCTCTCCCGCAGCACGCGGACGAGTGACGGCAGCGGATTCGCGTAGTACTTGTAGGTGCCGCGACCGAAGTTGTATCGCTGCATCACCACCGTGCTGCGGAACACTCGGTCGTCGTCGAACATGCCGATGAGCTTCTCGCACTGCTCGCGGCTGAGCAGGGGCGGAGTGAGCGCCACCCCGCGCTCGTTCAACCGGTCGTACAGTGCGGGCCAGTCCAGGTCGCTCAGCACGGGCAGGTCCCTGTCGTACGCGACGCGCGGTGCGTCAGCGGTACGGGGTGTCGCGCCGAACAGCGTCGGCGTGACGGCGGAGTGGTTCATGATGTGTGTCCCTCGGTGCTGTGTTGTCCTCGGGGAGGCCGGTCCGGCGGCACCGTGCCCCTTCGGTGGGTGTGACCACCGGCCCGCGCCCTGCTCCGGCCCGGCGGCCGCAAGCCCTCGACGATCAATCCTGACTGTCGCCGGGTGGCAGATCTGGCGCTATTCGGACATCGCGCTACGGGCACCCGGCTCGACCGGACGCGGTGGTCGGACCAGTGGCCTCGGCGAGATCCGCCGGCAGACGTATCCCGGCTTGCCCGACCACCCCCGAACCGTCGGCGGAGAAATGGAGTTCGATGCGAGGATCAATACCCTGCCCGCTGAAAGCGCCTTCCGCTTGGAACGACAGAATCCCAAGACACGCTTTCCCGTTCCGCCCCCAGAAGGAACTTTCCCATTCACTCCCCGCTCTTGGCTCCCGGAATCATCCTGACTGAAACGGCGAGGACAGAAATTCGACACCTCACCTTCGATAACTCTGGGTCACATGCCGGATTGCCTGAGTAGCAGCCCGGACCCATGATGAAGGCGTTGGCAGAACGAACGGGCGGCAAGCCCTCATCGGGCGCCCCGTTCACCCGCGGAGAAACGCGGGTGAACCGGCATCGAAACCCGTCTCCCCGTTCGCACAGCAAGGAGGCCCCCACATGCCTGTCGCTTCCGAAGAGCTGACGCTCCACGTGTTCAAGGTCGAGATTTCCGAGGCGTAACCGAATCCGACCGACGGCACAGGACCTCGTCCAGCGTCGCGGCGAACACATGAGCGCGCGAGGCGGAAACAAACGGTTTCTGCTGAGCGGAGCACCCGCCTCCGAGATGCCATTCGGCAATCACGCCGTAATCCGGTCCGACAGGCGCTGATCTCCTTCCCGCGCAACCGGCCCCGGCCATGGCACTCAGATCCCACTCTCACCGTCGGCTTCTCGCATTTACGTGATGGAAGCCGAATACCCCGGAAGGTTCACCATGTCAGAAATGGTTTCGCCGCACTCTCGGCGGGAATTCCTTTCCGCCTCCGCCGCCGTGACGACCGGAGCGGTCGCCGGATCCTTCGGCATGTTCACCCCCTGGGCTCAGGCAGCCGAAAAGGGGGGTGACCCCGCGGGAGGTAACACCGCTCCGTCAGCGGACGGGACCATCCGTCCCTTCCCTGTTCATTTCCCGGAGAAGGATCTGGCCGATCTCCACCGACGCATCCTGGCCACGCGCTGGCCCGAGAAGGAGACCGTCGCGGACCAGTCGCAGGGCACGCAGCTCGCGACGGTTCAGGCGCTCGCGCGCTACTGGGCGTCGGAGTATGACTGGCGCAAGGTCGAGGCGAAGCTGAACGCCCTGCCGAACTTCATCACCAAGATCGACGGGCTGGACATGCACTTCATCCATGTCCGCTCGGAGCACAAGAACGCTCTGCCGTTGATCGTCACGCACGGATGGCCCGGCTCGATCATCGAGCTGATGAAGATCATCGAGCCGCTCACCAATCCCACGGCACATGGCGGGAAGGCATCGGATGCTTTCCATCTGGTGATTCCATCGATGCCGGGATACGGATTCTCCGGCAAGCCGACCACGACCGGCTGGACCCCCCAGCGCATCGCACGCGCCTGGGCAGAACTGATGAAGCGCCTCGGATACAAGCGGTATGTGGCGCAGGGCGGCGACTGGGGCGCACTCATCACGGACTTCATGGCCGTGCAGCGGCCTGCGGGACTGATCGGCATTCACACCAACATGCCTGGCGTGGTTCCGCCCGCCATCGACAAGGCGATCCAGTCCGACAACCCGGTGCCGTCCAATCTCTCGGCGGAAGAAAAGCGCGTGGTCGAGCAACTGGAATACTTCTTCAGGCATCATGTCGCCTACGCCCAGATGATGGGGACACGCCCGCAGACACTGGCCGGGCTGACGGATTCGCCCATCGGTTTGGCCGCCTTCCTGCTCGACCACGACTCAGCCAGCTTGAAGCTGATCTCCCGGGTCTTCGCCGGACACACCGAAGGCCTGTCGCGGGACGACATCCTCGACAACACCACGCTCTACTGGCTGACGAACACGCCGATTTCCGCTGCCCGTCTCTACTGGGAGAACAAGGCATCCTTCTTCGGCATCAAGGGCGTCTCCCTCCCGGTCGCCGTGAGCGTCTTCCCCGACGAGATCTACCAGGCTCCGAAGACCTGGGCAGAGAAGGCGTACCCCAACCTCATCCACTACAACAGGCTGCCCAGGGGAGGCCACTTCGCGGCCTGGGAGCAGCCCCGCCTCTTCACAGAAGAGCTCCGCGCCGGCTTCCGCTCCCTTCGCTAGCGTCTTGCACCGGAGATGCGTCGTCAGCCTCCGCGTTTCACTTCTGACGGCGTCCCGGTCCTGCGCGGAAACGCAGAAGTGCGTCCCGGTCGCTTTCCGGTCTGCTGCTGTCGAACAGGTACGAGCGCCGACAGTCGACAGCTGTCCAGTCCGGCGCGTAGCACGAGGTGCCGCGCCGGCCGCACGAGCACGCGCCGCGCAGGCGGGCGGCGGTCGGGGAGCCGAGCGCACCTGTCCGCCACGGCAGCCTGGCGCTGAGCGCGCCGTACGACGGCGTGTGATCGGCGCCGAAGCGGCGGAGCAGGCGGTGTCCGGTATGCGGTCGGGACGCTCGACGGCCCGAACTGCGGTGTCGGGCGCGGAGAAGCAGACGTCCCGGCGGTCCGGCACCTCGGCAACCGCCGTGTGTCTGCCACAAGTTCACCCAGCCGGTGCGTCACCAGGAGACTGGACCGGTTCGCGGGCCGACCCGCCAGTTCGCGGGCCGGCCCACCAGTTCGTGTGCAGCGACTGAATCATCCGTCCGTGCAGTACGCCCGCCGCACGGTGCGAGACCGACCCGCACTGCGTCCGCTCGGCCGACCTCACCACCTGGTGACAACCTGAACGAGAAGCGCGCCGACGGCCCCGGTCCATGACCACTCCTGGTCAGTGCGCCGCCGAAGTCAACGAGCATGATGCCGTCGGTGCGGAGCAGGCCCTACCAGTAATGCCGACGGCCGCCCACAGCATGCCCGACGGCACCCAGGATCCAGAGGATGATGCCGATGACGACGAGCACGACACCTATGGTCCACAGGATCGCGATGCCCGCAACCAGGCCGATGACCAGCAGAATGACACCTAGGACGATCATTGCGTCCTCCTATCAAGCGTCTTCTCCCAGTATGCGCCCGGCGACCGCTCCCGCAGGCTGACACAGAACGGGCCGGGAGGATCACTCGCCGATCCCACGGAGCCGGCACCAGGCGGCCCGAGGTGCGGACGGGGGCGGCATGGGGGCGAAGGGGGGCGAAGGGGGGCGTCGAGCAGAGACGCGGGCGGATGCGCTCGGGCATTCGGGCATCCGGGCATCCGGGCATCCGGGCATCCGGGCATCCGGGCAGGAAGACGTACGGAATCTCGCCGCTGTTCCACGGCATTCGGCTCCGCAACGGTCGAGGCCGTCTCGTATCCCCCGGATGTCACGTCACGCGGCCCTGATGAGAGCGTCTTCACCGTTCCGCCGTCGATGACGTAGTCCGCGCCCGTGACGTTGCCGGCTACGTCCGACCTCTTTTCTTGAACTGTGGGTACAAAATTTGAGCAGGAGTCCACAGCCGGCACGGGCAGACCGACCCGCGGTCTGGTCAGAGAGCGTCGATCGTCGCGTCGATCACCCTGGTGAGGCGCTCCGGCCCGTCGGCGACACGGGCCATGAGACGCAGACCGACGACGGTGTTCAACAGCAGGCTCCCGATGGCGGCGGCATCCCGGTCGGCGGCCACCTCTCCCCCACGCCGGCCTTCCTCGACGAGCGCACGGAATGCCTCTTCGGTCCGGTCGAACATGCGCCGGACCAACTCGGTCGCCGTCTCGTCCGTCCCCGCCAGTTCCGCCGCGGCATTCACCGCCATACAGCCACGGCGGTCGGGGTCGGCGAGATCCATCTCGACGAGGAACCGCAGCACCCCGCGCAGCCGGTCCTTCACGGAACCCCGCGCCTCAAGCATCTCCACCAGGGTCTGCGCCTGACTGTCCCGGTAGCGGCAAAAGGCCTTCGCGAACAGAGCGTGCTTGCTGCCGAAGGCATTGTAGAGACTGCCCTTTCCGATACCGAGGGCGTCGACGAGATCCTGCGGCGTGGTGGCGGCGTACCCCTTGCGCCAGAACACTTCCATGGCCTGCTCGACAGCGACGTCCGGATCGAACTCCTTGGGCCTTCCCATGATCGGAACAGTCGTACTGTTCTTGACCCGCAAGTCAAGAATTCCTCGACCTCTTCCGACGTACCCCGCCCCGCTTCCGTCTCCTGGGTGCGCCTCGCGATCCCTGGGGCCGTCGGCTCCGCCCATGGGGTGACTTCCCGTGCATGTCGCCGCGCGGGCCCACGACGGCGCGGCCTGTGCTGGTACCAGCAGGGAATGCCCAGGCCATCGCATCCGCAGCCCGACAACACGGAAGCCGGAGCCTCGCCCGAAGGACGGCGCCACCGGATCCGCGCCGCGTCGCGCCAGGCGCTGCGCGGCATGCCCCGCCCCGCTGTGCGGGACCCGGGCCTGCAGCACGCGCGGCCCGGTCAGCCGTACGAGCCGCGTGTGAACCCCGCACTGCAGACGTCCGCCGCGTACTCCTGGCGGATCCTCGCCGTGGGAGCGGTCGTGTACGCCGTCTTCTCGGTGCTCGGACGGCTCCACGAGGTGGCGGCGGCCGTCTTCCTCGGTCTGGTGGGCACCGCGTTGCTGCGCCCGGTTGCAGATCTTCTGGCGCGCCGGATGCCCCGGCCTCTCGCTGTCGCCCTCTCGCTGCTCGGCAGTGCCGTCCTCGTCCTCGGTGTTCTTTCCCTCGTCGGCGAGGTGGTCGCCGGCGAGCGCGCCGGGCTGGAGCGGGAGTTCGGGGACGGTCTCGGCCGCATCGAGCACTGGTTGGAGGGGCGGCCGTTCCGGCTGAACCCGGCGACGCTCGACGACATCAAGTCCCGGATCGGGGATTTCCTGTCCAGCCATCGTTCCACCCTCATCAGCACGGCCGTGACTGGCGTCGGGCGACTGGTGGAGGTGGTGACGGTGTTCGCGCTCGCGTTGTTCTGCTCGGTCTTCTTCATCCACTCGGGCGACCGGCAGTGGGACTGGTTCTGCGGCCAGCTTCCGCGGACCGCCCGCACCCGGGTCGCGATCGCGGGCCGTGCGGCGTGGCGCACGTTCACCGGGTACACGCACGGCATCCTCCTGGTGGCGGCGACCAACTCGGTACTCGTCGGTCTGGCCCTGTTCGCGCTCGGAGTACCACTGGCGCTTCCGCTGGCGCTGCTGGAGTTCTTCGCCGCCTTCGTTCCGCTGATCGGCTCGCCGATCGCCCTCGCGATCGCCGCGGTAGTGGCTCTGGCGTCGAAAGGTCCGATCGTGGCGGCCGTGGTCATCGCACTGATCGTGGTCATCGGCCAGATCGAGGGCCATCTGCTGCACCCGATCGTGATGAGCTGGGCGGTGCGCCTGCACCCGGTGGTCGTCGCACTCTCGGTAATCGGTGGTGCCATCGCGGCGGGGGTGCTGGGGGCGGTGGTGGCGGTGCCGCTCGTGTCCGTCATCTGGTCGGTCCATCAGGCGCTGCGCCGGGCACGCGAGTCCGCACAGGCGAAGGGCTGAGCGAGACACGGCGGCAGGCCGGGGGCGACCGGGCCCGGCCTCAACCGCTCTCCTTCCGGAACCACTTAAAAGACGCGGCGGTCCCGGCACCGGGCCCCGGCCGGGGAACCGCGCCGGACACGCCGGAAGGCGCGTCACTGACGCGTCTCCGGCCGTACCGCCGTCGCCGCCGACGCCTCCTGGGGTCGGCGGCACCGGCCGCCCGGTCCGAGGCAGGTCCCCCGCCCCGGCTCGCAGGGTCCTGCCTCGGACCGGGCACAGCCGCCGCCCGTGTCAACGGGGTGTCGCGTGCTGCCTCTTCACCACCAGGCCCTCGGGTGCCTCGATGTGCGCCGTACCGTCCGCGTCGACGGAGATGTCGAGCCGCCCACCCGCGACGTCGAGTCCCTCGACCTTCAGCGGCCGGTACGCCTCCGCGAACGCCGGCGCGACCGTAAGCGTTCCGCCGGGGACATCGGCGGAGAGACCGAGCACCGACTGGAGGATCATCACGGACGAGGCCGCCGCCCAGGCCTGCGGCCGGCAGGACGCCGGATAGGGCGAGGGCCGGGCGTCGGTCGCCGCGCCATGACCGGCGAACAGTTCCGGCAGCCGCGCCTCGAAGGCCGCCGACGCGGTCAGCAGTCCCTCGGACAGGGATGCGGCCGCCTCCGGGAACCCGGCCCTGACCAGGCCGTGCACCGCGATCGCGGTGTCGTGCGGCCAGATGGAACCGATGTGATAGCCGTACGGGTTGTAGGCCACGTGATCGCTGCTGAGGGTCCGCAGGCCATGGCCCGAGTCGAGGTCGGGCTCGCCGAGCCTGGCGGCCAGCAGGGCGCTCTCCTCGTGGTTGAGCAGGCCCGTACCCAAGAGATGACCGAAGCCCGAAGTGACCGAGTCGACCGGCTTCCTGTCCCGGTCGAGCGCCACGGCCGGGTACGGTCCCCGCTCGTCCTCCACCCAGAAGTGCTTGCGGAAGCGATCGCTCAGCCGCTCGGCCCACTCCTCCCACTGGTCGGCGCCGGGACGGCCGAAGGCGCGCAGCAGGTCCGCGCCACCGCGGGCCGCCTCGTATGCGTACGCCTGGACCTCGCAGAGCGCGATCGGGGATGCGGCGAAGCGTCCGTCGCGATACCGGATGGAGTCGCCGGAGTCCTTCCAGCCCTGGTTGGCCAGGCCCCGCCCGGTGTGGTCGATGTATTTCAGGAAGCCGTCCCCGTCCGCGCCGCCGTGGTCACGCATCCAGGCGAGGGCGGACTCCGCGTGCGGCAGCAGCTGTTCGACCTGCTCGGGTGCGAGGCCCCAGCGCCAGGAGTCGTGCAGCAGGGTGATCCAGAGCGGGGTGGCGTCGACCGTGCCGTAGTAGCAGGGCGGCAGGGAGAAGTTCTCGTTGAAGTCCTGGGTGGCGCGGCGCACTTCGTGCAGGATCTTGCCGGGCTGTTCCTCGGTGTCCTGGTCGGTCTTCGTACCTTGCCGCCGGGCCAGTGTACGCAGCGTGCCGGCGGCGAGTTCGGTGCCCAGCGGCAGCATCATACGGGCCGCCCACAGGGAGTCGCGGCCGAAGAGGGTGAGGAACCACGGGGCGCCGGCCGCCAGGAACTGGTCGGCGGGCTCCTCCGGGTCGGTCAGCCGCAACCGGTCGAGGTCGGCGGCCGACTGGCTCAGCCAGTGGTCGAAGCGCCGGTCGGCGCTGCGCAGTGCCAGAGTACGCCAGGGCAGGCTCTGCGCGGGAGGCGCGGGGAACTGGTCGCCGTCATCGCGCGCCGCCTCGCAGTCCAGTACGGCGGTCCATGACGAGCCCGGGGCGAGTGCGATGTCGTACTCCAGCCGTCCGGCGGCCGGGTCGACGGCCGCGGGCTCCGGGGAGCTGGTGAGGCGTACGGCGAAGCCGTCCCGGGACCAGTCGAGTCCGCTTCCGGTGGCGGTGGCGATGACCGGGTTCTGCACGTGTCCGGACTTGACGCGCTCGATCGGGGCGAGGTCCGTCCCGGCGGTGACGATCAGCCGGACACGGACGTGCTGCCGCCCCGCGTTGACGACTTCGAGGGTCTCCTCCAGGTGCCCGGGGGTGACGCGGCGACGCCGGTGCAGGGTGACTGCCGGGTCCGGCGTCTCCTCGCCCAGCCCGCGCAGCACACTGCGGAAGGCCGCACGGTCCGCTCCCTCGAAGGCTCCGCGCACCGGGGCGAGCGCGATTCCGTCCGCCGTGACGGTCAGCCGGGCAAGTGCCCTGCTGTCGCCGTGGTAGAAGCCGTCGGCCGAACCCTCGATCTGCCCGTCTTCGTGCGAGATCGCGAAGCTCGGAGCGTACAGCGTCACACAGGCGTCGTGCAGGAACGGCTGGAGGCCCTCGACCGACGGGGCGGCCTCCGCCTCGGAGTTTGTTATGTCGTGGGTCTTGACAGTGGTGTCCAACAGAGCAGAACCTCTCAGGCATTGGAGCGTTCCAAGAACCCTAACGACGACCTCAGGGCGTTGACAACGTTTTTGGAACGCTCCAATAATCTCGTAAGTTCGCACAACCGGTTCCGGAGACCCTCATGCCCCGCTCCCCCAACACCCCCGCGACCAAGGCCGCTTCGGTAACCCTGGCCACGGTCGCACGGCGGGCCGGGGTCTCTCCGCAGACGGTGTCGAACGCACTCAATTCGCCCGAACTGCTGCGTCCGGAGACCCTGGACCGAGTTCTGCGCACCATCGACGAGCTGGGCTATCGCCCGCACCGAGCGGCGCAGACCCTGCGCACCCGCTCCAGCAAGCTCATCGGGTACGGCATCCGTCCCACCGCTCCGGGCACCTCGGCCCCGGTCATGGACCGGTTCCTGCACGCCCTGTCCCAAACGGCCGACGAGGCCGGGTACCGGATCCTGCTCTTCGCCTCGCCCCCCGGCAGGGCGGGCCTCGACGGGTACCAGGAACTCCTGGACCTGCACAACGTGGACGGTTTCGTGCTGAGCGGCACCGACCGGGGCGACCAGCGCCAGGCCTGGCTGGAGAAGCGCGGGGTGCCGTTCGTGGGCTTCGGCCGGATGTGGTCAGGCCGGGAGATCGGCGACTGGGTCGATGTCGACGGCGCCTCGGGCACCGACGCCGCGGTCGATCATCTGGTCGGCCTGGGGCATCGCAGGATCGCGTTTCTCGGCTGGCCGCGTGGCTCCGGGGTCGGCGACGACCGCGCCATGGGCTGGCAGCGTGCCATGCGCCGGCACGGCCTGCCGGTGCGCGGCAGGCGCGCTCAGAGCGTCGATGACATCGCTTCGGCGCGGGCCGCTGTCGGACCGCTGCTCGACGCCGGTGCGACGGCCGTCATAGCCGCCAGCGACATGCTCGCGCTGGGCTGCTATCACGCCCTGCAGGAGCGACAAGCCGCGCCGGGCGCCGACGTCGCCGTCATCGGCTTCGACGACTCCCCCACGGCCGCGCTCCTGTCCCCCGGACTGTCCACCGTCGCCCAGCCACTGGAGGCCGTCGGCCGGGAATGCGTCCGGCTGCTGCTGGCCCGGATGTCGGACGTCGGCGCTCCGCCCGAACGCGTCCTGCTCGAGCCGTCTCTCGTCGTGCGTGACAGCACGTCCGCGTCGGACGACTGAACCACCCCCCAACGCCCGTTCCACGGGCCGTCTATTCACAGCGCGCCCTTCCCGGGCAGCTGAGCCGCAAGTCTTATCCCTCCTGGAGGAACTCATGGGAACCCGTACGGCCGTTGCCGCCTTCGCCACCTGCGCGGCACTACTGGCCGCCACCGGCTGCTCATCCAGCTTCGGCAGCGACAAGGAACCGGAGCAGGACAAGGCCGGCAAGCAGAAGCTGACGGTACTGATCGCCACCTCGGGGGACGCCGAGACCCAGGCGGTCAAGGCCGCCGCCGCCGCGTATGCGAAGAAGTCGGGCAACTCGGTCACGGTCGAGACCGCCAAGGACATGAACCAGCAGCTTGCCCAGTCCTTCGCCGGGCACAAGCCGCCGGACGTCTTCTACGTCAACTCCGACCAGTTCGCGAACTACGCCAAGGGCGGCTCGCTGTACCCGTACGGTGACCGGATATCCGACGCCGACGACTTCTCCCAGCAGCTGCGGACCTCGTTCTCGTACAACGGGAAGCTGGTCTGTCTGCCGAAGGACACCTCCACCCTCGGCCTCGCCATCAACACCGACCTGTGGAAGAAGGCCGGGCTGACGGAGAAGGACTATCCGAAGAGCTGGGAGGAGCTGAAGACCGTCGCGGACAAGCTCACCGGCAAGGGCGTCACCGGTCTGGTCACCAGTGACGAGTACCAGCGGCTCGGGGTCTTCATGAAGCAGGCGGGCGGCTGGCTCACCGACCCGAGCCAGAAGAAGATGACCGCCGACAGCCCGGAGAACGCCAAGGGGCTCGGGTTCGTCCAGTCCCTGCTCAAGTCCGGCTCGATGAAGTTCGCCAAGCAGGTGGACACGAGCTGGGGCGGGGAGGCGCTCGGCAAGGGCAAGGCCGCCATGACCATCGAGGGCAACTGGCTCGAAGGTGGCATGAAGCTCGACTACCCCGATGTGAAGTACGCCGTCGCGCCGCTGCCCGCTGGGCCGGCCGGCAAGGGCACCCTCGCCTTCAGCAACTGCTGGGGCGTCGCCGCCGACAGCGCGCACCGCGACGCGAGCGTCGATCTCGTGAAGTACTTGACGTCGGCCAAGCAGCAGCTCGCCTTCGCCGACGCGTTCGGTGTGATGCCGTCCCGGACCAGCGCCCTCAAGGCGTACGCCGAGAAGAAGCCGGCCGCCAAGGCCTGGGTGGACGGCAGCACCTACGCGCAGGGCCCCGTGACGATCGCCGGCTTCGACAAGGTCCTGAGTCAGTTCAACACTGATCTGCAGTCGCTGCGCACCGCCGACCCGAAGAAGATCCTCGCCGACCTCCAGCGCAACGGCGAACAGGCCATCGCGAAGGGCAACTGAGCCCCATGCCCAACCGCACGATGCGCGCGAGCGGTATCCCCCGCACGACCGGAACGCCCGGCGCACCTGACAGCGCACCCGGCGCAACCGGTACGACCGCGAAGGCTCGCGCCCGGCGCGCGGGCCTTCGCGGGGAGGGCACCTGGGGCTGGCTGTTCGTCAGCCCCATGGTGCTCGTCCTCGGCCTGTTCATGGTGCTGCCCATCCTGATGGCGCTGTGGGTGAGCCTGCTGCACTGGGACGGACAGTCCAACCCGTTCTCCGGCCAGGCCGATTTCGTCGGCCTGGACAACTACCGGTCGCTGCTCACGCAGGACGGACTGGACCGCACGCTCTTCGCGACCGCCCTGCGCAACAACGCCTATTACGTTCTGCTGACCGTCCCTCTGCAGACGCTGCTGGCACTGGGGCTGGCACTGATCGTCAACCAGAAGCTGCTTCGGGGGCGTGGCGCCCTCCGTACGACGTTCTTCTTCCCGTCGGTCACCAGCTCCATCGCCGTCTCCACGGTCTTCCTCTTTCTCTTCCAGGGCAGTGGAGCCGTCAACTCCATGCTGTCCTGGATCGGAGTCAAGGGACCGAACTGGTTCGCCGATCCCCGCGGGGTGCTGTCGCTGATCCTGGGCGGCCTGGGAATCGTCGACCCGGAGCGGCCCACCGGGATGCTGGCCGCTCACTCCACCATGGGCCTGTCGTGGTTCGAGTGGCTCTCGGGTCCCTCGGTCGCGATGTGCACACTCATCCTGCTCGCCGTGTGGACCACGTCCGGCACCTTCATGCTGATCTTCCTCGCGGCACTGCAGAACATTCCGCGGGAGCTGGAGGAGTCGGCCGCCATGGAGGGGGTCAACCGTCGCCAGATGCTCCGGTACGTGACGCTGCCCGCGCTGCGACCCGTGCTGTTCCTCGTCCTGACCCTGGGACTGATCTCCACCTGGCAGGTCTTCGACCAGGTGTATGTGATGGGTCAGGGGGCTCCGGGCAACACGACGCTCACGCCCGCCTTCCTGTCGTACTCCGCGGGCTTCGACGACGCGGACTTCGGGCAGGGCGCGGCGATCGCGTTCATCCTGCTCGCCCTGATCCTCGTCCTCACCGCGTTCCAGCGCTGGGCGCTGCGGGATCGTGGCGCACGCACCGGGAGGAACCGATGACCGCCGCCGGCACGACCGTACGCGACCGGGCTCGGCGTTCCTCTCGCCGTCCCGCGTCGCGCGACCGGGCACGCCCCGTCCTGAGCCGTTTCCCGCTGCCGTGGCGGTTCGCGGGGTATGCCGCGGTGCTGGGGCTGGGTCTGCTCTATCTGCTGCCGTTCGTTCTCCAGTTGGTGACCGGCTTCAAGACGGACCCGGACGCGGCCACGCATCCGCTGGCCCTGATGCCCACCACTCCGACCACGGCCGCGTACCAGCGGCTGTTCGGATTGAGCCAGTCCGGCGGGGATGTGCCGTTCCTGCGCTGGCTGGGCAATTCGGCGCTGGTGGCGGTGCTGGTCACCGCGGGCCGGGTGCTGTTCGACTCCATGGCGGGGTACGCGCTGGCGCGGCTGCGCTTCCGGGGCCGCTCGGTACTGTTCGGCTTCGTGCTCGCGGTGATGGCGGTGCCCGGTGTGGCCCTGCTCATCCCGAAGTTCCTGGTGCTCAACACCTTCGGGCTCTTCGACACGTACGCCGGCATGGTCCTGCCGCTGCTGGTGGACGCGGCGGGCATCTTCATCATGAAGCAGTTCTTCGAGTCGGTGCCGCGCGAGGTCGAGGAGGCCGCGCGGGTCGACGGGGCAGGGGTGTTCCGGATCTTCTGGTCCGTCGTCCTGCCGATGGCGAGACCGGCGTTGATCACGTTGACGATCCTGTCCTTCCAGGGGTCGTGGAACGAGTTCACACACTTCCTCGTCAGTACGCAGTCCGGCCAGTACGAGACGCTCACCACGGGCCTGGCACGCTTCGTGTCGGGCGGACTCGGCGGCGGAACGCAGTATCCGCTGAAGCTGGCGGCCGCCCTGCTCTCCACCATCCCGGTGGCCGCGCTGTTCTTCTGCTTCCAGCGCTACTTCGTGAACGGCGCCAACGCGGGCGCGGTCAAGGAGTGATGTCCGGCGCCGTCGGTCTCCGACGGCGCCGGGCCCCGCTCGCCGATCCGACCTGGTCCGAACGAAAGACCCCAAGGGCTGTCCCGTGATCCGTGGTGGATCAGCGCGCGGCGTCAGACGCGTTGCATCGCAAGGCGGAGGGACGTCCGCATTCTGGATGCATGCGGACGTTCCGACAACGCGGCGAGGATGGGGCCTCCTCTGTTCGAGCGCAGCCGAGAGCTTGGGGAAGCAGCTGACGCCGCGCGCCCGCGAGGGATGACGGGACAGCCCTTAGACTCGGCGGATGGCGAAGTATTTCGACGTGCATCCCGAAAATCCTCAAGCGCGCACCATCCGCACCGTGGCCGACAGCATCCGATCGGGCGCGCTCGTCGCGTACCCGACGGACTCCTGTTACGCGCTGGGGTGCCGGCTGGGCAGTCGGGACGGCATCGGCCGGATCCGGTCCATCCGGAACCTCGACGATCGTCACCATTTCACCCTCGTGTGCCAGAACTTCGCCCAGCTGGGCCAGTTCGTGCATGTCGACAACGATGTGTTCCGTGCGATCAAGGCGGCGACGCCCGGTCGTTACACCTTCATCCTTCCGGCGACGAAGGAGGTGCCGCGCCAGTTGCTGCACCCGAAGAAGAAGACCGTCGGAGTCCGGATTCCCGACCATGTCGTCACCCAGGCCCTCCTTGCCGACCTCGGTGAGCCGCTGCTGTCCAGCACCTTGCTCCTGCCCGACGAGGACGAGCCGCTGACGCAGGGCTGGGAGATCAAGGAACGGCTCGACCATGTGGTGGACGCCGTGCTCGACTCGGGCGACTGCGGCACCGAACCGACGACGGTCATCGACTTCTCCGGCGGCGAACCCGAGATCGTACGCCGGGGGGCGGGCGACACCACAAGGTTCGAATAGCGGTACGGAGGCGATGAGGCGGCCGGAGCGGGCCGGGACCGGACCGCCCGGCACGCACCGTGCATCCGGTTCCCCGGCATCCGGGGGCGGCACGGCGAGCACCGCGGCGTTCAGCACCGGATCCGCCCGTACGACGGCCGCCGCACACGGCCGCCCGTCCAGGAGCCGGACCGGCACACGCTCGTACGGTCGGCCCCGCCCGTCGGGCACGACATGCCGGGCTGCCGTCCGGAATCGAGGTTGTCGGACGCGCTTTCCGGGAGGACCTGTGCCTGGCCGCGGCCCAGGCGATCGAGGACCGGCTCGGCGTGTTCACACCGGTCGATCCGCGCGTGGGCCCCGGAGGTCGCCCTCAGCCGTGAGCGGTCGGCGTCGGCGACGTCGGTGATCAAGCCTGCTCTCTGCCTATACGCGCGGCATGGTGGTCAGGAGCAGGTCGACGCCCGCCTCGCCGCATGGTTGTTCAGGGGACCTCTCCCGGCCCTGCTGTCACTCGTGCCCACGTCGTGCCCCTCCCCGCCCAACGCACCCGGCGGGCCTGCTCCGTGAACGTCTCCCCTGCCGAACGGCGGAGATCGACTGGTACGAGTTTCCGGAAAGGGAGTCCGTGTCAAAGGTCTCCTCATCCACACTCGAACCCATGACGGGTGACAGGCGCAGGAGGCAGGGGAGCTTACGGCGGCGGCTCGCGGCCGTGATGTTGGCGGTGGCGGTGGGATGCGCGCCTGTTCTGGTCGGGCCGCCAGGGCACGCGATCGCCCAGCCGGAGGCCGTTCGCCAGTCGAAACCGAAGATGCCCGACGACTGGGTGGAGATACCGACGTACGACAACCCGATCACGCAGATCGGTTACGACGCCCGGAAGGCCCGGTACAAGGGCAGTCCGGGCGACTGGGGCCGCAACATGGCCGTCGGTTTCGCCGACGTGACCTCCCTTTTGGCCGAGGAGGGAAGAGCGAAGCTCCAAGAGAAGTACGGACCGTACGAGATCCGGGAAGCCGCGGCCGACCCCGACCTCTTCGCCGCGCTGGGTCTGGATCCGGGCATCAAGGCCCTGCTGGTGATACCCAAACTCAACGCTCCGAAAGGGGATCACTCCGAGGAGGAGATCTTCCAGGCTCTTGAGGAGAGAGACGTCTCTCCGGACCTGCTGGTGGCACTGTGGTCGGAACGCTCACCGTGCGCCACCGTGTGCGCGCCCCAGATCAAGAGTCGCGCGAAGAACGCCAAGATCTTCTTCTCCGTGAAGGACAAGTCCTGGCGCGGCGGCAGTGTGAAGGCGGTGGAGCGCTTCATCGTGCGTGCTCTCACGGACAAGGCCGACCGAATGGCGCAGAGCACGAAGTCACCGTCACAGGAACGGGATGCGGCACTCCAACGGCAGAAGGAGGCCGCCACCGCCTTCACCCACGGGGAGGCCGCCACCGATTGCTCGCTCGGCTCGCAGAGTCTGGGCCGCAGCGCGATCACCTTGACCGCGTTCAGCCGCCCGTGCCCGCCCGAGGGACCAACGTCGGCCCTGGCCAGGATGCTCGGCCGGCCCGATTCCAGTCCCGGTGGAATCGACTTCTCCACCCTGGAACTGCGCTACATGGCCGACACCGGCTCGGCGAAGACCGGTCTGAGCTACTCCTTGAGTGCCGTTCCTGTCGCTCCCGTCGCCACCGGAAACGATGACAACAGCCGGTCGGACGGCGTGAATGCCGTGCGCGAGGCCTCGGATGCGTTCTTCGTGTGGCTGACGCTGCCGACGTCCACGTTCTGGGTGAATCTCAACCCCAGCGAGCCCCGGCGGATCGTGGACGACGCTCTCGGACGCACGGATGCCGGGCGCGTGCTGCTCCAGGCCGACCTGCGCATGAAGAAGACGATCGCCCAGCTGATCCACCCGGACAGCAAGCTCGGGGCCCGCTACTGGAAGCAGCTTCGCGGCACGTGCATGTCGATGCGCACCTGGATCGTGCCGGCACCGGCCGAGGTGCATGAGTCATCCGATCAGCTGTACATCCTGGATGCCCCGCTTTCGGTGAAGATGGAGACCCAGTACCTCAACGCGCGAAACCCGCTCGGTGCCCACCAGGCCGGCGCGTGCTCGCAGCAGGAGAAGTCCGTCGAGGCGCACAACGAGTCCGTCTTCCGCAGCATGATCCTGCCCCGTGTGGAACGGGCCGTGAACACCGCTCCGGAGTACGCCTCGCTCCGGCGCGTCTACCGCAGTCGGGTCGCGGCCGAGTGGTACCGCCGGATCAGTGAGCAGAAGACCACCGCCTATGGCGGGCTCATCAACCTGGGTGACGTCGGCGATTGGGCCACCCACACCTCGTGGAAGCCCGTCGACACCTTCAATGACTACGTCGACTCCTACACCAAGGGCGAGTTCAAGGTGACGCACCGGACCAGGAAGGGCAACACGATCTACACCAACACCTATGTGTTCGGCGGCGTCGACCTGACCAAGGTGCCCTTCCGTAAGGTGGCGGACAACGAGTTCAAGGCGAAGTGGCCCAGGATGCCCGAGCGTGTCGACCAGTCATGGGACATGCCCGTCTCCGACACCGGATCGGTCTGGCTGGGCGGTGGTGGCACCTCTCCGTCGGAGGCGCGGCAGGCCACCGAAGGGGGATCGGGCCTCAGCTGGTCCTCCATCGGCCCCGAACTGCGCTGGGCCACGCCGGTCGTTGTGCTGGCCGTGTTCCTGCTGCTCAGGCGTCGGCTGCGCCGTTCCGAGCGGTTCCGTGCGTGAACGGGAGGCCGATGGTGGCGGGGCGGCGGCCGGCTCGGCCCGTGATCCGGTCGCCCGGCTGGTGGAGGCCGCCGGTGGTGGCTCCCTCGTCGTGGAGGAGCGCGTCGGCGGCGGAGGCGAGCAGCACTCCCGGGTACATGAAGGTGCGCAGCAGTCCGGCCGAGGAGTCCATACGTGCGGGATCGGGGACGCCGCTGCCGAGACCGTCGTGCGCCGACACGAGGAGGTGCGCCCCGCTCGGGGGCGCACCTCGCTCCACGTCGTCGCGACCCCGGACGGGTGAGCGCGTCGTCCGGGGCCATACGGACGAACCGACCCGGCTTGACGGCTCGCCGATCTCGCATCGGCGGCCGAAGAGTTCCTCGGCCGGGACCGCTACTCCACGGTGATCGCCTGCACCGGGCAGACGCGGGCGGCCTCCTTGACCATCGGGTCCGTCACGTCCTCCTCATGGCCCGGCAGCAGTTCACTGAGGCCGTCGTCGTCCTGGGTGAAGACCTTCGGCGCGGTCAGCGCGCACTGGCCGGCACCGATGCACACATCCTTGTCGATACTGATCCGCATCACCGCGGCATCCTTTCCGGGAAGGGGCCCGTCACCAGGCCACGGGCAGTTCCAGCATGCCCTGGATCGTGTCGCCCGGCTTGAACGGGATCTCGTCGACGGGTGCCGCCAGGCGTAGCTCCGGCAGCCTGTCGAAGAGGGTACGCAGCGCGATCTCCAATTCGGCGCGCGCGAGGTTCTGGCCGAGGCACTGATGGATCCCGAAGCCGAAGGCGACATGGTGGCGCGACTCCCGGCCGAGGTCCAGTTCGTCCGGCGTCGCGTACACGGTCTCGTCCCGGTTGATCACCGAAGTAGCCAGCACAACGCCGTCACCTGCGCGGATGGTCACCCCGCCCACCTCTATGTCCTCCATGGCCACCCGTGAGATGGCGTCGGCGATGGACAGGAACCGCAGCAGTTCCTCGACCGCGGTGGGCATCAGATCCTCGGACGCACGCAACCGGTCGAGCTGGTCCGGGTACTGGAGAAGGGTGAACGTTCCCAGGGAGATCATGTTCGCGGTCGTCTCGTGGCCCGCCACCAGCAGGATCTCGGCCAGCTGGACCAGTTCGTCACGGTTGATGGCTCCGCTGTCGAGCTGCTGCGCGATGAGCTCGTCGAGCAGACCCTCGCCCGGCTCGGCCCGCTTGCGCCCGATCAGTGTCCGGAAGTACGCGTCGAGTGCGGCCCGCGCGTCCTCGACATCCGCGGCTCCCGGGCCGCGCAGCAGCCTGCGCGACTGGGACTCGAAGAATTCGTGGTCGGCGTACGGAACGCCGAGGAGCGAACAGATCACCATGGAGGGAACGGGCAGCGCGAAGGCACTCACCAGATCGACGGGCGGCCCCTGCTCGATCATGGCGTCCAGCAGCCGGTCCACGGTCTCCTGGATCCTCGGCCGCAATGCGGCGGTCCGCTTCACGGAGAAGCTCGGGATCAGCATCCGGCGCCGCTCGTTGTGCTCGGGGTCGTCGACGCCGAGCAGTTCGACGCGACGCTTGGTACTCCGGGCCAACCGCTCCGTGACCATCGGGAACGCGGGATTCTCCCGGTCGGACGAAAGCCGCTTGTCCACCAGCAGCGCACGTGCCTCGGCATGCCCGGTCACCAGCCACACCCGGCGGCCGTCGAAGAGTCTGGCCGGGGTCAACGGCCGGTGCCCGTCGTCCTTGGGCCGGTACTCGCTCGGCGGGTGGTACGGACAGGTGCGGTCCTGGGGGAAGGAGACGGTCTCGGTCTCTGCCATGGCGGGCCTCGCAAACGGGATGGAGGGGGTCCTACCGATCTCCCTCCACTAGATGCCTCAGTCACCTAAATGGTCTACGCGATGTTCGGCCAACTCGTCTCGGAGGCATCCCCTCCGCTCCGGACCCACGGTTCGTGGGCGGGCTCGGGCGACACCCCTCGCCCGGGTATGCCGTTCACCGGAAGCCTAACTCCGCGACATGCGTCCCGCCCGGGAGCCGCAGAGGGACCCGGTCATGGCCGGGAATCGCCCTGGCGCACGCACGCGCACCGGAGCGCGGGGCGCGGACGCGTGTGGCGGATGTGACCGCCCCACGGTGCCAGGCGCCCGGAACACCACCTCGAACGCCGCGGTCGAGGACAAGAGGCAGCGCGGACCGGCGGCCACCACGGCGGCTGCGACTCGGACCGCATCCGGACCGCCCACTCCCCTCAGCCGGGTCCGTGGCGCAGACACGCGAATCGGGGTTGCGCGCAAGCGTCACGCCCTGATCCGCCCGCCCTCCCGCGCGTGCCTCAGAGCGTCTCGCCCACGTCCTGACGGCGAGGTCGGCCGACAGGCGCGCCGCACTTCCCGAAACATGCCGACTTCCCGTCAAGTGGCATGCCGAAGGACCGGCGTGGGCAGCGTCGGTGCTGCCGTGCCGGTCCTGGCTGGCGGGTGGGGTGTGGAGTCCGCGGATCAGTAGGCGGAGTTCACGTTGTCGATCGAACCGTAGCGGTGGGCGGCGTAGTTGGCGGCCGCGGTGAT
>NZ_JBVJMV010000042.1:0-65300 GCF_055584025.1 Streptomyces sp. NPDC104309 | reverse complement strand
CGAAAAGACCATCTGCACAAGCTGGTTGACATCCATCACATCGATATCAACGACCCTGCACCACGCAGAGTCACCACCGAATGTGAGACAGAGCCATTGACCGTACAGACCCGCTCCACTGTCAAAGCGGACGGGAATGCGACGAGAGGTCCGTGATAGGCCCGTGCACGTTGCCGGGTAAAGTGCGGCTGTGACCTCGAATTCTTCAGTGCAGCGGATCGAGGACATCCTCCGTGCTCGGATCGTGTCGGGACAGTACGCGTCAGGAGCGAGGCTTCCGGCAGAGCGTGAGCTGGCTGCGGATTTGGGTGTCAGTCGGATGACGCTGCGCCAAGCGGTGGAGTCGCTGCAGTACCGGGGTCTTGTGAAGCGACGCCCCGGCCGTGCTGGGGGGACCTTCGTCTCCGGCGGGGCCCCGATACTTGAACTCGCCTCCATGGTGGGGGTGCTCCAGCAGCTTGCCGTGGAGGGGGTCGAGGTCGTGTCGAGAGTCCTTGACGCGGAGAGTCTGCAGGCGTCGCCCGAGGTGGCGGCCGCGCTCGGGGTGGCGGTCGGGGACGAGGTGCATCATCTGCGGCGGCTTCGGTTCGCGGATGACGAGGCGGTCTCGATCGAGGATTCGTGGTATCCGGGGGTGCTCCTGCCGGGGTTCCCTCTTTCGCGGATCACGGGTTCGGTGTATGCGGTTCTGGCAGAGAGCGGTTCTGCGCCGGTCCGGAAAGTCGAGGACCTGTTGCCGGCTGTCACCTCGGCCGAGGAGCGGGAGCTGCTGGGCGTGGGTGCCCGTAATCCAGTGCTGCGGGTGGTGCGTACCTCCTACCGGTCGGACGGCCGGGCGGTCGAGTACTCGCACGACGTCTATCGGACGGATGCCCTGCGCGTGCGCGTGACCACCGGGACTGGGCCGGGGCTCTAACGGGCGAGCGCTGCGAGCTCGCCGACGGGGTAGGTGGCCTCGGGCGCGTTGTGCGCGAGCGGTCCGACGAGGATGCACGCCATGCCTGCGGCGTGTGCGGCGCCGATTCCTGCACGGGAGTCCTCGAAGACGACGGTGCGCTCAGGGGACACGCCCAGAAGGGCGGCTCCGCGCAGGAAGCCTTCCGGGCTCGGCTTTCCGACGGAGACGTCCTCGCAGCACACCGTGGCCTTGATGACGCGGTCCAGGCCAGTCGAGGCGAGGGCCGGTTCGAGAAGCCGCCGCATGGTCCCGGTGACCACGGCTACCTCGACGCCCGCCAGTGTCAGGGCCTCAACGAGTCGGACGTGCTCGGCAGGGATGCGCGGCCGTTCGGACACTTCGCGCGCGTAGGCCGCACACATGTGGTCGAGGATCCGGTCGGCAAGGCGCGCGTCGCCGCGCGAGAGCGCGGCGCAGATCTCGAGGTCGCTGATGCCTACGAAGCGACGCTCGTACTCGTCCCATCCCAACTCGATGCCGCACAGCTCCCTGGCCGCGTCCGCATACAGCAGCCCGACAAGGTCCTCATCGAGGGAGAGCGTGCCGTTGAAGTCGAACAGCACACCGTGCGCCCCGCGGAGCACGGCGAGGGCGGCGTCGAGGTCGATGGTGGGGGCTGGCATGGGGCTCCTTCGCCTCTGAGGCCTGGCGGTAGCGCGAGCGAGCATAACACTTTTCGGTCTAGACCAAAGTTTGCCGGCTGTTCGCCTTGACAACGGCCACTGGTCACGGTCGGCGAACAGCATGGCGGCGGGCGATCAGCTCACCTTCCGTCCGAGAGAACGGCGTCACCATGTCCAAGCTGTCCGAGTTCAGCCCCTCCCGCCGCAGTCTGCTGCGCCTGTCCGCACTCGGCCTGGGGGCGGCCGCCATCGGATCAACGCTTGCCGGGTGCTCCAGCGGCTCGTCCGCCGGTTCGCGGAAGACTGTCGGAACGTCCTTGGCCGAAATCACCGAACTCGCGAAGAAGGAGGGCAAGGTCCAGCTCATCGCCCTGCCGGACACGTGGGCGAACTACAAGGGACATCTGGAGAAGTTCCACGCCAAGTACGGCATCGCGACCCCTGTCGCGTCGCCGGACGCTTCTTCTGCGGAAGAGATCAAGGCCGTCAAGACCCTTCTCGGACAGGCTTCCCAGCCGGACACGATCGACATCGGCTACTCCTTCACGAAGCCCGCGACCGACCAGGGACTGATCGAGGCTTACAAGCCGAGCAACTTCGACAAGATCCCGGCCGGTCTCAAGGGCCCGAACGGCCTGTGGGTCGGCGCCTACTACGGGGTGGTCTCGATCGGCGTCAACACCAAGACCACCCGGCGCCCGGCGAGTTTCGAGGATCTCAAGCGCCCCGAGTACAAGGGCAAGGTGGCGCTCCCGGGCGACCCGCGGACCGGCGCCGGCTCCATCGCCGCGGTATTCGCCGCCGCCATTGCCTACGGCGGTTCGGCGGATGACATCACGCCCGGAATCGAATACTTCGCGGACCTCGCCAAGCGTGGCAACCTCGTGATCATCTCCGAGACGTCCACCGGGCTCGCCTCCGGACAGGCGGCCGTCGTCTTCGACTGGAACTACAACTTCACGGGCATGAGCGCCGAGATGAAGCGCAGCGGCGTGGACCTCGAATTCTTCGTCCCGGCCGACGGCGTTTTCGGCACGTACTACGCGCAGCCCGTCACGAAGGCCTCGCCGCAGCCGAACGCGGCGCGCCTGTGGATCGATTGGCTCACGAGCGACGAGGGCTCCGAGCAGTTCGCCCTCGGTGGCGCGGTGCCCGCGCGGTTCACCGAGCTGGCGCAGGCCGGCAAGCTGTCCAAGGAAGCGCTGGCCGGCCTTCCGTCGCCGGAGATCCTCCGCAAGGTGTCGTTCCCGACCATCGAGCAGGGCCAGAAGGCCGCCAAGCTCGTGACCGACACCTGGGCTGCGAAGGTTCGAGCCTGATGGCGGGTACGAAGGCCGCAGCCCTCAGGCTGCGGCGCCCGGTCGTGGGCACCCTGCCCTATTTCGTATTCCTCATGGTGTTCCTGGCCCTGCCGGTCGGGGCGAATGTGCTCCAGGCATTCAACGTCTCCGGGGCGTGGTCGACCGAGTCAGTGGCCCGGGTCTTCGAGCCCCAGTACTTCGACGCTTTCGTCCTGACCACGAACCTGTCCGTGCTGACGGCTGTCGTCGGCGGCGCGGCAGGCCTGGTCCTGGCCTGGGCGCTGGTCGGGGCGGACCGTCCGCGGTGGCTGAAGAACCTGGTCATGTCCTATGCGGCCATGGCCTCGCAGTCCGGCGGCGTGCCGCTGGCGTTCTCCTTCATCGCCACGATCGGCGGGCAGGGTCTCCTGACCTGGCTGCTGCCCGGTCTGTTCCAGGGAATCCGCCTTGACTCGTTCCTGGCCGTCGCACTGGTCTACCTGTACTTCCAGATTCCGCTCATGGCTGTGCTGATGCTGCCCGCGCTCGCGGGCCTGCGGCGCGAATGGCACGAGGCCGCGACCACCCTTGGCGCCACCGGATGGAGGTATGCGAAGGACATCGCCCTGCCCGTGCTCGCCCCCTCGCTCGGCGGGGCCCTGCTGCTGCTCTTCGCCAACGCGTTCTCGTCGTACGCCACCGCGTACGCCCTGGCCGGCGGCAGCCTGAATCTCGTACCGCTGCTCATCGGGTTCTTCATCGCCGGGAACGTGATGATCGACGACTCGTTCGCAGCCGCCCTCGCCACGGTCATGATGCTCGTCATCGTGGTCGCGATGAGCGCGCGGGCGCTTCTCGAGCGAAGGAGCCGAGCATGGCTGAGCCACTGACGTCCCGCGGCCGGAGCGCGCTGCGCACCACAATTCTGGTCGTCGCCCTCATCGGATTCCTCGTGCCCGTGGCCGGAGCCGCAGTCTTCGGGTTCACGGTTCCGGGCAAGTCCGGCGTGACGCTCGACAATCTCGCCGCCATCTTCACCGCAGCGGGCGCCGTCGAGGCGCTGAGCACGACGGCGATACTCGCCGTCCTGTCCACCCTCGCGACGCTCGGGCTGCTGCTGCCGACGCTGCTGGTCCTCCATCTGCACGGATCGGCCAAACTGCGTCACCTGGCGGAGTCGCTCTCACTGCTCCCGCTGGTGGTGCCCTCCGTGACGCTGGTCTCCGGGGCCGGGCTGTTCTTCCGAGCCACGATGCCCGGATTCCTGGTCTCGCCGCTCTCGCTGGTGCCGTTCTACGTGGTGCTGTGCCTGCCGCTGGCGTACCGCGCCCTCGACGCCCAGATGCGCTCGGGCAATCTGCCCACCCTCTGGGCGGCGAGCAGCTCGCTGGGCGCAGGAAGCCTCCGCACGCTGGTACGCGTCGTGCTGCCCCTCATGCGCACCGCGCTGCTGTCCGCGTCGCTCATGTGCATCGCGCTCGTGCTCAGTGAATTCGCCGTGGCCTCCCTCCTGCTGCACTTCACGCTCCCCGTCTACACCGTGCAGGCGGGCGCCGCCTCTCCGCGGGGCGCCGCCGCCCTGTCCTTCCTGACCATGATGCTCACGTGGCTGCTCCTGTCGGGCATCTCGTGGCTCGCCCAACGACAGAAACGAACCGAAACATGAGTTCACTCGATGCCCTCGGTGCGGCCCGCTCGGCGAGCACCGAAGCCCGTCCGGGGCACGTCTCGCTGGCCGGGGTCCGCAAGGCCTACGCCGGCCGGACCGTGCTCGACGACCTGAACCTGGGCCTCGTCCAGGGCGAGATGGTGGCACTGCTCGGCCCCTCGGGCTGCGGCAAGACCACCACCCTGCGGATCCTGGCCGGGCTGGAGCGGCCAGATGCCGGACGCGTCACCATCGCCGGCAGTGACGTGACCACGGCACCTTCGCGCTCACGCAACATCGGCGTCGTCTTCCAGAACTACTCACTCTTCCCCCACCTCTCCGCCCACGAGAACGTCGCCTACGGGCTGCGCATCCGACGTATGGACCGCCGCGGGCGCGCACAACGGGCCGAGGAGCTCCTTGAGTTGGTCGGGCTCGCCGAGCACGGCGCCAAGTTTCCCCACCAGCTCTCCGGCGGGCAGCAACAGCGTGTCGCCCTGGCCCGCGCCCTCGCGATCCAGCCCCAGCTGCTCCTGCTCGACGAGCCCCTCAGCGCCCTCGACGCGAGCGTCCGCGGGCGCCTGAGGGACGAGATCCGCCGGATCCAGCGCCAGGAGGGAATCACCACGCTGATGGTCACCCACGATCAGGAAGAGGCGCTCACCATGGCCGACCGGGTGGGAGTCATGCTCGACGGGCGCATCGAACAGCTGGCCACCTCCGAAACCCTCTACAACGAACCCGAGACACCGTTCGTCGCGCAGTTCGTCGGCGTCGTCAACCGCATCCAGGGGCTGGTGAAGAACGGCCGGATCACCGTGCTCGGAGCCGGCCTCCAGATCGCCAACCGCGAACCCGTCACCTCGGCCCAGGCAACCGCCCTGATCCGCCCCGAGGACATCTCCGTGAAGCCCGCCGGCGCCGGGGCTACCACAGGAGTCGTCGTCGAGCACATCCTGCGCGGGCCCCTCAGCTCGCTCGTCGTACGCCAGGGCGCCCATGACCTCCGGGTCGACCTGGCCACGCCGACGGCCCGCTCCTACCCCGTGGGCACCCCCGTGGCCCTCGGCGTCACCCGCACCCACACCATCGTCGAAAGCTGAACCACCCATGCCCACCCAATCGACATCGTCCCCCGCCCGAACCCGCATCCTCCTGATCGGCATCGACGGACTCCGCTGGGACCTGTGCGCCGACTCACCTGCCGCTCCCACGCTCCGCGCCATGGCAGGCGAAGGACACCTGATGCCCATGACCATGGAGGTGCCGACCATCTCCGGACCGGGCTGGTCCTCGATCCTCACCGGGACCACCCACTCCCAACACGGCGTCCAGGACAACACCTTCATCGGCCACCGGCTCCACCACCACCCCGACCTGCTGGCGCGGGCCTACTACCAGGATCAGAACACCCGGACGTTCGCAGCGGCCGGATGGCCCCCGCTGGTCTCCCCGGACGGCCTGGGCCCGGTCATCCACCAGCGCACGGAACAGCAGAAAGCCGAACTACATACCGTCGTCGCCCGTGACGGCGAGGTGCACGGCTACATCCGGATCGACGCCGAAGTCGCCGACTTCGCGAGGGCAGCGATCGCGTCCCCGCACGCGCCGGACGTCTCGTTCGTCTACTTCTGCGACGTGGACGACGCCGGTCACATCTACGGCGCACTGACCGAGGAATACCAAGCGGCGCTCGGCCGCGTCGACCGTCACGTGGCCAGGCTCACCCACGCCGTACACGCCCGCGCGAACGAGCACGGGGAACGCTGGCTCACCGTGGTCGTAGCCGACCACGGCCACCGCGACGAAGGAGGCCACGGCGGCGACACCCCCGAGGAGCGCACCTCGTTCATCCTGCGCTGGTCTCCAACCCTGCCCCTGAGCGCATGGCCGGACGAGGTTGCCCCACACGAACTGCTCGACCTGATCCTCGCGGAACGGGAACTCCAGTAAGCGGTCAGCGCCGAGCGCCCGGAAAGCTTGGAGCATCACCGCACGTTCGCGCGCCCGCGGGGATGCCTGATCGTTTGTAAGTGGCGGGTGGTGGCCTGGACTTCGCCTCGGTGAGCTGGAGGTCTCACGCAACGATGGCAGAATGGTCGAGTGCGGTTGCGGCGCTGGCAGTTGTGATTGCGGCATTACTGTAGGGCGACCCCTTGATCACGAGAGAGTCACACCCCCTTCCAGCCCGGCAATGAATCAGCACGCAAACCCCGGAGAGGGAAAGCAGGACGGGATGAATCGCAGTGAGAGGCAAGATGCTCCGGGGCAGCGGACCCGCTCGCACACGGCGAGCGGCAATATGCCCCGGGACGAACGTCGAACCGCACAAGGTCTCATGGGACAGAGGTAAGGAGCGGCCGGACGGGACATCGACGGGCTGCCCTCCGGCCGCGGCTGTCCTCCTGCGGCTGAGCCCACGCCAATGGGTGAGGCGGGAGAGCCCCGTCAGAGGGAGGTACCGCCGCGATCGTCCGACTCCTGGGCGGCCCGCTCGCTGGGCGCGAGCTGTCGACCACCCCTGCCCCGTGGCCTGGAGGCTGGCTCACGGCTGGTGGCGCCGACTGGGGCCTGTACGTCTCGGTGCACCGTGACCCGGTGACCGGCATCGTCGTGGCGGAGGTCCAGGTCACTGTCCCGCGTCAGCCGGCCGGCTTCTGGAGAGGAGTCGGTTTGGTGGTGAGCAGTGCGGTGATCTCCTGGGCGAGCTCCGGGCCGAGTTCGCCCCAGCCGTCCTTGTAGCCGTAGACGCTCGCCAGGGTGCGGGCGTCGTAGTCGCCGTTCATGATCTCGATGTCGGTGGTGGTGATGAGTGCCGGGTGGGCGACGCCGACAGCTTCCGAGACCTTTAGCAGCTCCTTACGCAGGGTGCGCAGGTAGACAGCGGCCCGGGTGGCCTTCGAGGTCGGATCGAGGCCGCGGGCCAGCCACGGGTTCTGGGTGGCGATGCCGGTCGGGCACTTGTCGGTGTGGCATTTCTGCGCCTGGATGCAGCCGATGGACAGCATTGCCTCGCGGGCGACGTTGATCATGTCGACACCCAGGGCGAAGGCGACGGCGGCGTTCTCGGGCAGGCCGAGCTTGCCGGAGCCGATGAAGGTGAGGTCGTCGGTCGTCGAGCATCGAGTCGACGTCGTGGAACGCGGTGTGCCGAGAGGGGGAGGCGCAGTCCTTGCCGGCCGGGATGCCGCGGATCTTGGCGATCTCGGGGGTCACCTTCGCGCCCGGCAGCATCCCACCGAGCCCCGGCTTGGCGCCCTGGGAGAGCTTGATCTCTATCGCCTTGACCGGGGCGCCGGCGACCACGTCCTTGAGCTTGTCGAGGTTGAAGGTGCCGTCCTCGTTGCGGCAACCGAAGTACGACGTCCCGATCTGGAGAACGAGGTCACCGCCGTTTCGGTGGTACTGCGAGAGGCCGCCCTCGCCCGTGTTCTGCATCGTGCCAGCCAGCGCCGCGCCCTTGTTGAGCGCCGTGATGGCCGCGCCGGACAGCGATCCGAAGCTCACCGCGGGCTGGACCCGGGTGGACGACGGTGAGTGGTACCTGCATCTGTTCGCGCCCCAGCAGCCGGACCTCAACTGGCAGCACCCGGATGTGCACGCGGAGTTCGAGTCCGTCCTGCGGTTCTGGTTCGAGCGCGGTGTGGACGGCTTCCGCATCGATGTGGCGCACGGCCTCGTCAAGGACCCGGAGCTGCCCGACCTGGCGAACATGCAGGCCGCTCACCCCTTCTGGGACCGCGACGAGGTCCACGACATCTACCGCGCCTGGCGCAGGGTGGCCGACGAGTACCCCGGCGACCGTGCCTTCGTCGCCGAGGCGTGGACGGACACCCCCGAGCGGCTCGCCGCCTACCTCCGCTCCGACGGTCTGCACACCGCCTTCAACTTCGACTTCCTCATGACCGACTGGGACGCGAAGGACCTGCGCGCCGTCATCGACGACACCTTCGCGATGCTCGGCACGGTCGGCGCCCCGGCCACCTGGGTCATGTCCAACCACGACGTCATGCGCCACGCCAGCCGCTACGGCCGTAAGGCCGCGAAGAAGTGGGTGGCCAACGAGTCCTACGTCCCCGCGGGCCCCGCGGACTTCGAACTGGGCACTCGACGCGCCCGCGCCGCAGCCCTGCTCACGCTCGCCCTCCCCGGCGGCGCCTACGTCTACCAGGGCGAGGAACTCGGCCTGCCCGAGGTCGAGGACCTGCCCGAGTCCGTCCTCCAGGACCCCGTCTGGGAGCGCTCCGGACACACCGACCGAGGCCGCGACGGCTCCCGGGTCCCGATCCCCTGGTCAGGGCGGACCACACCGTACGGCTTCAGCCCTGAGGGCTCTGAGGGTGCCACCACCGCGCCCTGGCTGCCACAATCCGCGGACTGGGCGCCGCGCACGGTGGAGGCCCAGACCGGCGACGAGACCTCGATGCTGGAGCTCTACCGCGCCGCCCTCCGTGTGCGCCGCGAGCACCCCGCGCTCGGCGACGGCAACTTGACCTGGCTGGACGACGCCCCGGCCGGAGTCCTCGCCTTCCGCCGCGAACCCGGCTTCGTCTGCGTGGTCAACCTGTCCACCGAGCCGTACCAGTTGCACGAACACACGTTGGTCCTGCTGGCCAGCAGCCCCGTCGAGGACGGCCGACTGGCCCCGGACCAGGCTGCCTGGCTCGCGGTGTAGCGAGCCACACCCCCGAATCCCAGGGCCTGTCCGGTCCCACTCCCCGCCGGCCGGACAGACCCTGGCCTCATCCGAGGGCACATTCAAGGTGCCGCCACACTGCCCGGCTCCGGGCCGGGACGGATCGCACCAGCCGTGCTGGACAACCTGCTACCACCCCGCCGGGCGCGCGTCAGGCAGCCGCCAGGAACGCTGCGCCCGGTCGCGCAGACCTCCACCGCAACAACCGCTCGTCCCGCACCGGCCGTCACGGAAGTCCAGGCCTGGGTGGATCGGGCCGAGCCCGACGGCCCGTCCTTCCTGCCCCGCCTCGATTGACGTTGACGGCCACGTGTTCGGCTTCGGGGGGCGCGTGGATGGGGTGGGTTCGCGGGCGGCGGTTTGGGGTGGGCGTCCGAGCCGTGGGTGGTCCGGGCTCGCCGGACGAGACCACGGACGGTGATGATCGTGTGTCGGTGAGGGCGAAGAGGGCGTCGATCGCGAGGGAGCAGTGCTTTGAGCCGCGGCGAGGCGGTGGAGGGCATGTGTTGAACTGGTCTCGGGCCGGCAGGCCGGCGCGGGGAGGAAAGAGGATGCATGGACGAGACACCGGAATTCGTGCGCAGTTACCACCGGGCCCTGGGGCGTGCGGCCATGGGCATGCTCGGGTGCGGGCTGCTGTTGTTGGTCCTGGCTGTGGCGTACTTCATACCGCATGACACTCACGTGGAATCGGTCCTCAACGGTCGCGGTGTACACGTCCGGGGAGTCGTCACGGAGTGCGTGTCGGTGGGCACCAACGATGACGGTTCCACCTCCGCCAACGCCCACTGCCGGGTGCGCTTCGCGGCATCCGACGGGCGAACCGTCGAAGCGCAGCTGGCCTATGTGACGAGCGACCTTGAGAAAGGCCGGACCGTCACCGTCGTGTACGACCCGCATGACACCGGGCTCGTCGCCCTTCCGTCGAGCATCGGCTTTTGGAACACCCTCGTCCGGAACGCGGTGGACGTCTTCGCTCTGGCGGCTTCGGTGGTCATGCTGCTCGCCGGGATCGCGGCTCTCGTCTGGTACCTGCGGGTGCGAGCCCGGATGAGGCGGGCATGAGCGCGACGGCGGCCGATGTGGCGCGAGCCCGGTTCGAGATTTCGCTGAGCCTTCCCACTCCGCTGCTGGCACTGTGGAACGTGAGGGACGGTCTGCTCACTGAAGCCGGCGTGGCCGTGTACTCGGCCGGGTGCATCGGCGAACGCAACACCACTTACGAAGTCGGGCAGTACGCACCGGGTTTCATCCTCATCGGCGACGACAGCGGTGGCCGCGGGTTCCTCCTGCGTGCCGACGATCCGGTCTCCGCCGTGTTCTCCTCCGACCTGGGCGATCTGGATCCCGCGGACTTCGGCGTCGAGTCCACGGACTTCGCGTCCTGGATCGAATCGCTCTGACTTCCGTGTCCCGCGTTAATGAGGATCTTTGGATTCGGCCAGTGCTGCTCGTCCCTTCACATCGTTGGATCTTGAAATGAGTGGGGAGGGTGGGGAGCGAAGAGCATGTGTGAGGACCCGGCGGCCGGAGGCCTGAAGGGTGGTAGAACCGGTTGCGACCGCAGCCCAGCGCCTGAGACCGTGCGGGTTCCCGCAACTGCCACGAGGCTCGGATGACGATCTGCTTCTACGGCGCCGACGAAGTCCCCTACGGCTGCTTCTCCAACTTCTCTGCGCACAGCCTGGATCTCGACGGGCACTTGTGGCCGGCCTCGGAGCACTACTTCCAGGCCCAGAAGTTCATTGGCACCCGCCATGCCGATCTCATCCGTCGGGTCCGCACGCCCTTGCGTGCCGCCGAGTTGGGTCGTGACCCGTCCAAACCGTTGCGGCGGGACTGGGACCGTGTCAAAGGTGACGTGATGCGTCGTGCCGTGGCGACCAAGTTCCGAGCACACCCAGACATCCGCGACATCCTGTTGTCCACCGCCGACGAAGAGATCGTCGAGGACACCACCACCGACCACTACTGGGGCCGCGGCAGGGCCGGTACCGGCAAGAACATGCTCGGCCGGATCCTGATGCGCACGCGCAATCAACTCCGCGCCGAAAGCACAAGGAAGCCACGGTCACTCCGGATAGCGCCCTGTGAAGTAATCGCTCATGCCGCGCCGAGGAGTCCTGGAGTACTTGTGGGGTGCCCGCCACGGCCTGCACGAGAGCGGCGACAAGACCATCGAGGCCTGGGTCGCCCGCACCGCCCACACCGTCCTGGCCGGAGACTGCGGCAAGGCCGCCGCCGCGATCCGCGCGGCCGCCGAACAGGCAGGGATCACCCTCGGCCACCACAAGGGCATCGACGACGCCGTGGCCTACCTCACCAACAAGGCCGAATACCTCCGCTACGACACCGCCCTGGCCGCCGGCCGGCAGATCGCGACGGGCATCATCGAGGGAGCATGTCGCCACCTGGTCAAAGACCGTCTCGACATCACCGGAGCCCGCTGGGGCCTGGCCGGAGCCGAGGCCGTGCTGAAACTCCGTGCCCTGCGCGCCAACGGCGACTTCGACACCTACTGGGCCTGGCACGAAAAACAGGAGTTCACCCGCAACCACCAGGCCCGATACCGCACCACCCTCAGCCTCGCAGCCTGATCAACCAGCACCCTCATTGGATACGCACGCTTCTCAAACCACCTGGCAACCTCACAGGTCAGCACCCCACCAGCTGCCAACTCGAATCGGACAGGACAGCGAGTGTCCTATGGGGAGGGTTAACTGTCCCTCGATCGATCTACATGTGCCTGGCAGCCTCGGCCGATCGCCGGGGGAAAACGGTGGAGGCTCACGATGCAGGAAGATGTCATGACAGCCGGGACGGAGTTGCGGGTCTATCCCGAGCCTGCGGAGGTGTTCGTCGTCGACCAGGTCGAACTGGCGGAGCACCTGAACCCGTTGATCTCGATCGATCTCGCCGGGGTGGACTCGGCCTGGCATGGGTGGATCCACCTGGTCAGCCCGCTGGAACCGGCTGAGGGCTACCTCGGCGACCACACCGAGGCCTTCCACTCGCCCCTGCAGAAACCCAACTGGCTCGGGTTCTCGATGGAGGACGACCGCTACCGCCTGCTCGGCGACCTGCACTACTTTGCGCGTGCGACGACCCCCGAGGAGCTGCCCGACCCCTGGCCTGGGTTCCGTACGCGGCTCGACGAGCACTGCGAGTCCGAGAGGCGCAGCTACCTGGCGCACCGGGATGCCTTCCGCCGTGAAGGTGTCCTGCTCATGCGAGGCGAGGACGGGTCCCCGCAGTACGACGGGGCTGATGCGGTGGCATTGCTGGAGCAGCTTGGCGGCGAGGCGGATGCGAATGGCAATTGGGTCCAGCCCGATCTGTTCCACGTCGAGCACGACGACCAGATCGCGTGGCCGGTAAGTCCGGCCGGGAACCCGTTCCGATTCGTGGCGTCGGTGCCGGGCTGGCACTACCGACGTAGCGGCGCCGACTCGATTCTGCTGTTCTTCGAGCCCGTCGACCGGCTTGCGCTCCTGACTTTCGACTGGAGCTGAGCTTGGCGTTCAACCTCGGCGGGCTTGGTGTTCTTTGATCGATTCGGCGCGTTTGACGGTCTTGCCGACGTCGTGGTGCCTGGTTGGCTGTTTGTTCCTCGAGCCGGGTGGCCGTCCGGGGCCTGGCCGGGACGGTTTTGGTGCGGCCGCCGGACGGGCTGCTGCCGTCGCGCGGACGTTGCGAAACCCCCGGCGGACCCGGGCGGGGGTGAGCCGGCGCGGTGCGGCAGGCCGTTCCCAGGGGCGGCGCAGGTCCTCGGCCAGGGGCCGGGCGAGACGGAGCTGCGTGTGGGCGGCGGTGATCAGCCAGGTCCACAGGTCGGCGGTGTCCGCGTGGCGGATCTTCGGGCAGGTCCAGCCGAGGGTCTGTTTCATCAGCCGGAAGGTGTGCTCCAGGTCGAAGCGGCGGAGGAAGGAGTGCCACCAGCGATCCACGGCCGCCGGTGCGGCGGCGGTGGCCGAGCGCCACGGCCAGACCGGTTTCGAGTCGCGGTCGCCGGGCAGGCGCTCGAACTGGAGGCGGATCAACGTGCCGTGCAGGATGGGGAGTTCTTCCTTGGCGTGGTCCAGCCAGGGGCCGCGGTGGATGAGCCGGGGGTGCGTCCGGTCCCAGGCCGTCGCGGTGGCCGCGCCGTAGCGGGTGGCGTCCGTGGCGGTCGTGACGTCGGGCTCGTGCCAGCTGTCGGGCTTCTTGAACGTGAGGACGCCGCCATGCCGGCGGGGACGCCCGCCCCGGGGGCCCGACCGGGCGGGGCCGGGGTCGCGGAGCATGACGCGGTCCGAGCGCAGGCGTCCGACCAGCACGACGGGAAGGTCGGCGAGAGCGTGGGTCAGGTAGGCGACGTCGTAACCGGAGTCCATCACGATCACGATGTCCGGATCGCCCGGCTCCCAGTGGCCTGCGTTCGTCAACCGCTCGATGAATTCGCAGAGTTGGGCGGCAGTGACGGTGGTCGCGTCGCCGGTCGGGCCCAGGCGGACCGCGTCCAGCAAAGCGACCCAGGAAGTGCGGCCGGACTCCAGGGCGGCGACGAAGGAGTAGGGCCGGCCGGGCAGCAGGCAGTGGCCCATCAAGCGCGTTCGCACCCCACCCCCGGCCGATGCCCTGAAGTCCCATCAAAGTACCTCCGAGATTTCGACCACAGCACCGTTACGACTTCAGTTCGTGTACTGGCAAATACCCCGCGGCAAGTAGGCCCCGTGTCCAGACTTCCCCACATACGCACGATTGTCGATCACTGGAACCCCGCGAGACAGCACGGTCTCAACCCGCCCCACCACACGCTTGCCCTCGTAGGCCGAGTAGTCGACATTCATGTGGTGCGTCTCGGCGGACATGATCTGCTCGGCATTCGGGTCGTAGATGACGATGTCGGCGTCCGCACCCGGAGCAATCGTGCCTTTCTTCGGATACAGCCCGAACATCCGGGCAGGCGCAGCGCAGGCAATCTCGATCCAGCGACGGCGGCTGATATGCCCGTCGACGACGGCCTGGTGCAGCAGGTCCATGCCGTTCTCGACACCCGGCATGCCATTCGGAATCTTCGAAAAGTCCCCCCCGGCCCATCTCCTTCTGCCCCTTGAAGCAGAACGGACAATGGTCCGTGGACACCACCTGCAGATCATTCGTCCGCAACCCACGCCACAACGCCTCCTGATGCTCCTTCGGTCGCAGCGGCGTGGAGCAGACGTACTTCGCGCCTTCGAACTCAGGCTCAGCAAGGTTGTCGGTCGACAGAAAGAGGTACTGCGGACACGTCTCACCGAACACGGGAAGCCCCTCATCCCGAGCTCGCGCCAATTCAACAACGGCCTCCTGAGCTGACACATGCACCACGTAGAGAGGAGAACCCGCCACCTGGCTGAGTTTGATCACCCGATGCGTCGCCTCCGCTTCAAGGAGTGCCTTACGAACTTCACCGTGATAGCGCGGGTCCCTCTCACCGCGTGCCAGCGCCTGCTCCACCAGCACGTCGATCGCGAGACCATTCTCCGCGTGAGTCATCACCAGCCCACCGTTCGAGCCGGCGCGCTGCATGGCTCGAAGAATCTGACCGTCGTCGGACAGGAAGACCCCCGGGTACGCGGTGAAGAGCTTGAACGAGGTGACGCCGGCCGAGACGAGCCCGTCCATCTCTCTGAGCGAGGACTCGTTCACATCGGACATGATCATGTGGAACGCGTAGTCGATCGCGCACTTTCCATTCGCCTTTTCATGCCAGGCATCGAGCCCTTCACCTAAGGGCTGTCCCGTAATCCCTGGCGGGCGCGCGACGACAGCTACGGCGCCTCGCCGCTTTGTCGGAACGTCCGAATACGTCCAGTATGCGGACGTTCCTCTGCCTTGCGATGCACCGCATCTGACGCCGCTCGCTGATCCACCACGGATTACGGGACAGCCCTTAGGGACCCGCCCTTGGACTGGATCGCAAAGTCGATGACGGTTGTCGTGCCGCCCCACGCCGCAGCCCGGGTACCGGTCTCGAACGTATCGGAAGCAAACGTGCCTCCGAACGGCATCTCCATATGCGTGTGGCCATCGACCCCACCCGGAATCACGTACTTCCCGGCAGCGTCGATGACATGGTCGGCCGTCCACCCATGACTGTCATGGGTGGCCATGGCCACGACGCGGCCACCGTCGACGAGCACATCGACGTGCAACTCGTCGGAGGCTGTGATCACCAGTCCGCCAGTGATGAGAGTGCGTGCCATAGCTTCTGCTCCATTCGCGTCGGATCAACGGCGTTCGCTCCTGAACCGTTCTTGCTCGCCCGGTGCGCCCCGATGAGGCTCTACCGGCGGGACAGATAGGCGACTCCGCCCCGCCGGCCGTTCGAGATCTCCGTGTCCCTGCAGGTCAGACGCCTACGAGGACTGAACATCCCTGGTCACCCGAGCCAATGAAACTCTTGTAGAAGTTGTTCAGCGCGTGGAACTGATAGCTCGTCCGCAACGGGAGCCTGTCGGACATCTCAGCCGGAGCGTGGCGGCTCATGATCATGTGGTCCGCCCGCCCTAGCTCGCGTTGGACAGACCAGCCATTGCGCACAGCGGTGACCAGCATCTCTGCGTCTCCGAGGTCGGCAATCGGCTCGCCGGTATTGGTCGGGCGTGGCAGCTCGATCCAGGCGGTGATCGCGTCGGTGTCCATCATGGGTCGGCCGATGCCAACG
Organism: Streptomyces sp. NPDC104309; assembly: GCF_055584025.1. NCBI lineage: Bacteria > Bacillati > Actinomycetota > Actinomycetes > Kitasatosporales > Streptomycetaceae > Streptomyces > Streptomyces sp. NPDC104309. The sequence continues at coordinate 49,407 of NZ_JBVJMV010000042.1, read as the reverse complement.
AACGCCCTGGGCTCGCTGCCGATCTGAGAGGTGACCATGAGGTGGTTGCCCATGCTGGAGATCCCGAGCTGAGCGGCCAGAGTGGTCTCTACCCGGTCGAGGTGCATGATCCAGCCGATGGGCGCCGGGAAATCGGCTCCAAGACCTTCGAAGCCGAGGAAGACCATGTCGATGCGGCCGCTGCGGACCGCTCGCTGAGCCAGCTCCACGAGGGATATGGGGATACTGCGGTCGGTGCCAGTCATGGGCTCCTCCAGGTAAGTCGTGAGCACGGGGAACGGCGTGGCGGCCTCAACGGTTCATGCCGGGCTGGTGGGCTCCGTGTCCTCGGGCTCACCGGAGGACGACGGTTCGTTCAGGGTTTCCTCCTGGGGTACGTGTGCCCACCAGATCTTGGTGGCGAGCGTGATCACCGCGAAGGTCTTGTCTGTAGCGGGATCCCACAGGGCGTAGAAGCCCTCGTCCGTGTACAGGACGTCGACGGGCGTGGACTGAGTCGGCCCGGAGGAGCGGGCACCCCCCTTGCCGCCGTACAGAATGCGGGTGTTGTGGCTGCTGGCCTTCACCCCGGGGACGTCGCTGAGCTTGGTCATGGACCACATTCCCGGTTCCGGCTCGGGGGTGCGCTTCACGGATCCCGCGTCGGGGAAGAGGGTGGTCCAAGTGTTGCGCTCGCTGGGGTCGGTGCCCTTGGCGCCGACGCACAGCCGGAGTCCCTTGGCCGGCGATCCGTTGCGTCGCGCGTTGACGAGCTTAGGCTCGGCGAGCAGGTAGCCGGTGCGGGTGACCTCGTGACCACGGGTGTCGGAGCCGGTGGCGGTGATGTGGTCACCGACCGAGATGCCGTCGATCGTCTTCTGGAGTTCGGCCTTCATGCGGATGTTCCTTCGTCTGGGGGTCTGGGCAAGTTCGTGCTCGGGGATGTCCTCGAGGACGGTGAGTTGCGGGGCGTGCAGAGTGCCGGCGCACACTGTGCAGTCGCAGTCGTGGCAGCAGTGGCTGCAGCTGATGTCGTCGCAGAAAGGGTCGGGACCGTGGTAGTGGCTTGGATCGGTTTCTTCGCAGCCCCAGCTGTGGCAGGACCGGTCTCCCGACTTCGGGAAGACCCGGTGCTCGCGGGTCAGTCCGTGGGCGAGCGGCACGCCGGGGCAGGCGAATGTCGAACGGCGGGCGGCTACTGGTGAAGAGGCAGTGTTCGAAGGCTGCGCTATTCGGTCTTCTCGCGGGCGGCCAGGTAGTCGGTCCAGCTGTTCTGGGCGAGTCGGGCCCAACTGTGGGCGGTGCCGGGGTGGATACCGAAAAGGTCGCTGATCACGATGGGCGGCATGTCTGCCACGGCTTCGATCATGGCGGTGTTCCTGGCGGTGATCACTGAGACGTCGTGTTCCCTCAGCAATCCGTGGAGACGGCTCTCACTGATCGGCCTGCCGGGGAAGTGCCCGGGGAACAGGTAGGTCGGGCCGCTCGTCTGCGGGGGCTTGAGCATGAAGCGGCCCACCGGACGTGCCTCGATCTGCCGCTCGATGAGACGGGCCAACTTGGGTGGGAGGAGGACGGGGTTGCGGCTGATGGTGAGGTATGAGCTTTCGCCGTCGCGGTGGAACCGGTCGCATGTCAACTCGGCGGCGCGGGGGATCGTGAGAGCGTATAGCCCGACTAGCACGCCCGTGATCCGAACTTCGAGCGGGATCGTCTCGTCGTTGAGACACCGCTTCAGCTGTGCTTGATACTCGTGCTCACCCATGAACCGGGAAGGCAGGCCGGACTTCCTGGTGACGAGGGTGATGCCGCTGATGAGCCGCCGGGCGGTGGCCCAGCGGATGAAGGCGCCGATGTGCCTGTGGAGTGACGGACGAGTCGTCAGCCAGAGGTCGAACACCGCCTGGTCGATGGCGTCGAGCTTGAGTTGGTGGTCTTCGAGCCAGGTCAGGAACTCGATGGCAGCACGGATGTCCGCTCGGTCGATTCCAGCGGAACCGACCGTGTAGCGGCCCCGGGCTGATCGGCGTCGCGCGTCACGGATCACGCCCCATTCAGCGAAGGGACGAATGATCCGGGCTCGGTGCGGCGGCAGGTGCTGCACTGTCTGGGCGAACCAGACCTCCAGGCGAGCGAGATTCTCCGCCCGCGCCGGCAGGACGCCGGTGGCCCGCAGAAGCCCACGGAGGTAGCGGGTCGTTCCGTCCTGGGGCAGGACATCCAGAGAGGCGTGGGTGATCGTTGTGTTCTGGTCCACGAGCTCGGCAAGGATCCGCGCGCCGGAGTTGGGTCTCCTCAACCAGTTGATCACCGAGATCGGGTGGTCCGCGGCGATGAGCGCGTCCGCGAGGGGCTGAAGTTCCGGGGCGAGGGAGCCGTCCTCCTGGCTGAGCAGGTCTCGGACTCGGTCGCCTGCGATGCAACGGCCGCAGGTCCCGTCGGTGTAGAGGTCGCCGACGGTGCCGCAGCGGTTGCAGGCGAAGGTGATGTCCGTGCCGCAGCAGGGTCCGCAGAGGCCAGCACCGTCATCGGCGCGGCCCACGAGAACCTGGGGCTGTTGGCATCGGGAGCATGGTGCCGTATCACGCCGGTGCCGTCGGTAACAGGGGCTGCAGACCGGGCCCAGTGGCCAGAGGGCATGTACTGTCCGGTGCTCCCCGCAGCCACCGCATTTCCTGAGGGGGCGCGGTCCGCAGGACAGGCAGAGGAAGGCGCCTGCCCGCTCGATGACGTGGCGGCCTGGGCGGTGGCGGCCGCAGACGACACAGTCGCTGACCGGTCCCCGGTAGCAGCCTGAGCAGAGATCCGCCTTCCCGTCATGGGCCCGAAGCACGATAGGCCTGACCCTGCCACAACGGCCGCAGAGCCGGGCAGGGGGCTCGTAGCAGTTCTTGCAGACCGGCCCGTCCTCGGTGTTCGCATGGACCGGCCGCACGGCTTGGCATCGGACGCAGGGGCGCTCGGGCCGCGGGGCGCATGCCTGGCAAAGGACCCGGCCTTCGGGGGTGCGGAGGTTCGGGAGCCTGAGCCGGCCGCAGTCGGCGCACTCGACCTTGGAACGTTCGTCCTGGTCGTAGCAGTGACGACAGATCGACCCCTCTTCCGCCTTCTTCACGATGAGGCCGTCGAGGCCGCAGCGGGCGCATTGCCGCAGTGTGGTCCGGTGGACGCACCAAGTGCAGCAGCGGCCCTGCGGCATGGGGCGGCTGACATCACGGCCGGGGATGCCGCAGATCGCGCAGGCCAGCTGGGTGACTGCGTCTCCGTGGCCATCGGCGTCCAGCTGGCGCAAGAGTCGGACCAAGCCGTACGGACAGTGCGGCGAGGGAGCCGTGAGCGCGTCGGCGTGCTCGGCGAAGTGCCGGTCGAGTTCCCTGGCCGGGACCGGCCCCCATACCTTCGCGCGTTGGAGGATGTCCTCGGCGGACTGCGCGGTCAGGACAGGTATGCGTTCGCGGATGCGGTCGACGAGGCGGGCCCTGGCGTCGGCGAGTTCGAGCCGGGCCTTCTGCTTGTGGTTCACGGCTTTCCGGGGCGGCGGACGACGGCGCGACGCGGTGTGATCGGCGTCGGATCGCTGTCACCGCCTGCGGTCTTGCGGAGCTGGGTGTTGACGACCTCGGGTTTGATCAGGTCGTTGGGCGTGCACTGGAGGATGTCGCAGAGCGCGACGAGGGTGTCCATGCTCATCCGCTGGGGTGGCTGGGTCACCAGCCGGTAGACCTGCTCGCGTGAGAGGACGATCCCGCGCTCGGCCAGCAGCGGCACCAGGTCCGAGGTCTGGAACATCTCCTGCTCGGCCATCAGCTTCCGGAGCTGCCACTGGTAGCCCATCTTCTTGATCATGTCGTCACGTCCCAGTCGTCGCCCAGCCGGTTCTTCAAGGAAGCCTCCAACAGCGTGTTGCGGTACTCATTCGAGACACCCATATAGATCGCCGTGGTGGCGGCGTGAGAGTGGCCAACTTGCTCTTGGACGAAGCGTGCAGGGTAGCCGAACTCGGTCAAATGGGTGATGTAGCTGTGGCGGAGGCAGTGCAGGTCGAGGTCCTCGTCGAGGCCGGCTGCTTCACGGGCAACGACGAACGCGTCGTTGATCGATCGGGGCGACAACCGCCCAACCCGCTCGGTGACCCAGAGGGCGGGGTGACGTCCAGGTGAGAACTGCGGGCGTATCTCCGTCACCCACTGGTCCAGCACATCGACGCACCAGTCCATCTCTGGAACGGTCAGCACCGTTCGCCGCTTGGGCGGCGACCCCTTCGAAGACTTACCGAAGCGGACCATCGCACTGCCGAAGTTGCCGAACTGGGGCGCCTTGCGACTACGACGCAGGTCGACCAGGTCGAGCCGGGACGATTCCGTGCGACGGGTTCCGTAGGCGTAGACCGCCTTGAGCAGGGCCGCGTCACGCAGAGCGCAGAGAGCACCCTTGCGGCCCTGGCCGCGGATCTTGCCGGGCCGGGCGTCGGCGGCATCAAACAGAGCCTGGATCTCGTCGTAGTCCAGCGGCCGGCGCCGCGGGTCCCCCTCGTACTCGACGGTGTGCAAGACCGAGTTGCCCTCGTGGAAGACCTGCTGGGGCACCTCACCAAACCGCTCCGAGCAGGCCTGAAGCCAGCCGTACCGGACGTCGAGCAGGTACTCCAGGAACAGCCCGATCGTCACCTCGTAGGTGCGAGCGGTCGACATCTGGATCGACGTACTGCCGCCCCGCAGGTGGGAGATGAAGGCTTCACCGTCCGCCGGCGTCCACTGCCACGGGTACAGGCCGGTGAACTCCTCCAGCCGCTCGATGAGCCGTACCCGCGGATCGATCGTCGTGGCTCGCAGAAACCGTGCTGACTGCTGCCTCGCCCAGCCCTCCTTCATCGCGTCGAACACCGCTGGCGCAGGGTCGAGATGGATGACGTTGCGGGCCAGGACGAGGTGCGCTGAACCGGGTGCATGCGTGCTCACCAGGCTGTTGTATCAGATGCATCATTGATGCCTTCACCTGCTAGCCTGCAGGTCAGGTGATAGATCATCTGCCGAGGCGGCCTCTGCCTCATCGGCTCCGACCAGGGCAAACAGCGCTCTGACTACAGTGCGCAATGTTGCATCCGATGCAATTCATCCTGTTTGGCTTCGGTGGGCCAGGCTGCGCGGCATGCGGTGCACTGGTACCGGCCCTCCGGGCGGAGCCGTGCGGAGTGACTCATGGGGAGTCGCCTCTCAGCCTGCCGTCAGCGGGAAGCGGCCGTAGGGATCGAGGATCAGTTCGCCGTTTGTCAGATAGCGTGCGAGGTCGGGGCCTTGGGTCGCAAGGCCGCCGAGACCCTGACCACGCAGGAAATCCGTACCGACGACGTAGTGAGGGCGGACGATCAGCTCACCCACGATGAGCTGGTGGGTGCGATCGCTGTCGTAGCGAAGTGGGTGCGCCGCGCGGTCGACGCGACTGGCTCCAGCGAGGGAGACTGTGCCGTCGGCGGCGGTCTGCACGCACATCCAGGCGGGTACGTGACGGGCTTGAGGGTCCTGCTGGAGGCTGGCCAGAACGTCTCGGTCAGGGTGGAAGCCGGGCATCGGGGATCCTTGTTCGTCGGGGGCGTGGCGGCCGTTTGGTGGTCGCCGGACTGGTCGTATCAAGGGTCGTTTTGTGTGCTCCAGAACCTGGAGCGGCGGACTCGGGATCGTCTGAGTGATCTCTGAGGCCGTGGCCGGATCAGCTGCGCTGATCCCCGCCCCGCCTTCAAGGGCTTCAGGTTGGTCACTTCGAGGATCTTCCGGGCGATCTCGCAGGCGTGCACGTTCGGGCCCTGACCGTCGATCGCCTCACGAACCAGCTCGAGAACTGCGGCGAAATTCGCCTTCTTCTTTTGGATCGGATCTGTACCGTGGTTTCAGTTCTGGGTCGCGCTTATGAGCGCCTTCCTGGCGCGGCGCTTCTCGGCAAGAGCCCGCAGGGTACGCAGGAGGATCCACCAGCACAGGCCGCTGAAGGCGATACTGACGATGATCGGCGTGTACTGGCCGGTCACGACGCAGAAAACCGCAGCCGGCGCGAGGACGATCACGTTCGTCGCGAACATGAGGGTGAACAGGACCCGGCCGACAGTCTTGACCGCGCGGTCGTGCCACGTTGAACCGGAGGTACTGGTAGTGGCGTTCATGTCAGCGCTCCTCCTCCATGATGTAGATCTTCTCGGCGACGTAGGCGTTGTCCTGCTCCTCGGCTGCGGCTTCCACCTCATGGGAGATCTGGCTGATCACCGGGATCTGCGTCAGTCGGTCGATCGGATAGGCCGTGCGGATGGTGATCACGGCGGTGGTGAGGCCAGCAGCAGATGGGAACGTCACGTCGTCGAGTTCCGCGTGTGCGCCACGGATGCTGTAGCTCGCCGCAATGGGCACCGTGAGTCGCGACAGCTCCGGCATCTGCTCTGCACGGGTCTGCAGTGCAGCGCTCACTGCGCCGTGAACGTCAGCGAACTCGCTGGAGTGCAGGACCACCGGCGCAGCGTGCTCGTAGCCCGCCGCCACCTCGAAGGCGACCTTGGCGGCCTCGACGACACGCGTCGGGCAGTGCTGTCCCGAGTGGACCTCGTCTCGCCCCGTCATCTTGGAGCACAAGTGGCAGTGCGCGGGCTCCAGGTCCAAAACGCAGTTGCAGCGCATGTGGTCCGTCTGTCGGGGATCAGTGGATTCGAGAGACTGGCTCATGGTTGCACTCCTGGCGTGGACGTGATCTTTCGAAAACCAGACCGAATCAGCTCCGCCGATCAGGCAGAAGGAAAGAGCCCCCCGCCCGGCGAGCATCATGCTCAGCCGGCGGGGGGCTCTGCGGAATTCACATGCCGACGCCCAGAGGTGAGCTCCAGTCGGCTACGGCTGGATGCTGCCGTCCGGCACGAGGATCGTGATCCGGTCTTGGCACAGCTGCTGGCCACCGTTGGAGAAGAGGCCACTCAGGCTTCCTGCGTCCGTGCCTTCCTGGTCGGGTCCGATCTTCAGCCGACCCCTGGCGTGCGCATCGCCGGTGTAGCTCGGCTTCGACGCATCGATGGGCTTGACCGTGCAGCGCAGCCGCTCAAGGCGTGGCGTCCGGTCTGCCTCATGTGGACCGATGATCCGGACCTCGATGTCGTTGGTGAATGTCAGACGGCGCCAGGGGAACTGCCGCCGCTCGCTTTGTTCTTTCACCGACACGCTCTTGGGCACGACGACGTCGTGGTCCTCGATGGTCGTGTACTCGTAGATGCCGGTGTTCGGATCCTCTGTCGTAAGGGTTGCCTTGTAGTAGGAGCCGTCGGTGCGCTTGACGAGCTTCTGCACAGAGTCCGCGACGTAGACGATCTTCGTGTTCGCCATGGCAGCGCGCTCTTGGGTCTCTTCTTGCCCCTTGATGTGGTTGAGCCAGAGGAACACGCCTGCGACCAGGGCGGCAATTATCGCGATCGAGATCGCCCAGTCACGCAGGCGTTGGCGTAAGGGGGTGTTGTACATGGTGCTGGGTCTCTCTCATTCTGGGCGTGGTCAGGTGGTTTCGATGTTGCTGCGCACACGCAGCCGTTTGGCGAAGAAGCCAGCCTGGACGGTGAAGTGGCCCGGCAGCTGGTAGAGCTCAGGGCCGACGCCGGTCGGGCGTGGGGTGGGGCGGCCGTGGGAGCCGCGCACGCCGTGCCCGAGGCCCAGGTACTCCGTGGCCCGCAGCCACCGGCGCGCGCCGACCGCTTACCGCATGCTGGCCGTGTGGCGCCGGACCAACCGGCCGCGCGCCGCGGTGATCGTGGCAGTCATGGTGCCGCCACTCAGTAGCCCTTGCGGGCCGCCGCGCGGGGCTGTGCTTCGGCGTCACGGTCGGGGATGGCGGCGAGGAGTTCGCCAGGGTTGTCGGCCCTGGCGAGGGACTTGGTGCGGGCCGGGTCGGCGTACAGGGTCCACACGTCGCCGCCCATACGGGGCCAGTAGGAGAGCTGCCAGAACCGGCGGTTGGCGTAGCTGATCCGCCAGGAACGCGGGCCGGACGGGTGTGCGCTCGCACCGGCCGGAAGGTCCGGCAGTTCCGGCGCGGGACCGAACGCGCGGTCTATGTAGGCGAGGTGTTCGGCGGTCGGCACGATGGCGACGCGCACCGTGTGCGGCCACCGGTGTCCGTCGGGCAGCATCGGCGCCCACTCCTTCCACTGCGCCTCGCTCGTCGCGCTGCCGGTGTACGGCGCCCAGGCCGCGCCGGGCGCGTAGTTGAAGCCAAGCCGCATCAGGTGCCACCCGGCGGCGATCTTCAGCCCTTCCGTGTTCACACCGTCGGTGATGGCGTCCAGGTAGATCCCGGCCGGGTCGTTCTCCCGACCGGCTGGGCCGCGCTCCGTGAGCGGGATCATGTGGCGTTCCGCCGTGCTGCCCTCGGCGGTCATCAGCCGCAGCGTGGCGGCCCCACCGGCCAGCGGGTACGCCATCCGGATTTCCGCGACGGTCGGCAGGGCGGAGAGCTGGCTTGCGCGCATGCGCGCTAGAAGCCGTTCGTCCATGGTGGCCGACACCTGGGTACGCTCGCCGCCCTCGGCGGCCATGCGCCACGCGGCGCCGCGCGCACGGGAGCCCTGGTCGCAAGTTGCCAGCGCGGTCGTCTCGGGCGCGGCAGCGCCCTTCTCCCGCTCGTGGGCAACCGCGCGGACCGCCAGCGCGAGCGCGCCCTTACGGGTGGTGCTGTGGCTGCCGACCTGCCGCCGCTCGCCGCCGACTTCGCGCACCATCCAAACCAACTCGGCGTTCCTGGTCACCTGGTACGTCGCATAGGTGCACTGCGGAAACCGGCGGCCGTTGAGCGTCTCACCGGGAAGGTCGAACAGCCAGCCGTCTACGCCGTATTCGGTACCCTCCGGCGCACGGCCGTTGGTCGGGGTGCACCGGCGATAGGAGCGGGTGACGATCTCCCGAACGATGCTGCGGGCCGTGGTGGTGGTCATGGTTTGGGGTTCCTTCCCGAGTGCTGCCGTGGTCTCCGCACGCCGACCGGCGTGCGGTCAGTGCCCCCGCCCCGCCTCGAACGGGGAGGGGCCGGCCAAAGGCCCCGGATCCGGGGGCGCCGTGGCGTTAGAACGGAGGGCAGCAGAGGTGATCGGCGCACACGTGCGCGGCGGCCTCGGCCTCTTCGGCGGCGCGCTTGCGCTCGTACTCGACCGCGCGCTTCTCGGCTCGCGCCACACACGGCGCGTTGTCGCACCGGCTGTGACCGGTGATCCCGTCCGTGGACGGGTCATAGTGGGTGATCAGGCCGTAGTCTTCGCATGAGCCGCACAGCGGTTCCGGGGCGTGCAGAGTCTCACCGGACACGCGCCCGGTCCAGTTGGACGAGTCGTACCAGGCGCCTTGCCCGTCGTCCTCGATCCACTCGATACCGCGTCCGCAGTGCACACAGACCCGCTCCGGCTCAGGCAGCATCAGCCCGAAGTGTTCGGCGACCGCGGCAGCACACTGCCCGGACTGAATGCCTGCGGACGCCGTGGGCTTGTGCTCGTCGTCGAACCCGTCGTAGACGAACCGGGTTCCCTCGTCGTCGGTGACCGTGGCGGCCACGGCCCACAGTGCGACGGCGGGCAGGTCGTAGTGATCGGAGAACCGGCGCCCCTCCGGGGTGCGGGCGGACGGGTCGGCCACACAGTGAATCCACACCCGCGCACGTCCCGGCACGCTGCACACCACGTACTCCGTAGGCAGGTCGCGCCACGGTTTGTCTACGCAGTACACAATCCCGAGCGCTTCGAGCGCCTCGCGGAGCATGGCGCCGGTGTGGCCGTCGTACGCGGGGCGCGTCTTGGTGAGGCTGGGGCGTGCGGTGAGCGTGGACATGCGGGGTTCTCCTCGGGATTGGTGCGTGTGCCGTGGTCGTGGGGGCGCCGCCGGTCGACGGCGCCCCGTAGGGAAGGGATCAGAAGAGCGGGGCACGGTTGTCGGCTGTGCTCGCCGGGATCAGTCCGGCGGTGGCTGCCAGGGCGCGCACCGCGCGCCGGTCGCTCGCGTCCAACTCGGTACCGCCGTCCGTCTCCGGCTCGACTGTCCCGTGCTGCGAGCCCCGGTCACGCTGCACACGGCACGGCTTCGGGGGCTGCGTGGCCGGATCGGGCGCCGGTCGCGACGCTGTGGCGGCCAACGGGGCCAGGGCGGTGGCGAGATCGATCTTCCGGCCGCGGGCGATCTCGGTGGCAGGGACGTCGATGCGGAAGCCGCCGGCCGGGTAGCTCGGGTGGGTCGAGAACACCACGGCGCACATCCAGGAACCGGAGTGGCGCTTACGTGGCACGGGCTCTTCCTCAACGCCGTCGGGCAGAGCCTCCTTCCGGAACTCCATCGGCACTACGACGACGCGGTAGGACTGGTTCGTGCGCGGCGGCTCCCAGGGCAGCTCGACGAGCAGGTCCTTGGGCCACTCTTCGATAGTCACGGGCAGGGTGGACAGGTAGTGGTTCAGCGAGCCTTCGGGGGCCTGGGCCAGCCGGGTCCGCTCCTGCTCTTCGGTCTCGATGAAGCCGATGCGGCTGAGGAAACTCATGATGGTCAGTGGTCCTTGGTCAGTGCCTGTGCTGGGGGTGGGCCGCCGGCATGGGTTCGAAGAAGGCGAGCTCGGCGAGCTCGCAGCGCACGCCGTAAATGCGTGCGTCCTCCAGGGCGGCGAGGTCCTGGTGCACGAGGTCGTCTGGCTTCGTCAGCCAGTGGACGAACACCCCGGTGTCGTCATGGCCGTTCTTGGAATGCCGGACGATGATGCCGATGTTGCCGGGGACTGCGTCGGACTCGTATTCGAGGTATCCGCTGGGCTCGGCGAGGAGGACGTAGCTGCCGACGGCGGGCCGGACGCGCTGCTCGGTCTTGCTGCCGTAGTCCTTGGCCCGCGGCTTCCATCCGATCAGGTCCGGCAGGAGGAAGGCGAGTCCCATCGTCGCGAGGGCGGCAGCGAAGACGATGAGGATGATGGGCAAGCCGGGCGTGGTCTGGAGAGTGTTCATCGGCGTGGTTTCCTTCGCGACAGCAGTAGAGGGGAAGAGGAAAGGCAGGGCGAAGAAGCCGCTGGTCAGCGTGTCTCGCTGTAGCCGCACTCGGAGCACGTGTGCGTGACCTTCTTGGCCTTCTTGCTGGCGCGGACGCCGTGGGCGTTCGACTCCATGTCGATGGCGCAGTTCGGGCAGTTCATGGCTCGGCTCCTGACGTGACGAGGATGTTCTTCAACGCCAGATCCGGATCAGCTCCGCTGATCCTTTGTGCTCACTGCCTTCACGGGGCGAGTAAGGCGAGCCACGAAGAAGAAAAAACACAGCACCCCGGCGCCGCTGCTGCCCGAAGGCAGAGCGCGCACCGGGGTGCTGGGGAAGCCGGAGCCGCGGAGATCTCCAGGGACGCGCCGCAGGGATCAGCTGCAGCGCTCAGGAACCCTTTCCGCGGTTGGTCTGCACGGTGTGTCCACTTGCGCACGCCGAGGATCAGTCGGCGCACTGCGGATTCGAACCGCTCCGTGCAGAAGTCTATGGCGGGTCTGTTGTCGATTGCCCGGATCAGCTGTGCTGATGACTCGAGAACAGTCGCGGTTTGGCCGGCAGTGAGGTCAGATCCGGTTGAGGGCGTCGAAGAGCAGGTCGCGCCAGCGGGCGCCCCCGGAGGGGGCGGGTTTACGAGCGGTGGGCGGAGGTGTTGGGGCACGCGGCGTGGTCGAGCGTTCCCTTGCCCCGGCAGACGGGACAGCTGGTGTTGAGCATGTCCAGCAGCAGTGCGTTGAGGGCCTGGACGGTCGCGGCGTGGGTGCGCTGGTCGCGGTCGTGCCCGATCGCGGCGGCCTCCAGCATCCTGCGGGCGAAGAGGGCGATGGCCTCGCGGACGCCTCCGACGCTGCCCAGGTCCAGGGCGGCGATCTCGGTGTTCATGGGCCGCTGGTGGGGGCGGCGGGCGGGGACGGTCGGGGTGGTGATGCTCAACGCGTTCTCCTATCCAGGCGAGTTGGGCGGTGCCGGGGGGAGGCGCCCCGCGGACCTGGGGCAGCCCCCGGCCAGGCCCGCCGGGAGGGGTGAAGTTCTAGAGATCGTCAAGCGGCCTGAAAGGGCAGCTGCTCGTCCTGCACGGCGCTGGCGGCGTGCACGACGGCGGGCGCAGCAGCGGCGACCGGGGCGGGAGCCTGGGCCTGCAGGTTCTGGTTCTGAGCCTCGGCCTTGGTGACGCGCTTGGCCAGGCGGGCCTGGGTGGTAGCGCGGGACTCCAGGAAGGAGATGTTCTGGATCTCGAGCTTGACCTCGAAGACCTCCGCACCGTTCTTGGTGTAGCGGTTCATGCGGGGCTCGTAGCTGAGGGCCACCAGGTCGCCCTTGTGCACGTGAGCGAACGGTCCGGTGCCCGGGGTCTGGGCGCGGACGAATGCCTCGAACGGCAGGGCATCGGAGATGCGGTTGCCCTGGGCGTCGGTGTAGCGGTCGACGAAGGCGGTGATCATGACCTTCTTGGAGCCGTCCTTATTCTCGAAGACCTTCGGGTCGTTCGCCAGGCGGCCGATGACGGATGCGGTGCTGTTCGGGTTCGACATGGTGGATTCTCCTTGAATACAGCGCAGCGCTCGGATCGACGTCGTCGTCCGCGCGCAGTTGGGTGGGTTGCTGAGATGTTCAGTTGTCTGTCATGCCACCATCCGGATCAGCTTCGCTGATCAGATGATGTTCTCTTTCAATGCTTCTTCCGAATCAGCTGTGCTGATCGAATGCTTGTCATTCCGAGCCCCGAATCGGCTTCGCCGATCAGACTCGTGTTCTTCGCCGGGTTACCGGCCACTCCCCCGACCAGACCTCCGGCCCGATGCACGGATGTCCCGCAGCTCGGCTTCCAGCTGATCTGCTCTGGCGGTGTCGCCGACCTTGCAGGCGAGCCGGTAGGAGTGTTCGAGATCGACGATCTTGCCTCGGTGGACGATTGCCAGGGTGAACCAGAACGCCAGCAGGACCAGCCCGACGGCGATAATGATTCCGACGCTCACAGCGTCACCCGCACCTCGTAAGCCTTCAAGAGGTACGGTCCGACGGTGAGTGAGTGCACCACCTCCACCAGACCGGCCCGCGCCAGGCTAGCCATCGGGCCCGAGTACTCAGGCCAGCCCTTGATGAAGACGTTTCCGGGCTCGGGCGTGAGACCGTAGCCCTGCAGGCTGACCGAGATGGGCTGAGCGGGACCTTCGCCGCTTTCGAGTTCCAGCACGCGGTTCTCGTCGTCGTGCACGAGCGACCCGGTCAGCTCGATGCCGCCGAAGTCGATGGTGACGTCGTGCTTCACAGTGGTCGTGGACTCAGCCATGGTGGTCTCTCTCTTCTCGTGATGTGGATATAGGAACGCCCACGGGAGCGATCGGCTGATGCCTCCGCGGGGTCACGGGCGGCTCCCGTCGTCGGCGGGCACCTCGGCGAGCAGTGCGGCGCCACCGGCCCCGTCCACGAGGCCGGTGCCCCGGCAGTGCCCGCAGTAGCCGGTGCCGTCGGAGTGGGCGGCGCGGAAGGTGTCCAGCTCGCCGCGTACCAGGGCGGTCACCCGCGCCAGCTGGCCGGGCTCGATCGGGACCTGATACTGCTCGCCGGTCGACGGGTCGGTGACCGTGACGGTCACGAGCTCGGTCCCCTCCGGGTCGGTCGGGTATCCGTCGGCCAGCTCGGTGAGCGTCTCGGCGAACGCGCCGGCGGCCGGGGTGGTGGTCTGGGTGCTCATGCGGTGACTCCATCCGTGGTGGTGTTGGCCGCGAGGAAGGCGCCGGCGGCGGCGCTCGTCTCCCCGCTGGTGTCGTACTTGACGTCCCCGGGAGCCTCGGCGGTGAGGCCGCTGGCGGCGGTGGCGATCCGCCACCACCCGTCCGTCGTTCGTGTAAAAGCTGACGCGTGCCTCGCCGCCGAACGCCTCGAAAAGGCGCGGTGCAATCGCGCCGGTGGGCGAGGGGATGCAGATGCCTCTGCAGATCTACTTCCGGATCGACTGCGTCGATCCAGATCAGTCACCAGCCAGCGCCTGCTCGCGATAGAGCTCGCAGATCCGCGTAACGGCTTCAGCCGGAGGCTCGTAAACCGGCGGCAACTCGCCGATCGCGACGTCGAGTTCCCGGACACCTGGCAGTGGCGCGGGCCGCGGCATGACCTTGCCCTCGGCGGTGTCGAGGTACTGCGAGATCGCACGCTCGATGCACCGATTACGGGTCAGCACCCCGTTGATGCCGTCGGCCGGATCGAGGTTCAGGTCGAGTGCAACTGCCTGGTTGAGCACCTGGCGCATCCTGTACTCGATGGTGCGATGCGCGTTCAGATCGATGACGGTGCCCTTGTCGCCGAGCAGCACCGTGTCGAAGACACCCTCGATGCTGTCCGAGAGCTGCCAGCCGGGCAGGTGCTCGAAGGTGCCATCGGTCTCAGGGTCTTCAGCGTCGAGCAGAGAGTTCCAGTCGCCGCGCCGGCGCTTCCACTCGCCATCCGAGATGTTCGCCGGCCGGTCAACCTGGCTCTGGTAGTGATAGTCGATGAAGATCGGGTGGCCGTCGGCTTCGAGGGCCGTGAGCGCGTCGGTGTACTCGCGTTTCCTGGCGAACGGGTACGCCAGCTGGTGCGTGCCCCACTCATCGGCGACTTGGCCGAAGACGATGCTGAAGCGCAGCGGGTCGTGGAACGTCATCCGGTCATCCAGTCCGGTCTGCTCGTCGAGCCAGAGCTTCCGGGCCAAGAAGACGAGGTAGTTGTGCAGGGGGCCGCCCATGTCGCGTTCGCGTACCTCGGCGTCGTCGACGACGCGGGCGACGTTCCTGGCGATGATGGGTACAGCCAGCTCGCGGAAGACCTCGCGCATGCGCTTGGAGATCACGCGGGTGAGTTCGAAGAGGTCGGGCGCGTGGGCGGTCAGCCGCAGCCCGTCGTGCAGTTTGGCGCTCATCGGAATTTCCGTTCTCGGGACGCTCATACAGCTGTCAAGCAGCTGGAGCGAGGTCGTTCGGAGTGAGGTGGCGTTCGACGTCAGTGTGGGTGCGCGTCGAAGCACATCCGGATCGGCACGATGGTGTGCAGCGCGCTGTTCGCGGCCCGGTCACCCCTGCGGTTGAGGCGGTGGCGGTGGGTGCGGCCGGAGGAGGCCGGGATTCGAGCGACACTGGCGAGATGCGCAACTGCCCCTTCGGACCACATGCGTGCGGGATTGCCGCCGACCTAGGCCAGCAGCCGGCCGGCAGTCTCGGGGCTGTGCCGAACAGCTCCAGCAGCGCGGGGGCCGCCTGCCTGACCGGTGGGTTGTCGAGTTGTTCAGTTGTCTCTCATGCCACCATCCGGATCAGCTTCGCTGATCAGATGATGTTCTCTAGCTGTGTTGTCTCGGGAGATTGGCTACGACTCATTCCCAGCCACTGACGCAGCCGAGAGCGTCAGTGGCTTCCTTGTCAACCCGCCTCCGTTAGTCGGACGTTAAGGGCCATCCCTGCTGCCTCCGTAGGCTTCTGTTCATGACGACCGACCGCACGAGCGTCACTATCGGCCTGTCGACCCGACCGGGTACGGCTGGCCCTACCGGCGATGCCGCCGTGGTGCACACCCTGGCCGACCAGACCACGGCGGCCGCCGTGGTCGACGGCATCGGTCACTCCGAACGCGTGTCCTTCGTGGCCACGCTACTCGCCGAGGTGGCCGCTCGCGTCACCGCCCGGCGCGGCGCCCTGGCCGGACTCCTCAGCGCCGGCGAGCTGGTGGCAGACCCCGGAGTCAGAGAAGAGCCCGAGCCGGATGCGGTCGCGGTGGCTGCGGTCACCGGCCCTGGAGATGACACCACCCGGATCGCCTGGGTCGGGGACGCCCGCGCGTGGGGATGGGACGGAACGCGGCTCCGCCAGTACTCCACCGACCAGACGATGGGCCAGTTTCTACGGGAAGTGCACCCAGGTGGCCCCCCGGAGCGGGCCGAGCACCACAACGCATGGGTCCGCGTGTCCCTCGCGACCGCCGTCGTGGCCACCGTCCGCGAGGCCGAGATCCCCGACCGCCTTGTGCTGCTCACCACCGACGGCATCCACGACACCGTCAGCCACGCTGAGCTGGTAGCCCTGGTACGTACGCACGAGGACCCGCAGGTACTCGCCGATGCCCTGACCGCTGCTGCTCGCGATGGCCGTGATGGTGCACGTGACGACGCCACTTCCGTGGTCCTACTCCATCCCCTCGGCTTCGGCGTCGGACTTTCCCCTCATCCGCCGCGTCTTGCGGTACGGACGGTCCATGTCCACGACGGTGACACCGGCGGCACCCAGCACCCGGGCGAGCCCGGCAGCGTAGGCGCCGGAGGAGCGACGGAAGCAGGCGGCGTCAGCTCTCCTCGCTGATCTCGATCAGGTGGGTGCGGATCGCGCCCGACGGGTCCGGCGCCTGCACCCGCAGGCGCACCGGCTCGCCGGGCACAGGCGGGATCTGTTCGACGGTGAGGATATCGCCGTACTGTGTGCCAGCCTTCTTGTTCAGCGCGGTATGGATCAGTGTGCGCAGCTCGATCGGGCTCATCGGCCAGCTCCCTTCTTGGCGGCGCTGTACGTGGTGAGGGCCTTGGTGTGGCGGTTCAGGTCGGCGACGATGTCCTCGACGATTTCGCGGTTCTGGTCGGTGCCGCCGAATGTGCCCCATGGCTTCCAGATCTTGCGCTCGGTCGGCTGGAAGCGGTCGATGGCGTCGAAGGAGAAGACGTTCTTCGGAGCACCGGAGGCCTTCGCCTCCGCGCAGCGGTCGATGATGTAGTAGGCGTTCGAGCCCAGCAGGATGTGCCAGGCGACGATGTAGTGGTAGCCGTGGTTGACGGCCGGGTCCGCGAGGTGCTGCTTGCCGTCGCGCCACTGGATCGAGCCGCCGTAGCGGCTACGGAAGACGGGGACATTCATATTCAGCTCTCCTCGGTGGCGGTGTCGGGGGTGGTGAGCGGGATGTAGAGGCGGCGGCCGTCGATCGAGCACTTGGAGGAGAATCCGGTCAGGTGCGCGACGCGGTTCGGGTGCAGCGGCTCGACGCCGGCGGTCAGGACGCAGGCCCAGTCGTCGATCTCGTCGGCGGCAGTATCGGCCTTCGCGTAGTCGTCGAAGAGCACACCCATGTGTTGCTTGGCCCTGGTCTCCAGCTTCGGGGTGACCGCGACGGCGACGAAGAAGTGGTCCAGGGTCTCCTGCTCGGCGAGGGTGTAGCGGGGCATGGTCAGTTCTCCTCACGGTAGGTGTGGGCGGCGCAGTAGTTGGTGAGCCAGCCCTCGACGATGGAGCGCAGGTGGGTGTTCTCGGGGGCGTAGTACTCGTTGAAGTCGCGGATACGTCCGGCGAGTGCGCGCGCATCGCGGTGGTCGTCACCGTCCACGGGGACGTTGCCCCCGTCGATCGCGGCGATCTGTTCGAACGTCGTGCGGAACGGATGGGGCAGTTCGGCAGTCACCGCATCGGCAGCCGTAGTGGTGCTGATGTCCTGGGTGCTCGACACGCGGGCATCGTTGAAGCAGTAGGGAACGGTCGGCTCGTCGGGGTGGTAGTCGATCGACTTGATCCTCCACTCGGCCGGGTCTTCCTCATTGTCTTCGATGAAGGCCCAGTTCGCGGTGGCCATGGCCTCGTTGTCGTTGACCAGGTAGGAGTACTCGCCGCGGCACGGGTCGCAGCCGTTGGTGTACGCGAACATGAACGACCCGCCGTCGGGGTACCGGTCGATGTCGAAGTTCGGGCCCTCGGTCACCAGGATGTCGAGGCCGTCACCTATGTGTTCCATGCACGTCGGCCGGTTCGTGATCTCGTGGTGCTCGACGGTGCCGTAGACGAAGTACCGCTGGACCAGATAGATCGCCCGCATGAGCGTCGCGGCCTGGGAGATGTACTTGCCGTCCAGAATGACCCGGCGGTCCGCGCCGTCGTAGGTGCCCTTCGGCATCTCGATGACGGTGTAGGTGCCCGGGTCCGCGCCGCCGATGCGGACCTCGCGCTTCGTCGCTTCCACGGACTAGCCGACGCGGACCCACTCGGTGACGGTGCCCACGACCCGGTCGGTCGTGCCGCGCCGGTTGTAGCGGTACTCGGTCGTGAAGTCGTCGCCCCAGTGGTGGTGCATGTTCTCGTACTCGGTCTCGGACACCGGGTCGAGACCGAGCAGTTCCAGGCACTTGTTCTGCGCGGCGCGGATGTCGGCTACGGGGATCAGGGGGGTCCTTCACTCGGAGGTCTCCTCGGTGTTGTTGGCGGCGGTGATCACGGGGCACGGCTCGCCCCAAACGCTGGTGCCCGGCCGCCCGGCCCGGCGGCCGTTGACGGATGGAAGCGTGGTGTGCGCGGCGGTGGCGAGGTGCGCGCGGCCGGAGTGCTTGCCGTCGTACAGGGCGGCGTCGGCAGCCCGCTGCAACACGGTCAGGTCGCGGGTGCCGAGAACACCGGTGGCCGCGGCGCCGACCGAGGCGGCGACGTCGACGGTGCGGCCGTCGTCCAGGACGACCGGCGTGTGCAGCATCCGGACCAGCTGCGCGAGGCGCTGCTCCAGGAGCACGGCGGGTACCTGGACGACTACGGCGAACTCATCGCCTCCGAGGCGGCCGACGGACGCGCGCGGGCCCGCCCACGCGGTGAGCCGGGCGGCGGTCGCGGCCAGGACGGCGTCCCCGGCCGGGTGCCCGAAGTCGTCGTTCACGGCCTTGAAGTGGTCCTGGTCGACCATCACCACGACTAGGTCGTCGCGGCGGGCCAGGAGCCGGTGGGCCCGGGCGGTGTACGCGTCGCGGCGCAGGAGGCCGGTCAGCGGGTCCTTCTCCTTGGCGGCGATCTGCTTGTACAGGGTGACGGCGTGGACCGCCCAGCCGGTCAGCGGGACGGCTGCGGCGGTGATCAGGAGTGCGCGCGGGCCGAACCGGCCCCGGGTGCGCAGGGCGGAGTGCATACTGGGGATCTCCCTCTCCTCTCGTACGGGTTGGGTGGGCCCGGGGCGGTCGACGTGGTTACCAGGCCGATGGCGGCCGTCCCGGGGCAGAGCTACAGCTCGAAGGTGCTGGGCTTGGTCCAGCGGCAGGGGTTCGTCCAGCGGCAGGCGGTCGCGGCGGGCCAGTCGAGTTCCCAGCCGGGCCGGAATCCACAGGCACCCCAGGCGTCCGGCCGCCCGTGCGGGATCTCCAGCCCGGCCTCCGTCGCGGCGCGTGCCGCGTCGTAGACCTCGTGCGCAATTTGTACGGCGGCGCTATGGCTGTCGGCCCGGCCGGTGAAGATATGCAGACCGCGCAGGCCGGGCGCCTCGGTGTTGCGCATCGGGACGCTCACCTCGAAATACGGCAGCGGCATGACGTCCATCTTCTCTCCTGTGTTGAGGGGCCACTGCGACCGCCCCGGCCCCGGCGTGTGCGGGGTCCGGGGCGGCACAGAGTGCGCTCAACTCGGGTGAGGGATCAGCTGGCCTTCTCGATGCCGTCGCGCAGGTGGGTGCGTGCCCAGGCCAGGAGCGAGCGCTGGTCGCCGCCCGGGCTGGTGAGTGCGTCGGTGAGGTGGGTGGCGGCGGAGTCCAGGTCGTTACTGGCGTCTTCGAGGTGGCTGAGGCGGGACGCGGCGAGGACATCGCGGACCTCCTCGACCAGGTGGATGAACCGGTTCGGCGTGAGCCCGCGCGGCGGTTCGCTGCCGATGAGGACCGCGAGCTCTGAGGTGAAGCAACTGTCGAGCGCGGTGAAGGTGTCGGCCCAGGTGGTCTGGACGGCCATGAGGGCCTCCTCGTCAGAAGTCGAGCCGAAAGGTGATGAGGGTGCTGGGGTCGCCGTGTCGCGGCGGGGCAGCTGCGTCGACTGGGGAAGAGAGCGGGGGTGGACCTTGGGCACGCTCACTCTTCGGTTTCCTCCGCTTCCTGGGCCTCCTCGGCGGCGCGGGCGTCCGTGCGCTCCCGCGCGGTGTCGGTGATCAGCGGGCAGGGCTCCGTGACGCAGTTCTCGCAGGAGGTGCACTGCTCCTTGCGGCAGTTGTGGCCGCTGGTCTCGATGGCGTCGGCGAACTTGGTGCGGACCGCGGCGGGGATTCCCGAGTTCGACGCGGAGTCGTACATCGAGCAGGCCCAGGCGTGGCTGCCACCCGAGCGGCCGGGGTCGATGACGTGTTCGTGGATCTTCCGGGTGATCTGGGCGAAGATCTCCTGACCGTTGATGAAGTACTTGGTCTCCGGGTTGCCGTCACTGTCGACATAGGTGATCACGTCGGTCCGCGTCCGGGCCTCGATCTTCGGCAGCACCTTCGGGCCGCCGACCTCCACCGGGGCGATGCGACGGATCTGGTCGGTGTAGTCCCTGGGATCGATCGGCTGGTTCCCGCACTGCCGGCACTCGGTCTCGGTGCTCTCGGGCAGCAGGAAATGGGAGAGGCTGACGCTGCCGTCGTCCGCCACGCTGAGGACCGCGCGAATGCAGATCTCGACCGCGGGGCCACAGCCGGGCGTCGCGCACGTCATCTTGTCCACAAGTTTCTCCTCGGAAATGAAAGGGGCCGACAGCTCCGTACAGGAGCCATCGGCCAGCGAATCGCTATGTCAAGAGAAGGTGAGGTAAATGATGCGCTCTGGTGTCCCTCAGCCGGCCTACTTGAGGTCCTTCTCCTTGAGGACCAGCTCGGCTAGCTCCATCGCCACGCCGGGGTCGTCCCATTAGCCGGGCTGCCCCGTCTCCCCGGACTGAGTGGAGATCAGCAGCGCCAGGTCCGTGGCGTCGGGCTTGCAGTTGATCTCGCGGAATGCGGCTACCGGCGCGGTCTTCTCGCAGTCGGCACACGTGAACGTGAACGTGCTTGGCGAGAACGTCTTGAAGTCCGGGTTGTCGCCGACACTCTCGCCGGTGTTCGACAGGTGGTGCCCGTATTCCGCCAGGTACTTCTGCCGGATCGGCCTCGTGAACTCGCCCGTGCTGTCGTGGAGGATCAGGTTGTCGCCGTCGGTACGAATGTAGGTGAGGGTGTAGTTCAGGCTCGGGATGGTGAACGTCTGGCCCGGCTCCACAGTCCGGCCGGTCTCACCGATGTGAATGACCATGCGGAACTCCTTCTGGGGATAATAAAAGCGGCCCACCAAAATGGGTGAGCCGCCGAGTCGTTGTGGTGTCCTTGGTTCTACCGCTCGTCTTCGTGGCAGAGCCCGTTGTCGATCAGGTACGACTTGTCGGCAGCGAGCTGCCGGATCTTCTCGGTATAGCTGGAGCTGGTCCTGGCCCGCGCCGCGGCTGCGTCCGTGACAATCCCCATTGCGGACCGCCACTCATCTGCACTGCCTTCCGCCTGGTACGACCGCTGTAGTCGTTTGAGCAGGCGGTGGGACCGCACGAGATCCTGGGCCAGGTCGCTCGGTGCGGGAAGTGGCATGTGGTGGAGGCTGCTCCACGGCATGGTGAGCAGCCCGGCCGAGCTGACTACAGCGATCTTCATCGGTTAGGGCTTCCTCTTGAAGATAAAGACGCGCCCGTTCCCCTGGACGAGGACCTCGTCCTTCCTGGGCACGTACGCCTTGAAGAACTTCGCGACGTCATTCACGTGCTCGATCGGAAAGCCGTCGTACATCCGAAGCCTCTCTCCTCCGCGGCCTGGTGGGCGTCTTGCCAGTCCCTCTCGTCGTACAGCTCGTTCATCGTGGCCGCCCTTTCAGTTGAAGCGGGTGAGGGACGCGTACGACTTCTCGGCCTCGACCCGAACGTTGTGGGCGAGCTGCCTGTCGAACTGTGCGTCCGTCAGCTTCTTCGTGCCGTCGGCTGCGGTCACGCCGACGTTCTCGCGGACCTCCTTGACCGTTGTGGGTAGCTCGGCGTCGGCGTCAGCGTCCCAGCGGGAGCACCGGACGGCGACCTCCCACATCCGGATGCGGACCCACACCTTCTCGGTGTTCCGTGCGGTTATCTTCTCGATGCCGACGATCCGCAGCATCTTCGCCAGGTGCTCCTGCACGTCGCTCATTGGTGCCCCTCCTGCTCGATGATCGCGGCCAGCGTCAGCTCGGCCCACTGCTTCCTGACGTTCTCCACTCCGAGTTTGGAGTTCGGGTAGCCCTCGCGCGGGTTCGGCATGTTCTCGCGGATCGTCATACTGCCGATACGCGAGCCGTCGCTGAGGCTGAACCGGTGGCCGTCGAACTCTGCGTACTCGCAAGCCTCGGTCGACTCGCAGTTGCAGACGCTCGTGATGCTGTCGGTGAAGATGTTGTTGGGCGCGAGCCTGTTCTCGTAGTGCTTCGTGGCGAGTTTGGCGCGGATCTCGCCGAACACCCACGGTGACGCGTTGTGGTGATCGGCGTACTCCTCCAGCAGGACCACGTCCGTCCTCCGTTCCGCGGCCTCGCCCTGGCCCACGCCGCCTCGGGGCTCGCGGTGCCACCAGACCACCTCGACCGTTCGAGCCGGATTCATTCGGACCCCCCCTTGTTCTTGATCCACTTGTCGGCCCGCTGGTCGAGCCACTCGATCACGTCCTGGTCGGCGGCCTGCTCCTGGGGCCGGAACACCCAGAGGTACTCGTTGTCCGGGAGCGGCTTGCCGAGAACCGGGCTGTAGACGTAGGCGTAAAGGTGGCCCTGCCAGGTGAAGTTCCATCGCGTGCCGTCCGCGTCGGTCCGCTGTGCGTGCCAGGGGTGGTCACCGAGGTGACGCTCGTAGCCGCCCAGGTCCTTCCATTCCTCCACGCGGCCGTCGCGCCAGCCGGTGCGCATGGCCTTGTAGATCCATTCCTCCCAGTTCCCGACGATGCACTCCTTGCCGTACGGCGGCCGGTGCTTCTGCACCCAGTCGGTGTGCGCGCGGTCGAAGTCCTTGGAGGCGCCGGTGACGCCGAGAGCCTCGAAGACGGCCAGCTCCCAGCCGTCACAGCGGCGCATCAGCCAGCCCGTGGTCAGTCGGGTGCGGGTGTGGCCGGAGGCCGCCAGATCGATCACCGGCTTCCAGTCGTTCTGCTCGGCCGGGCTCATCTCGATGTGCAAGCCGCCCGTGTAGCGGAACTCCATCGCCCCCATCGACCGACCCCAGGACCGTCTCGTCCAGGGGTACTTGTTGTAGTCCCGCAGTCCGGCAGCAACGTGTCGGCCGCGGAAGAAGTCGTCGCACATGACCTCGAACGCCCCCTGTGTGCGCGGCACGAAGTGTACGGACGGGTCGTAGGCACCGTCGTTGAAGAAGTTCTCAATCCGCAAGTCGGGCTCACGGATGTCGAAGCGGTCCGGGTAGGCCCCGTACGGAACGGACGGGCCCGGCCTGATCATGACCTGCATCCAGCCGTCCCACCGGAAGGTGAGGTCCGCGCCAGGATGGTGGTACTCGAATTCCAAGGGAATCCTCCTCGTACTCTTCTGCGCGGTGCCCGCGCATAGCGCCCCGTTCCAGGTTCGAACCGGAGCCGCACCCACGTTCGTCGTGCGTACGGAACGGGCTGATTGGGTGCTGTGCTTAGCTCACGATGCGGAGGAACGCTCGGCCTCGGGACGTCCGTGGAGGACTTCGTTCGCCGCGTCCTCGCGGAGGATGAACGTCGGCCACCCGCGTTCGTAGAGGAAGTCCGCGGCCCACTCCTTGGACTGAATGACGGGGATGCGCGAGGCGTCGTTGGCCGTGTCGGGCTGGGCGACCCACGTTGTGGTGCCGTCCGCGAGAGTGTGCTCCCACACGTAGCCGTACACCGTGTCGTGGGCGACCTTGCGGACGACGAGGAAGCCGGTGGTGTAGTCGTTGCGCGCGGGCAGGAGGTCGACGTGCTTGGCGAGTCCGGGCAGCACGCTCACACCTCCGGGGTGGGAAAGATGCGATGCTGGCGGATACGCCGTCCGACCGGCCCCCAGGCCCCGGCGAGTTCCTGTACCGAATCCGAGGACACCAGTCGGCGCGGCTGCCACGACAGCACGTCGCGGAACGCGGCCTCCGGGGTCCACAGCCGCACGAAGTGCTCGCCGTGCGTCCACGTGGCGAAGGACAGGCTGCCCGAGGCGGTCACCATGTTGTGGAAGTGTCACGTGACCGTGCGCTCGCCCTTCCCTCCAGTGTTGTCGATCTCCTCGGTCTGCGGCAGGTCCGGCTGCTGCTGTCGCCAGTACCTGCCGCAGGCGCGGGCCTGCTCCCGGATTTCGTCAGCCAGCTCGTGGCCGGCCGACGTCGTCATGTACGTGCACGGCTTGATCTCCGGGTCGTCGGGCTCGGGCGAGATCTCGTTCCGAAGGTCGGGCGCGGATGTCGGAGGGTGGGGCTACTCCCAGAGGCCGGCCACGCACAGGTCGGTGACACTGGGCAGCTCGGACAGGATCGAGTGGAACTCCTGCGGCTCGTACTTCCTCTGGCGCGTGGCCTTGGTCAGCCGCAGCCAGAGATCGATCTTCACGGGAGATTCCTCGTGGTCGCGTGTGGCGATGTATCCGGCGTCCATACACGAGTACTGGACTCTGTCGACGACCGTGATCAATTCACCGAAGGCGATCCGGTCTCTTCTCCGGGGAACGGGGAGCTCGCCCGTCTCCCAGGCGAATTCGGCGGTGTGCTCGACCCCGTCGTGTTTGAAGCCGAGGTCGAAAGCCGCGTAGACGCGCACCTCTGTTCTCCTTCTCTGACTGGTCCGGGTAGCGCCCTGTGCACAGCCCGGCTGTGTGGAACGGAATGAGGGGGCGGAAGCCGGCGGACAGGGACCCGTGCATCCGCATCAGTCTCGCCGTCTGCTCTACGGCCGCTCTTCCGCTGGGACTACAGGATCTGGGGAGGCAGCGGGTCTTCGCTCCCTCGCTAGCTCAATACGTGCTACGCCCAGTCGTCGGCGGTCAGCTCAGTTCCGACCTTGACCGTGTAGGACGACCAGCGCACCACCGTGTCCTGGTCGCCGACGATGTTGTAGAGGATCTGCTTGTGGTGCCCGCCGTCGGGATACTCGTGGTACTCCTCGGCATACTCGCGGGCCAGGTCGATGGTCGGGAACGGGATCTCGACCGGCTCCCCGTGCCAGCAGTGCGTGGTCAGGGTGCCCTTGATCGGCATGATCCGGAACCGCTCACCCTCCGGCGGCATCTCGCCCTCGTACAACCATCCATCCGTCGACCCCCAGCCGCGCGCCTCGCCCTGGTACTCGGCTTCGGCCTCCTCACGCGTCTCGTACTCCGTGATCGTCGCCTTCCGCCGCTCGCTACGGAGGTGGTTGCACGAGTCCGACCAGCCCGGGGCGCGCACGTAGTAAGGCTTCGGTCTCGGCGTATAACCCGGCTCCGACTTCTCGCAGCACGGCTCCAGAATGCAGACGGTGACTACATCCGCCATGAGTCCCCTTCCCAGGAGAATCTGCCGACTCGGGCTTATCCACTGTGCGGCGTGAACGGCATCGCAGATGCCGATGGACTTCAGCTGCAAGCCAGCTCGGTGGCTCGTGACCAACTGCCCATCCGGAAGCGGATGGTGGTGGCCGGCGGAACATCAGACTTCGGATTCGCCGGATCCGTGCGCCAGGCTTCGTAGGCCGCCAGCGTCGTGGATCCCGTTACCAGCAGGCACCGCCGGATCGCGGCGATGAGCTGTTCCTGGGTCCACTTCGTCGTCGCAGCGTGGAGCTGCTGGGGCTGTTCGACCACGGCGAGGCCCGCGAGTTCCAGCGCGCGGTTCCAGCTGCCGAAGCGGCGCTCGTACAGCGGAGCTGATGGATCAGCCGGGTGCCGGCGCTGCTCGAAGGTGCGCCGGCCGAGAGTGCCCTCCCCCTGCGCCAGGTGGACGAGCACGCGCAGGAGCTGTTGGTCGGTGTAGACGACCGGCCCGGACTTCACGGGCGCGGGGACGTGCACAGCAGACAGAGTCATGGTCGGTCCTCTCGTTCTGGAAGCCGGCTGCCCGTCAGATCGTCTGCACCTGCACGAGCTGCTGGTCACGGGTGATGGACGCGAACACGGCGTTGAAGGTCCTGGGGAACTGGCCGTAGCAGGTCGAGTCGTCCATCTCGACGGCCAGGTACGGACGCTCCTTGAGCCAGGTGGCGGCCTGCTTGTCGACGTAGACCGAGCTCTCACCCTCGAAGACGATCGGGTGCCAGGTCTTCTGGTCACCGCTCACGTGCAGCGTGAGCGTCAGCAGATCGGCGTCGGTGGTGGCAGAGGGGGCGACAGAGCGCGAAGCAAGAGCAGTCATGGCGAGCAGTCCTTCGTGGGAATGAATGAGAAGCCCACGAGCAGCCGCCCGAGAAGGGGCCACCCGCAGCCGACACGCGCACGACGTGTCACAGAGTCCTCCGGATCAACTCCGTTGATCCCCACACGCCAAACAGACCCGCAGACACCCTGCGGCGCCGAGCTCTGCTCGGCGCGCCCTCTGGACTCTTTATCTCGCAGCATTCTGACTCATCACAGACCGCCATTCAATAAGCACTCCGATAAGATGCCATCAAAGGCCAGTCAAGCCAGTCCGACTAGAAGGTGACAGGAGAGGCGAGGCGAGACGCAATGAGGACTTGGAGAACGAGGAAGGCCGGGCTCTCCGCTGTGACGCTCGCGGTGGCTGCGGGCGTTGCGCTTGCCGGGTGCTCCAACGACAACAGCGGCACAGCCCAGGAGGTACAGCCCGCGCCGAGTCCGACTGTGAATACAGTCAAGGTCACCGACAAGGCTCTCGGTGAGGCGCTGGACAAGCTCGCCTTTCAGGGCACCGGGAGTTCCAGCAGGGACGGCGGCGCCTGCCTGGCAGCCGCCGTGCGGAAGGCCGGCATGCCAGACGAAGCGCTGGCTTACATCGTCAAGGCCGACAGCGACGACACGGGTTCAGTCATCGACGGACTGAACAAGGTCAGCGAGGACGACGCTGCGCGGCTGGCCTCGCGGTCGCTGCGCGCGGACTTCGACACATGCATCGACAAGGCTGTGCTGCCGAGCGGCCTGAAGGCCCAGACCTACGTGCCGCCGAAGGTAGCCGGGAAGCCTGTTGCGGGTAAGCCGAACTTGAAGCCGGTCTATCCGGCCCGCGTGGATCAGGCAGTCGGCTCGTCCATCGAGCTGACCAAGGGCCTGGTTTCGATGTTCTCCTCCTACGCTCAGGACGAGGGGCAGAAGAAGACGTACGCCGCGGCCGGCCCGTGCGTGTCGACCCTGGTATACAACGCCGGCTTCAGTCAGGAGGCGCTGCACTTCCTCGCCGGCGGCGCACCCCTCGGAGCCAGGTCGATCGTCGAGCATCTGCCCAGCGATAAGGACAAGGCGATCTGGCAGTCACCGAGGTTCACTCAGGGGATCGTCGACTGCACGACGAATGCGACGGCGGCTCCCACTCCTGGTTCCTGAGCGGAGGAGTGGCCAGCTACCGGCAGCCGGCAGGAATACGGCCCTCGGGTCGGTACACATGAATCGGGTCAGCGATCGTCTGCCACGCCGGCCTGCGACCCTCGCGGGCCCCGGTCACGGTCATGACGGCGTCCGTCGGGGCGATCGAGCCGGACACGTACAACTCACCGGCGAGGTACCGCAGGGCGTCTCGCCGGATTCCAGGGAGAACAGGCCGACCGCGGTCGTACTCGGCACGCCACGCCCGCCACGCCTCGGTGGGAACGTCCACGCTCCAATGCATCCGGGCCACGATCCGGCCGTCGACGATCCGAGCCGGCCCCGTGTGCACCGTGTAGAACCACACCTGGCATTCCTCGACGCCTGGGATGGACTCCCACACGCACGACAGGTACGCGGTGAACTCCCATGGAGCACGGTCCGGCTCGTATCCGGTGGTGTTGATCCACGAGTCCAGACTGATGGACCAATGAGTGAACAGTCGGCACCTCATGGGCGCTCCTTCGAGTCGGGCCGTTCAGTCGGCGGGCCATCGTGGAATGGCAGAGGACCTGGTGCGATGCCGCACCAGGTTCTCGTTTTTCTTGCCGTCACCCGAAGGTGGATGCGCTCCGCAGCAGGTGGCCCCGCCCGATGGGAAGGGAGTCGAGTAAAGCCCCCCACTGCGGCGATGCGCCGCCAGAGGGGGGAACTGACTGGGCGCGGCTGCGACTCTACTGGTATTCGAGCCGAATCGCAAAGAGCGCAGGTGACTTATTGAATAGCATTGATAGGATGACCTCATAGATTAGTCAAATAAGGCAAGGAGACGCCGCGCATGACCGTCACACAGGAGTTGGAGAGGGCGCTGCAGCCTGCGCGCGGCGCGAAGACGAAGCCGCCGGGCGCGACGCCGAGCAACAGCAGCAGCCTTGGCCGTCAGGGCATGTTCGTCCGGCTGGACCCGGACGACAAGCAGCGCGCAAAGTACTGGGCCGACAAGCGCGGATTCTCCTCGGTGAACGAGTACGTGGCCGAGGCGGTGGTCGAGAAGATTCGGCGCGAGAACCTCGACTACGACCTGCCGACGCTGGAGATCGCGCGGCTCAACGAGCTGATCGACCAGATCAGGGCGCTCTCGACGAACAACGCGAACCTCGAGCGCGTGGTCACTCAGGGCTTTGACTCGCTGATCGGGCTCACCCGCGGCGACAACTACCTGCTCGACGACTAGGACGGTGAGCTCGCATGAGCCGGGACTTCGCAGAAATACTGGAGGCCGCCACGTCCACCGCCGAGGTGATGGAGGTGGATACGTCCTTCCTTGACGCCTACCGGCGCGGTGGGAGCGAAGAGTTGAAGCGCGTCCAGGCCGAGGTGGCGCAGCCTGAGCCTGAGGTGGCAGCGGGTGAGCCCGATGTGCAGCTTGATGAGGCCGGCGACGCCAACTCTCAACCCGAGGTTGAGGGTCCGCAGCCTGATCTCGATGAGGATGCCGAAGAGGACAGCCTGAATCTGGAGCCGGACTACGAGCCCGACGCCGGTGACTCTGAGCGGGCCGGCGGATCCAGCCAGCGCGGTGGTGGTGCCGGCGGCGGGCAGGAAAGCACAGCCGGGACGCTCCTGGGCAGTGCGCCGGCGGGCCCGGTGGCTGATGCTGTGCCGGTTTCCGGGGCACAGCCGGGCGTCGAGAACGCGGCGCATAACACTGCCGCTGCACCGGATGATGCCGAGCACATCACGCCCGGCTCGCTCCAGCTCACCGACCATCAGGAGGCCGTACAGAGCGCGGCCTCGAAGGGAGGCTCAGGCAGCCCGACTGACGGAACTGCTTCGCTCCCCCAGTCGGGCTTCCGGCTTGCTGGTGTGAAGAGCCAGCCGCATATCAAGGCACTGCCTGAGGGCATCATGAACGCGCTGCGGGAGCAGCTGCGGGCGGCCGCGGTCCGCGAACTGGGCGTGAGCGACAGCGCCGCGCGCGAGTTCAGCCAGCGGCTGAGCCAGGGCACGCTGGTGACGGCGTTCCTGCTGGCGCAGCTCGACCTCCGCATTGATGCAGACCCGGCCACCGAACGCGCCGTCGAGCTGTTCCGCTCACGCGATCCGCTGCTGGGCAGCGTGGTGGCACGGCTCGCGGGCATCGAGGCCGCCGAACGCGAGCGGGACAGGCTTCTGCACAAGCTGCACGACGAGCTGGCCGACGTGCGCCAGACCAGCGCTGTGGTCGAGCAGGCGCTGGCGTACTCCATCGCCGACCGTACGGAGAACTTCCTGCGGGGCTCGCACAACATCCACGACGCGCCGATCACGCACAAGGAGGCGATCTACCTCCGGGACAAGGCGCGCGAGGCGACCAGGAAGCAGATGAAGCTCGAGCGCGAGCGGGAAGGGCGGCCGATCCGATGAGCGCGACGAGCAAGGAGAAGCTCTTCCCCGAGCGCCAGCGCTGCAGGAAGTGCGGCAAGGGCCTGGGCCTGCGGGCCCAGGACCCGGTGCACCTCGGGCTCTACTGCATGCCGAAGTGCGCAGGTATGGCTGTGCCAGCTTCGCGTCCCGAGGACGCGCCGCGCGGATGCCGGACGCAGCGCGATGGGGCGTGGGTCTTCAAGCGCCGCTACCGGAGTGAGCAGGAGATCCCGGCGAAGCTCCGGGAAGATGCGTCGACGAGCTGGTACTGGTGCGAGGAGAGCTGCGGCGCGATCCACGTCGGCCACACCCGCATGGGTGAGCGTGAGAAGTTCAGGATGTTCGAGGACCTGGCCGCGGACCTGCCGGATCTACTGATCAAGCTCAGGGGCCAGGCCACGCGCAAGCAGGTGGCCGAAGTGGCCGGTGTGCGGCCCATCCGGCTCAAGGAGCTGGAAGAAGGCGCTGAGCATCCTGAGGGGCTCAAGACGCTCGGCAAGGTGCTGAAGGTCTACCGTGTTCGGCTTGGCGTGGCGATGCCAGCCGGGCGGTAGTAGGGCTGGGCAGACGACGACCCCGAGAAGCAATGGCTTCTCGGGGTCCTCTCTTTTTCGATGAGCGGTGGCTGTTCGAACAGCGTGCCGGCGCTGGCTTTCTCTGCACGATCAACGCCCCATTCAAAGCCTTTCCGAATCCCTATCGATTCTCATTCGACTGTCTTTTTCGAGTAGACTCGTACTAGATTCTGAGTCAATGACGAGAAGGAGTCGACATGGTCGCGATCGTGGTCGCAGAGAAGCCGAGCGCAGCGAGGAACATGGCCAGCGCCCTCGGCGGGACGAAGGGCAGTTACAAGGGCACGGCGTATGAGGTGGCGAGCCTGAGGGGCCATCTCTACGAGTTTGCCCAACCGCACGCGATGGTGGACTCCTCGCTCGTGGACGCCTATCAGAAGTGGGACCTGGGCCATCTGCCGTGGAATCCGGATGACCTGACGTGGAAGCGCGAGCCGCAGAAGAACGTCGCGGACGTCATCAAGGCTCTGCGTAGTGCACTCGGCCGCGGTGACGAAATCGTCATCGCTACGGACTTGGATCCATCCGGCGAAGGCGATCTGCTCTTCTGGGAGGCCATCGACGAACTCGGCTTCCACGGCAAGAAGTTCAGCCGCATGGAGTTCACCGACGAGTCGAAGGCGTCGATCCAGAAGGCGTTTGAACAGCGCCGGCTTGTGAAGTCCATGCGGGACGAGGGTGATTACCGCAAGGCGATGTACCGCTCGCAATGGGATTTCCTTTCCATGCAGTTCACGCGCATCGCGACGGCGATGGGCCGCCAGTCCGGCCAAAACCTCGTGCTGCGCCAGGGCCGGCTGAAGTCGGCGATGGTCTCTCTCGTCGGCGACCAGCAGAAGGCTTTCGACGAGTACGTCAAGAAGCCGTTCTTCCAGATCCGCTTTCGCGACGAGAACGACGTCATGTACACGAACCCGGATGAGCCGCGGTTCGACCAGAAGGGCCAGGTGCCACAGCAGTACGGCCCCTCCGCTGTCGTTCTTGATGGCAAGGCGGACAAGAAGACCGCGCCGCCGAAGCTGCTGGATCTGGCGTCCCTGTCCTCGATGCTCGTCGGCAAGGGTGTGAAGGCCAACCTCACGCTGTCGACGTACCAGAAGATGTACGAGGATCAGGTCGTCTCGTATCCGCGCACCGAGGACAAGACGATCACGCCCGAGCAGTTCAAGGACCTCGCGCCGCTGGTCGACAAGATCGCAGGCGTGGTCAGCGTCGACGCTGGGCTGCTGACGCACCGGCAGCCCCGCTCTACGCACGTGAAGCCCCAGGGTGCGCACGGTGCGAACCGTCCGGGCCCGAAGGTGCCCTCTTCGCTGGACGAGGTCGAGAACAAGTACGGCAAGGCCGGGCGGCTCATCTACGAGATGCTCGCCAAGAACTATCTGGCCATGCTCGCCGAGGACTACCTCTACGAGCAGCAGAAGGGTCACGTGGAGAAGTACCCGGACTTCGTCGGCATCGCCAACGTGCCCAAGAGCCCCGGCTGGCGGGCCGTGTTCGATCCGGACGCCAGCGACGACGCGGCCGAGGGTGACGAGAGCGAGTCCAGCAAGGGCCTGGGGCAGAACGCTGAGCCGTTTGTTTTCGAGGGCGCGAACAAGCGCCCGGAACACCCGACCATGAAGTGGCTGATGAAGCAGCTGGAGAAGCGCGACGTGGGCACGGGCGCGACCCGCACCTCGACGTACTCGGAGGTCACCAACAACAAGGCGAAGTACCCGCTGCTCTCGGAGAAGGGTCGCAAGCTCAGGCTGGCGCAGGCCGGCGAGATGAGCTGGCGTCTGTTGCCGGGCACGCGCATCGGCGACCTCGGGCTCACCGAGAAGGTCAACGCCGACATGCGCGACATCGCAGCCGGGACGGCGACCGCCGAGGAGCGCCTGGCTGTCGTCGCCGACTGGGTGCGCGAGGACGTCGCCACGATGACCAAGAACGCCGCGACCATGCGCGCCGAGCTGGGCCTGAAGGAGCAGGTGGTCGCCGCCCGCGCCGAGGGCGTGTGGCAGACCGCTCCGGGCGGGCCGAAGAAGGTCGCCTTCAAGAAGATCTGGTCGGGTCACGAGTTCAGCGACGACGAGGTGGCGAAGCTGCTCGTGGGCGAGACGATCTCGTTCTCGGCCACGAACACGGCGGGCCGGCCCTACACGGCCACCGGCGCGCTCGGTATCGGTGATTACAAGGGGCGCAAGTTCGTCGGATTCCAGCTCGATGTGCCCGACAGGCCGACGAAGTGGTCCGGCCGGACCTTCACACCGTCGGAGGTCTCTGCGCTCCTGGCGGGCCGGGCTCTCGAGATCGACGACTTCGTGAGCGCAAGGACCGGCAAGACCTTCGGCTGCAAGGTCAGCTGGGATGCGAAGACGAAGAAGATCATTCCGGACTTCGGCTCCGGCGACGAGCCGCCGCGGTCTTGGTGCCAGCACGTGTTCACTCAGCAGGAGCGAGACGATCTGGCTGCGGGCAAGACCATCCAGGGCAAGGGCTTTGTTTCGGCCAAGGGCAAGACGTTCGACGTCAGCGTTGCCTGGCGAGAGGAGGGCGGCAAGAAGAAGATCGTCCCCTCCTTCAACTAAGGGTTGTCCCGTAAATGATCTTCTGGTCGCCTCAGGCATGGTTGGCCGCTGTGCCCGCTGCCTTTGTTGTGCGCCTGCTTCCACTCGGGCAGTTCTTCGCCTTTGCAGTGGCGGTGGGGCATGACAAGTCCGGTGCCCGGGTAGCCGCCGTCGGCGATCGTCATGGTTCCGCCGACGGCGGCTTTTGCGCCGGATTCCTCCCATGCCTTGCAGTCGTTGCGGTTCCCGGCAAGCGGCTGGCCGACCACGACGACCAGTCGGGTGTCGGCGTCGATGACGACCTGGTGGTTGGTGGAGTACCTGTAGTTTTTGGACTTCGCAGCAATGGCGTGGTCCCGGGTGGGGACCAGGGTGCCGTCCACGATGAGCACGGCGTCCTTGGCGAACCGCTTGCGGGGCTCGAGCGCGAGCATCGGCCCGAGGTGGTCGATGATCCGGTCCACGGCCGACTTGGACACCCCGAACAGCGGGGCAAGCTGCCGCATGGTCAGGTTCGTGCGCCAGTAGGCCGCGACCAGCAGGGCCCGGTCCTCCAACGGCAGACTCCACGGTCGGCCCCTGCGGACTGCGTCCGCACCCTCGCGCCGCAGAACCGCCACCAACTTCCCGAACTGGCGCGGGCTCAGCCCGGTGAACGGGACTATCCAGGACGGCTCCGACGCCGTGATCACACCAGCCACTACGTGATCGTTTCACTCGATGAGAAGCGACCACCGTCCCGTACTCTCTCGGCCTGAGTTGGTCCAGAATGTCGCCGTGGCAGACCAAGAGCACGACGAGGCAGCGGCACGCACATTCCTATCGTGCGCCACCGAGGTGGCGCGACTGATGGATCTCGGGGACGCGGCCGACGTGCCGGAAGCACGCCGCGCACGGCACCTGGCCCACGCGTTGCGCAAGCCACTGCTCGAACGCGCCCACCTGCCCGAAGAGTTCTTCGCCCCGTTGACGGCCGCAGCCGTCTACGATCCGGACCCCAGCTTCTGCCGCTGGTTCGTCGAACCAGCGGTCTACGCCTTCGGCCGCCGCCGGGTCATGACCGCACTGCTCGACTACCTTCGGACCGGTACGGCCGCCGAGCAGGCAGGCGCCGAGCGGGCCTGGTACTGCGCCCATGTGCCGCTCTGCGCTGAGCGTTCCCCGGCCTATGCACCAGGCGGAAGCCGCGATCCTGCCCTGGATGAGTCCCGCGATGTGAGGGACGAGTGGCGGGAAACCCTGCGGCGATCGGCAAGGCGACCGGGCCGCCTCGAAGACTGAGCCAGCCCGATTGCCGTGGAGCAGCTACTCTTCCTGACCAGTTACGGGACAGATCTTAGGGATACATCTCGGGATTACTCCGAGACAGCTCACCGTAGGTATACGCCGCCTGCTGCCACAGCAACTCGAGTCCGAGCCCCTCGTCACCACCCGCGGCCCGCGGGTGGAACAGGTAGAGCTGGTCATTGACACAGCCTGGGCCGTAGGCGGAGACAACCGCCTTGTAATCGCCTGGGAGGCGGCCCCCATAGCTTGATTCCAGGGCGCTCCAGTCTCGATCCACGTCACCGTTCACCTGTGGATCCCCCAGCATTTCACGGAATCGAATGAGTTCCACCCGAATACCTTTCGCCCTGGAGACTCGTTAGGCCACACTGTTCACACGACAGGACTGCCATCCATCGACTTCCACAGCGGGCGTCCGGAGGGCCACCCTCGGGGGAGCTTTCCTTCCTCCAACAGGAGCCGTATGAACTCTGTGATGCCTCCGTGAATGACCAGGAATTCCGGGCACTGGCGAAACGCGACAGCCACAGACCAGTCACCCCCGGCCAGCGGTGGGACCAGCAGGCACACGTCTCCGTTCCAGTCGTGATACGCCCACGGCACCAACTCGTCCCACGCCAAAGACACCGGCTCAGGAAGGTTCCGAGCCTCGCCGTATGCGGAGTGGAAGTACCTCCGCTCCTCTTGCATGAAGGTCAGCAGAGGGTCGCCTCCTTCAGGGTGGGGAAGGAAGAGATGGCCGAGCAGGACCGCATCGCCATAGCCGTCCACCAGGTCTTTGTAGTCGAGCGGAAGCTCCCTGCCCAGCCAGGCCTCGGCAGACCTCCAGGACTCGGCAGAAGCCGGGCGGAAGCGCTCCCGCTCACCCAGGAGCGACTCAATTGACCCGGGCACCTCGGTCACCTCTCGTAGTCCTCGGAAGAGCAGACAGCGGAATCTGCGCCTGCCTTGTTGATGATCCAACAGTCGACATCCATGCCTCGATTTCCGTGGGCTTCCATGTGCACCACATCGGGAACCCCTGTGGGCTTGGAGTACACCGGCGTCACTTCGTAGTGCACAGCCTGACCGCCGCGTATTTGATTGGCTATCCGATTCTCGACGGTGCTCATGGCCGGGCTGTTCGCGGCCCGGTGCAGAGGAACCAGTTACGCAGATCTGTACCGGACCCACCGAACTGGCAGCCGGCAGGGTGGCCACGCGCCCTATTGCGGCCGTCGGCACGATCGTTGCCGGACTGTTCCAGCACAAGAGCGCCGACCGAGCTGAGCGCGCCGAAAAAGCCAAGCAGTTGCGCCGAGACCGGCTGGACGCAGTGACAACGCTCGCTGCCACAGGCTCCCGATCACCGCCGCGCCCTCTGCATGCGTGGCGAGGCCCGGCTTCGCAATGAGCCTGAGGCCCGGCTGGGGGAACTGCGAAGAGCGTCCCACATCACCCGGCCTCTCATCGCGGTCCATATTCTCGTACCGGACCCGGACGTACGCGCCTCCGCGCAGGTCTCTTGCACAGGCGGGTGGTTGCGATCACCGGGGCGGACAAGGGCGTGGAGACGATCGCGAGCAGCGCGTTCAGGCCCTTGACCTTGGCGTAGCCGTAGGTGCGGCGGATGGTGTCGTCAATCTCCACAGAAGCGACCTGGTCCGCGCCGCGCAGCAGAGGGGGTGGGCGCGGCGAGGCCGAGCAGGAACCTCCGGGCCACGGCGTGGAGTTGCTTGAGCGACTTCCTGGGCCTGACCGTCACCCGCAGGCATACCGCTTCTTCACCTACGTCATCGACCACGCGCACCTGCCCGAACTCGTCACCCTCGCCGAGACCATCGAGCAGTAGTGGGACGGCATCGAGACCTACCTGACCACCGGAATCACCAACGCCGCCTCCGAATGCAACAACCGCCTCATCACGCTCGAAGCGCGTAACGCCTTCGGCTTCCGGAACCGAGTGACCAACGCCTCCGCTCACGCTGTGCAACCACCCGGTGGAGCCGACGGGAGGCACACCCTCACTAAAATCGAAGATCCGTCAAGTCGCCACCAGCGGGTCGGGCCTGTAAATGCTTTCCTTTCATCACCCCAGGGGGATTACAGGCGAATCGGAAGTGATCGCCCCCGCCGGGAGCTCGCCAGAGTTGCATGTGCCTTCGACCAGGCCGATGATGAACTCGATCAGTCCGCAATCGACCTGCCACCAATAGCCATTCGCCCCACC
This sequence comes from Streptomyces sp. NPDC104309, assembly GCF_055584025.1. Taxonomy (NCBI): domain Bacteria; kingdom Bacillati; phylum Actinomycetota; class Actinomycetes; order Kitasatosporales; family Streptomycetaceae; genus Streptomyces; species Streptomyces sp. NPDC104309. The sequence continues at coordinate 13,173 of NZ_JBVJMV010000042.1, read as the reverse complement.
TACTACGACCGGCCAAGCATCGGGGTCAGGGCCACTTACGCACCAATAGAAGACGTCTCCGTCAAGGGAAGCCCCCCACGGGATCAATCCCCCCTGAGCGGGATAGGGGAGCCACTCGCCGGACTCACCGTCTTCCGCAAGATATTGAAGAGTCTCCAGTGCTTCCTTGACCGCTCCAACGTACTCCGCTTCACCGCCTTCCGATGGAATCCAAATGCGGAGAAACCCTCCAATCTCAAGAGGTGGAAATCTGCGAGCGATGTCTTTGAAATCCTCTGGCAGGTCAACTCCGAGAAGATTCTCAACTCTTTTGAAGTCTACAGCCTTCCCTTCCTCTGCTGAATGCTCGGAGAGACCAGGAAGGGAAGCGATGAGATCACGGATCGTCAGCAAGTGGTCTGCCAATCTTGAATGTTCTCGACTCTGACATTGAACAGCATCCCGCGTTCTGTGCGCGCAGTCATCTGAATCCCAGTCGGTATCAAATCGTCTCCGTCATACGTAGGCGTTCCGGTATATTCGACCCAATTATCATTTTTGAGTTCGCGCTCGATCTTCCGCTCGCATCTCCGCATTCCGCTCTTATTCATGCGGTCACGCCCTGGAAACAGGTTTTCACTCCGTGGTGCACCGTAGAACTGGTCGCCGATGATATGGGTCTTGTTGTACCTCGCCACGCCGGGCGAGATGGAGTTTTCAGCTGGCGACGGCATTCCGGCGACGGAGACCGCCCCTATTCCGTCTCGCGCTGTGCCCTTGGGCTTCAGGTCTTCGGTCCCGCACATGAGCGCCGTAGCCCCTCTCGCTCGACGGAGACCGTCAAGCGGCTTGTAGCGATACCGCTCCTCCCGGGAACTTGCGCAACGATCGTCCTCATCCTGCCCCCGCCCGTTGGACACGTCAGGACCTGCAGCGAGCCCGGGCGAAGTATCGGCTCCCTCATCGGGCGTGAACCCGTGGTCGCCGGCGAGGCCAAGCATGTCGGCCGCGGTGACGGTCAGCTTCCATTCGTCGCCGGGCTTCCAGCCGGCGGCCTTGGGGTCCCAGTCGGGTTTGGGGGTGGGGCGGGTGGGAGCCGGTACTGGGTGCGGGCCGTTGTTCGGGTTCTGGTCGATCGGAGGTGCGGGCGGAATGATGACCCCGCCACCATTGCCTCTGCCACCGCTACCGCCACCACGCGATCCACTTGCAGCAGCCGACGGGCTATACGGCTGTCCTTCCGAAGGTGCCAGCCAGGACCTCCCCTTGGGCTGGCGCGGCGAATTCGGCTTCGTGTTTGGCTTCGGGCAATATCTCCCACATGTCTCGTGCGCCCCGATGCTGTCTGACCCGAGCATGAATGCCCATGCGAAGGTGCGCACCGCATACGCCAGAGGTGATCGGCCGATTCCCCAGCGGACCGCGCTGAAGATCCTCGACAAACCCCAGGGCAAGTCCTGGTTGGGGGAGGAGTAGACGACGTTCCGGTGTCCCGGCGCGCGGACGTCGACGCGATTGTCGTGACCGGTCGGGTCCGTGTAGTTCAGCGGGCCGGCGATCCCGTAGGTGTAGCGGTTGGCCTGGCCTGAGGGGGCCGGGTCGAGCTGCCAGGTGTCTCGTGATGCGAATCCGCCTGTGCCGGGCTGGTACCAGCGCGCGGCCATGTTGACGTCGCCGCTGCTGGGGTCGGTCCAGCCTGACTGGTAGCCGGCGGCGGGCGTTGTGCCGTTGGTGGCTGTCTCCTTGCCGAACGGATCGTAGGCGGTGGAGCTGGAGAGCTGTGCACCGTCGGGAGTCAGGCCCGCGACCAAGTCGGTGTGCTGGTCGGTCAGCGCCCACTGCTTGGTCGTGCCGGTGGAGGAGGAGAGCAGCCCGCCGGCTGGGGTGCGGTTATAGGTGCTCGTTCCGTCGTCGGCCAGGTTGTTCGAGCCTCCATCGTAGGCGAAGGTGGTCCCGCCGCGTGTCTGGACGCGGTCCAGCGAGTCGTACGAGTAGGTGACCCCGGCGTCGGTGATCTTCCGCTCAAAGGCGTCGAAGGTCAGCGTGCGTGGGGTACCCGAGCCGTCGTCGACCTTGGACAGGGTGCCGCGCGGGCTGTAGGTGAAGCCCGTGCTGCTGTCAGTCAGTTGGCGATTGCGGGCGTCGTAGGTCGCTGAGCGCGATCCGGCCTTGGTGCGATTGCCGGCGGCGTCCCACTCGTATGCCGTGGTCGTGGAGCCCTGGGTCCAGGACTTCATGCGCCCGGCGTCATCGTAGGCGTAGGTGTTGGTGCTCGCGCCCGCCGTGCCGGTGGTGTTCTTCGAGGTCAGTCGTTCGTCGAGGTCGTAGCCGTAAGTGGTGGAGGCCAGGGCGACCGTGCCGTCCGGCTTCGTGATCTTGTCCGAGGTCAGCCGGCCGAGGTTGTCGCGGCCGTAGGTGCGACGCTCCGACTCGCTCCAGGTGGAGGAGCCGCTGGGCTTGGTGGCGTACCGCTCCAGCGACGGCCGCCCGGCGGCGTCGTAGTCGTACCAAACGCCGTTGCCGGTGACGGAGTCCCAGGCCCAGTCGAGGCGCCCGGTGCTGTCGTAGGTGTAGTCGGCCGAGCCTGCCTTGGTCTGGCGGTGCGTCATACGGCCGTCGTCGTCGTAGATGTAGCTCGACGTGCCGGCCGAGCCGTCTGCGCTCAGGAGCTGGCCGCGGTCGTTGTAGGTGTAGGTGTTCCGGGTGAGGGGGTTGCTGGATGCGACTGCCGTCAGGCTGCCTGCCAGGTCGTACTCCAACGTGCGGTCCGTCGTGGCCGCCTCGGCGCCCGTGCCGGTCTCGTGGGTGAGACGGCCGAGGGCGTCGTACGTGCGCTCCCGCTTGACCCCGCCCGGCAGCAGCTCGGTGACGGGCTGGCCGGCCTTGTCGTAGACCGTGGTCCAGGTGCGGTCGGCGGTGTTCGGGTGGGCGGTGGTGGAGGGTTCGATGGTGGACTCGGGCAGGCCCCAGGAGGTGAAGGTGTACGTGGTCGAGTTGCCGCGACCATCCGTCAGGCGCGTGCGGTTGCCCGCTGCGTCGTACCCGAAGGTTGTGGTGATCGAGTTGGTTCCGGAGACGGGCTCCACTTGCTTGGTCAGTTGACCGAGGGCGTCGTAGGTGTAAGCCGTTCGGGCCTTTGTCGTCGCCGATATCGCGGCGGTGCGGTTGCCTTCGGTATCGAACTCCGCCGACAGCGTGCGCAGCGCGATGGTGCCCGTGCCGTAGTCGGTCGTGGCAGTGACGTCGCCGAGCGCGTCGTACGTGGTTGTGGTCCTGCGGTTGGTGGCGTCTGTGGTCTCGGTGCGGCGGCCGAGGCCGTCGTAGTCGAACTTGGTAGTACCGGCAGGGTTGGTCACGGACTTGACCTCGCCGACTGCGTTGTACGCGGCCGTGGCTGTAATTCCGCCGGGGGTCTTGGACGCGGTCTCGTTGCTCGCGTCGTCCCAGGTGTAGCGGCTGGTCAGGTTCCGCGTGGTCGGGAACCGCTCGACGGTCGTGGACGTCAGCCCGCGACCGATCTGGTCGTACGTGGCCTCCGTCCGCGCCCCTGTCGGGTCCGTCGCCGACAACTGCTGACCGGTCGGCGTCCAGGTGTAGCGGGTTACTCCGCCACCGCTGAGGTCGGTGAACGAACCCTGGAGCAGGCCGGGTTCGGACTGCGTCTGGAGCTGTGAGGAGGCGTTGGCCGCGGGGTCGGTCTTGCTGGTGAGGTTGCCGAGCTGGTCGTAGCCGTAGCGGGTGACGCGGCCGAGCGGATCGGTGACCGTCGCGGGACGGCCGAATGCGTCGTACGTGGTGCGGGTGACCACGGTGGTCGTCGTGCCGCCCGGCGGGGTGTAGTCCGGCAGGGTCATAGCGACCGTGCGGCCGAGCCGGTCGACCTCGGTGCGGGTCACCTGACTGCGGGGGTCCTTGGTCTCGGTGGCTTCGCCGAAGGTGTTGTATCCGGTGCGGGTGACCGGCTTGACCGCGCTCGCGGATCCGCCGTTCTCCTCCGCCTGCACCTGCGGTGCGGTCTGCTGGACCAGGCGGCCCAGCTCGTCGTACCGGTTGGTGGTCGTGTAGGCGGCAGGATCGGCATCGGAGACGTTGCCGCGCGGGCTGACCGTGGTCAGGGGCAGACCCCGGTCGTCGTAGGTGTACGTGGCCGTGTGGGTGGAGGTGCCGTCGGTGACGGTCTGCTTGTTGACGTTATCCGCGGTGTCGTACCACACACTCGTCGTCAACTGCTTTGTGCCGCTGATGGTCTGGGACTGCGACGTCACCCGGTCGTCGCCGTCATAGGCGAGGGTCGTGGCGCGGTTCAGACCGTTGGGGTCGAGCACGCTGCGCGTGGTGCGGCTCAGGGCATCTACGGTGAACGTCCGCGTGGCTGCGCCGTTGCCCGTGACCTGCTTGGTCAGGTTGCCGGCCGGATCGTAGGTGTCGCTCTCCAGGACAATGTCGTGCTTGCTGCCGTCGGCCTGGATGACCTGCTTGGCCGTAGTGGTGGCCGCCAGTCCGTCGTTGTAGTAGGTGTACGCGGTGGTGGCGCCCATCGCGTCTGTGGTGGTGGCCAGCCGTCCGGCCGGGTCGTAGGCATTGGAGACCATGGTCAGGTCGCGCGGCTGACCGGATGGGTCGCCGGTCCAGTCCTTCAAGACCGTCGTCGCGTGTTGTCCGCGCGGGGTGTACGTGTACGTGAAGTGGGCGCCTGCCGCATCGGTCAAGTCCGTGACACGACCAAGCGTGTCGTGGCTATAGGCGGTGGTGTTCTGTTCGGCGTCGGTGGCGCTGTCGTTCAGGCCGTGCGAGTCGTAGTGGTACGTGGTGGTGCGCTTGAGGTCGCCGCCGGTGGTGTCCTCGGTGGACTCGGACAGCTGGTTGCCGTCCTCGTCATAGGTGCGGGAGATCTTGGCGGTATGGGTGATGCCGGTGATCTCGTTCTTCACGCCCGCGCCGGATTCGGTGATGACATGCGAGGCCGCGTCATACCCGTATGTGGTCGTCACGCCGTTCGGATACGTGCCAGACATCTGGGTCTCGGAGGTCATTCGGCCCAGCCCGTCGTACGCGTACTTGGTGACCAGCCCCGATGGTGACGTCACCTGCGCCGTGTCGCCGTTGGCGTAATAGCGGTACGAGGTGGTCGCGCCCCCCGGCGTGCTCTGCGTGGTGACCAGCCCAGCCGGCACCGTGCCACCACCGACTGCGGACTCGCTGCCCGTGGTGTAGATCGTGGATGCGCTGCTGTTGTCCGCCCGGACAGCGCTCGTGGGCAGGCCCTGAGTGTTGTAGGTGTACGACGTCTTGTACGTGTTGTCCTTGTAGTCCGTCGATCGCTGGTCGCGGTAGGTCAGCGGTTTGTCGTTGCGCGGATCGAGGGGATCGGACGCGTTGAGGTAGTAGGAGCGGAACTCTGTCCAGCACGAGTCGGCGTCCCGGCACTTGGTCGTCGACACCACGTTGCCGCGGGCGTCGTGGCCTGTGACGGTGGCGTGGCCGTTCGGGTCGGTGACGGTGTGCAGGAAGCCGCCGTTGTCGTAGGCGTAGCTGGTCACGCCGCCGCTCGCGTCGGTGCGCGAGACCAGGCGCTGGCCGTGCAGGGCGTCGTAGCTGGTGCTGCTGGTGTTCTGCTGAGGGTCAGTGACGGTCACAGTGGCCGTCAGACCGGAGCCGGTGGCCTCGGCCTGGGCCCGGTAGTGGGCGGAGACCTGGTCGGCGGTCAGCGACTTGCGGTAGAGGGCGACCTCGTCGACGTCACCCTGCAAGTAGTAGGTGGTCGAGGGCAGGCCCATCCAGCCGGAGCTTCCGTAGCCGCCGCCGATGTACGCGTACGGGCGTGACTGCTCGTCAATGGTGCCGGCCAAGGAGCCGACCTTGACGCCGTCCAGGTAGAGGGACTGCGTGGTTCCGGCCCCCGACAGCACCACGTGGTGCCACTTGCCGTCCGTCACGGTCGCGGCCGACACGATGGGCGTGGCCCCGGAAACCCCTGACAGATAGAACTCGCCGCGGAGCTTGCCCGAGCCGTCGATGTTCAGCACCGGCCGCCAGGATGTCGGGGTCTGGCCGATTGGCGCGTTCTGGAAGCTCAACAGCACGGCCGGGGCGATGGAGGTGCGGAACCACATCTCGGCGGAGAGGTCGGTGGTGCCAGCTGGGATGTCGCCCGGTATTTGCACATTGCCGGTGCCCGCCAGGCTCACGGCCGCGTTGTCCGCCGGACCGAAGACTCCTGACACGGCAGGCTCCGACGAGCCGCCGGCGTGGTAGGTCGCCGCGTGCTCCGGGCCGCCGACCTGGCTGGCGAACGTCGGTCCTGCCTCTTCGTCGAGCCTCCAGTAGGCCGCCGGAGCATCGGAAACCGCGACCCCGCGGTACTGGCCACCGCTGCCGGTCACCAGTGACTTACGCGCCTGGAAGTGGGTCCTCGGTGCTGGGGTGGAGGAAGGCACCGGAACCCAGCCGATCCACTCCGCAGGCTTCCACCAGGAGACGAGGGAGCGGTCGTAGACGGCGACCTCATCGATCTGGCCCGTGAAGTTGCGGTACCCGCTTGCCGCGCCGTCCCAGCCTGAGGAGGCGTAGCCGCCGCCGATGAAGGCATGGGGGTGGCGGACGGTGTCCACACCGGTCTGGCCGGTGCCCTGCAGCTCTCCGTCGAGATACAGGGCCTGCGCGTCGGCTGTTCCGGTCAGTATGACGTGGTGCCAGGTGTCGTCCGTGACCACCCGTTTGGACAGGACCGACGAGGCGGCTGGCTGGAACTTGCCGCGCACCTTGCCGTCGGCGTCGATCAGCAGCATCGGCCTCCAGCCCGTAGGGGTGTCACCGAACTCGGTGTTCTGCATCGTCACCAGAACGCCGGGGTCGTGCGTCTTGAACCAGAGTTCGATCGTCATCGCGGTAGCCTGGCCGACAGAGCCGGAAGGCACCTCGACTGCGCCGTCGCCATTGAACGTGGCGGCCGTGTCGTCACCGTCGCGGAAAATGCCGGGGCCCCCTGTACGGGCTCCGTCCAGGTAGCTGCCGTTGAGCGCGTCACCCAGAGGGCTGGCCGCCTCCGCGCCGCCGCGGTCGCCCAGCCTCCAGTAGCCGGTGGGGCCACTGCGCTGAATGGTATCCGCATAAGAGGACGAGGCGGTCGAATACGAGGGCGCCGACACCTTCCAGGTGCCGCCGTTCTCGTCGGTGTGCTGCGTCAGCCGACCACTGACCGGGTCGTAGGCTGCGGTGGCGTGCACCCGGCCGGAAGGCAGGGTGACCTTCGTCATCTGGCCGGTCGCGGCCCGGGCGGCGTAGTGCTCCGTGACGGTCGCTGTATCCAGCGGGTGGCTGTAGACGGCCGCCTCGTCCATCTGGCCCTTGAAGTGGTACTCGCCCGTGGCGACGCCCATCCAGCTGCTGCTGGCGTACCCGGCACCCAGGTAGGCATAGTCGAGGGTCTGCTCGGACACAGAGCCGTTGATCGAGCCGACCGCAGTGCCGTCCAGATACATCGTCTGGCCGGTGGCCGAGGCGGTCAGCACTGCATGGTGCCAGGCGTTGTCGGTGACAGCGGCCGTGGACGTGATGGGGCCGCTCGCGCCGGTCACGCCCACGCGTTGGAACTCGCCGCGCAACTTGCCGTTCGCATCGATGTTCAGCACCGGCCGCCACGAGGTGGGCTTGTCACCCACCTCCGCGTTCTGGAATCCGACGAGCACTCCGGAGGGCGTGCTGGTCTTGAACCACAGCTCGATCGTCGGGAACGCCACGGCCTTCAGGGTGTTCGCGGGCAGCTCCACCGCCGAGTCCGTGCCGTTGAAGCCGACAGAGGTGTCCGCGGTTCCCGCTACGGCCGAACCGGTGCCCAGCTGGACATCCCGGTAGACGGCCTCGTTCAGGCCGGTCCGTGAGACCGCTTCGCTGGCCGCCGCGGAGCCCTCGCTCTCGCCCAGACGCCAGTACGAGGTGGGCGCCGCGTCGAGCACACCGCTGCGGTAGACCGAGCCGTCTCCGTACTCGTACACCGTGCACTTGGTAGTCGACGACGGCGGACACACCTTGGTCAGACGGTCGCCGTCATACGTGTACGACCAGGTCAGGCCAGGTGTGTTTGCGTCGACCGGGCTCGTGGTCACCGAGTCAACATGTGCGCCGGACCAGTGGAACGTCAGCGAGCGGCCGGACAGCGAGTCGGTCACCTTCTTGATCGGCCCGCCGTCCTCCGACTCGTGGGTCACGAACTGGGTGCGGCCGGCAACATCCTTGATCGTTGCCAGCACGCCGCTGGGCATGAAGTGATAGGCGGTGCCGGAACGATCCCGCACAAACCAGCCCTCCGCCTCGCGCCCGAGGACAAGCTCTCCGCCGGACGGACCGGTGTACGTACCGTCAGGGTTCTTCCCGAACCGGGCTTGGGAGCCGTCGGCCAGGGTCACCAACGCGCTCGATGTCTCCGGCTCCTCCCGCACCTGCATGTCCCAGCGCGTCGACCAGCCGGTGCCGAAGGCACCCTTGGTGCGCGGGTCAAGTGAGTTGTAGGTGCGGGTGACTGCCAGCTCGGGTCCAACTGTGGTGACGGCCGCGTCGGTGGCGGCGGTGACGTAGTTGCCCGCCCGGGTGCCGATCTCCTTGTCGCCGTCCGCGCCGCCCAGGTGGCCTGTCACTGTCGGCTGCGGCACCTGCGTGGTCAGCAGCGCCGGGCCCGGCCTGGCCGAGGTGGCATTCCCGTCGTAGGCGTACGCGTACCAGGCGTACGATTTTCCCCACGCCAGCCAGCCCGAGGGCACCGCCCACTGCTGCTCGCCGCTACGGGTGCCCGTCTTGCAGTTCTTGCGGACGTTGCTGCCCTCGACCTCGCAGACCTCGAATGTGTACTGCAGCGTGGACTTCGGGTAGCTGTCCGCGTCCGTGCCCTTGGCCCACAGGGTGGGGGTGAGCGAGTCGACCGTGACGCCGCTGCCCGGCACCTCGGCAGTCAGCTGCGGCGGGATGTTCACCGCGGCGATCTTGACGGCCGGTCCTGGTACGCCTGCGGTGGTGAAGCGGCTGACGCCGTAGTCGTCCATCGTCCACTGCACGGTGTACGTGGCGGGGGCGAGCGGCGCGATCTTGGCGTCCAGGGTCACGGACTCACCGGGCGACACGGCCTGCGGCATTTCCGTGTATGCGATCTTCGAGCTGTCGGTAATCTCCTTTCCCGAGGAGTCGTAAAGGTTGTAGCGGAGCTTGTAGTTGCCGCCCTTGGGCCAGGTCTCCTGCCCCCGGTTGGTAACGGTGACCTTCTCGACGCCCTGAGTGGTGGCCGTCACCGGGGCGGTGAAGTCGCCGAGCTTGTACGTCGCGCCGTACTTCGTCCAGGTCACATCCAGGCTCGGCTTGCCGTTCGGGTAGTCGTCCGACCCGAACTGCTTCCACCCCTTGGAGTCACTGGTCGACGCCTTCACCGCGAGGCCGTAGTTCTTCTTGCGGCCATGGGTCCAGTCGTCCACAAGGTTGCGGCCGGCCGAACCGAGCTTGATGCTCTCCCACGCGGCGCCGCATGACCAGGTCTCCGTGCCCTCCGGGCGCCAGCCATGCGCGAAGCTCTTCGAGCCGAGCGAAGAACCTGTTGCGGGTCCTGGGTACTTCGTCGTCGTGGACTCCGACCAGTTCGACGTGATCGGGTACACGGTCACGGGACGCGCCGAACACGACTGTGACCAAGTGTTGTAGAGCGCGAGGCTAGCGTTCACCACCCAGGCGTTCTTCAGCGTGCTCTCCACGCCGTTGAACCGCAGGAACGCAGCCGCCTTGTGACTGCCCCCGTCGTACGTGCCCGCCTTCAGCACAGTGTCGGAAGCGAAGTTCTGGTCATACGGGGACTCGACATAGGTGCCCGAGGTCGCGTCAAACGACCTGACTGACGGATCGACCCGGACGGGAAAGACTCGCTCCGGCGCGTCCAGCCAGTCGGCATCGAGCTTCATCACTACAACCTGGCGGCCGTCCTGTTCGGTCAGGCTGTAGGTGACGCCCGAAGAAACCGCACCCTCCTGGGAGCCGTCCGTGGAAGCGGAGTCCTGCATCCATCCAGCAGGCATCCACGCGCGCTCCGTACCGTCCGCGTCGATGAACACGATCCCGCCGTCGCCGTCGGTCCGCGCGGTCAGGCCCTGAAGCTCCAGAGGGAACCGCCACTCGGTGGGTGCGTCTCTACCCTTGAGGACCACCGTCTCCTTCACCGAGGAGCCGCCCGCGACCAGTTCGAGGTCGGAGCTGTCACGGAGGTCCGGGTAAGTGATCGTACTGCCGTCGGCACTTCCGGTGACCGCGCTCGCACCATCCACCGCGTACCCGACCGACAGCCCGTTACTCAGCGCCATCTGCACCAGCGGATCAGCATCGGCGGCACCCGCGAAGGAGATCGGCGACTGAGTCGACTCTGTTTCCCAGCCTGGGTCGCTCACGCTCATGGTCCGCGTGCCGACCGCCCCGTCGGCGCCCTCCGGCCGCACCAACGTGGTGTCGATAGCCTTCCAGCTGCCATCCTTGGCTTGGAAGTTGACCGGTTCGTCGTAGAAGCGGGTCGTGAAGCTGCCGTCATCGTTGAGATAGGTGCGCTGCCGCGCCTTGCGCTTAGCCTTCAGCTCCTTGCTGTGCTTGACATTAAAGGCCTTGGGGGCAGGCACATCGGGCGTCCGGACGCGCTTCACGCGGCCGGGCTTCGGGGTCTTCGCGGTACTGGTCAGGCGCACGGGATGTGCTCCCTCGGGTGCAGACAGCTCCCCGCGGCCCTTCAACGGGCCAGCGTGGCCGCCCTTCGCAGAGGCATCCGTGGCATCCGTCGACGCGGAGTGGCGGCGGCCCGCAGCGGAGCCCCACTGCTGATCCGGAGCCCCGGCGGTTTCGGCCACCGGTCGGCTGGCGGCCAACGCAAGCTGCTGCGTCCCGACCAACACGGACATGACGAAGGCAACAGCAACAACAAGCGGACGCGCTGGACGCACAGATCCCCCCACCTCAACGATCAAGACAGGGGCAAGTTTTAAGTCTTCTCACAAGAACCACACAAGAGATGCACATGGTTCCAGACGCCTGAAGAGATATTACTCACAAGGCATTTCGCGATATACCGATCCAAAGAAGCGGCTGGGTTTTCTTGAGCTAGTGGCTCGTCACGCAGTCTTGGCCGGGTAATCGACCTGCTGCCCGTCGGCCAGCAGACTGTCCCCAAGATCTGATCTTGGAGGTGGTCGTGGGGCGTCGACCGAGTGTGTGCGTCCGGCCGGTGAGCATGGCGGAGGGCCGGAAGCTGCAGAGGATCAGCCGGACTGCGAAGGACCCGGTGAAACTCCGCCGGGCGATCGTGGTGCTGATGTCCGCCCAGGGCCAGACGGTCAAGGACATCACCGTGCTGATGCAGGTCAGCGAGGACTACGTCCGCGATGTCATCCATGCCTTCAACGAGCAGGGGCTGGACACGCTGGACCCAAAATGGAGCGGGGGACGCCCCAAGACGATCAGTGACGAGGCGCGCGAGCACATCTGCCTGATCGCCCGGACGTCCCCCGCCGACTGGAAGATCACCGCGTTCTCCACCTGGAGCCTGAGCAAGCTCGCCGACCACCTCATCAAGCAGAAGGTAACCGCGGCCATCAGCCGGGAGACCCTGCGCCGGATCCTGCGCGCCGGCAAGGTCTCCTGGAAGACCACCACTACGTGGAAGGCGTCCACCGACCCGGAGTTCATCGCCAAGATGCACCGCATCCTGTCGCTGTATGACACCCCGCCCGCCGACGGGCGGGTGATATGCGTCGACGAGTTCGGGCCGCTGAACCTGATGCCCCGCAAGGGCAAGGTGTGGGGGCCAGTGAGGCGTCCGCGCAGGCTGCGGGCGACCTACAACCGCTACGGCGGCGTGAGGCAGATGCTCGCCGCCCTCGATCTGGCCACCGGCAAGCTGTACTACCGCATTCGCCAGCGCAAGCGGTGGCGCGAGTTCCTTGACCTCCTCAAGGCCCTGCGCGCCCGCTGGCCCGGTCAGAAGCTGTATGTGGTGCTGGACAACTTCTCTCCGCCCAAGCCCGCCAAGGTCCGCACCTGGGCGACCGACAATGACATCGAGTTGGTCTTCCTGCCGACTTACGGCTCCTGGCTGAACTGGATCGAGGCTGAGTTCGCCGCCTTGCGCTACTTCGCCCTCAACGGCACCGACCATCGCAGCCACGACGAGCAGAACGCCGCCATCGCCGCCTACATCCGCTGGCGCAACACCCGCGCGGAACCGAAGATGAACTTCGCCCTCGACTCACCGATCCGCACCTGGACCGACTACCCGGCCAAGGCTGCGTGAGAGCACCTCAGCGAGCCGACTGACGCACGGATCGCAAGCCTCGGGGGGCGCCCTGCCCGCTGTCGAAGACGATGCTCGAGCAGGGCTTTACGATCACTGGGCAGGAATTCCACAGCTCCACCCCGGCCGTGATCAGTTCCAGTACCGCGCGTTGCTCGTCGGGAGTCCATGCGGCGCACTCGCCTCCGAACAGCTTCTCGTAGGCGCTGTTATGCACCGCTCCTTGCTGGGGCAGCCGGTGGACCTCACCGAGTCCTCGGGCCAGATCTTCGAAGAGGTTCCACGCATCCAGCACCGCGCCCGGCGGGACCTGCCTGCGCACCGGATCCTCCAGCCAGTGCTCGACACGGACGAGCTCCAGCGTGTTGGCCTCAGAAGTGGCCAGCCTCCGCCCCCGGCGGCTCACATACACCCGCGCCTGCCGAACAGTCACGAACATCGGCACCTGACAGTGATCAGCTTCTGGCAACGCCAGCACCTGATCGGGTTCATCACGCCTGCAACCGATCCACAGAACTACCCCGCTGCGGCCGAGCCCGCGCACCCGATACGCATAGAGACTCCCACCCCCACCGCGGCGTCCGGCCGCAAACACATCTGCCATCTCGATCTTTGCCACGCACTCACACTGGCACGACCCGCGAGAACCGTCGCGGATTTTCTCCGTAGCGACTGGCATCATCGGAAAGCCCGGAGAGGTCCGCTACCCGGCCAACGATTCGAGCAGAGCCACTAGTAGGGCTTGGTCAGGTCGGTGCGAGTGCTGGTATGTCGCGGTGGCAGGTGGGGCAGGCGCCAGTCCAGGCTGCGAGCAGTAGCTGCAGTTCGCGGACGACTTGGTAGAGGCTCAGGCCGGCGCCGTGTCTTTTGGGGCTCTGGCCAGTCGCTGCAGG
>NZ_JBVJMV010000041.1:0-69357 GCF_055584025.1 Streptomyces sp. NPDC104309 | reverse complement strand
CTTGTCCGCCAGGTAGATGCCGGTGAGCAGGCGGGTGAGTGTGGATTTCCCCGAGCCGTTCGCGCCGACGATCGCGAGGATCTGACCGCGCTCCAGGGTGAGGGAGACGCCGTCGACGGCGGGCTTGTCCTTGCCCGGGTACTGGTAGGAGACCTCTTCGAGCCGGATTTGCTCGACCCGGTCACCTGGCCTGCCGGGCCCGCGCTTGGGGGTGCGGGCCGCGGCGTTGTCGAGGAAGGCCTGCATGTCGCTCAGGTAGAGGCTGGTGTGGAAGACCGCGGCGCCGTTGATGACGACCTGGGAGAGCGCGGCGAGCGTGGCCTGCACGGCGATGACGGCCGTGGCCGCGACCGCCAGTTCGATCCGACCCGAGATCGACAGCCACGCCAGGGCTCCCCAGGTCGCGGCAAGGAACACGCCGCCGGCCACGGCGGAGATGAGAGCGATCCGCAGGGTCCGCGGCGCGGCGGCCAGGGTGCGCCGGTCGCACCGGTCGGACAGGGCTCGGTACCAGTAGACGAGGTAGTCGGTCATCGAGTTGGCGCGGACCTCGTCGCCGTACTTCGACGTGGTCGCCCACCAGCGCATCATCCCGCGCACGTTGCGGTCCGCGACGTTGGCGTAGTGGATCTCGTAGTCGACCCGGGCGGTCAGCACCGCCCCCACACCGGCCGGCAGCACTGCGAGCAGGAGCAGCGGCAGCATCAGCGGGTTCAGCACCGACAGGACCCCACCGGCGGTGACCATCCGGATCAGCGCGGACAGGAACCGCTGGGCGTCGGTGACCATCACCTGGGTGCGGATCACCCCCATCTCGGCTGCCTCGTGCCGGTCCGAGAACCCCTCCTCCGCGTACGCGGACGCCTCCACCCGGCACACCGCCTCGACCAGAGCGCTGTCCGTCTCCGTCGTCAGCCGTGGGGTGATCCGCCGCTCCGCGTACGTGGCCACCGCCGCCGCGCCGCGGCCCAGCGCGGCGGCGAAGGCGACCACCACCAGCGCCGGGACAGCTCCGTGCAGCCGGTCGCCGGCGGAGCCGTTGCCGAGAACCGGCCTCATGGCGTGGGCGGTGGCGGTCAGCAGCACTGCGGCCGAGATGCCCGTGACCACCTGGCAGCCGAGCAGCAGCTGCACGGCCCGTCGGTCGGTTCGCCACGACAGCCGGGCGATCCGGCGCAGAACGGCCGGGATCTGCGCGCACATCCGCCGGAAGGAGACCTCGGCGAGCGGATTGACAGAGTACTGCCCGCTGTAGGTGATCTCCGCCGGCGGTGGCGGAGGAGGCGCGGTGGCCTGGTGTTCGTTCGTAGCGGCCGAGGTCAACGTGGGTCCCCCTTGACGGTCGTCCAGCGTGGTCGTGAGGCTCAACGACCCGGCCGGGATATCGAACACATGTGTTTCAGTCGGTCCTGGAATCCCGAGATAGAGCGGGTGGCGGCGTGTGGAGGATGCATGGACCCAGCCCGCGCAACAGGTGTGCGAATGTGGGTGGTTGGCCGAATCGCCGACGATGGTGCTCACGCGCCCGGGATGGGCGCGTTGGCCCGCACCGGCTCGCACTCGACTTGTAGAGTGCGAACCTCCCCGTACGCCACGGACCTTTGCTGGAGCTGACTGTGCACGTGCTCGCTGCCCGTATCCGAGCGGTCGGTGGCCGGGAGCTTCCCTCCCGGACCGGAGCGGAGGTGGCCCGCGGCGATCAGTGATGCCGCCATCTCGGACGCCCTGGCCGCTTACCTGGAGCGCTACCCGGATGAGGCCGAGTTGCTGTCCCAGCCGGTGCAGATGCTCTCCAGCGGGGAGAACTTCGCCTCTCGGCGGAGCTTCCCGATGCACGTGACGGTCGGTGCGCTGCTGGTGCGTGGCGGCTCCGAGATCTTGCTGATTGAACACCGGGCCTACGGGATCACTTTGCAGCCCGGCGGCCATCTCAAGCCGACTGACACCACGCTGATCGACGTGGCTGTGCGCGAGCTCTCCGAAGAGACCGGCCTCGACCCCGGGGCAGTGTTCCCTGCGGATCCGGTGCCCGCGTATGTCGAGTACGGGCGCGTTCCGGCGCGCCCGGCAAAGGGCGAGCCGGATCACTACCACCTCGACATCGGGTTTGCCTTCACGACGGACCACGCGGACGTGGGCCAGATCCAGGAAGCGGAGGTGACCGGTGCCGCCTGGTATCCACTCACGGATGCCGAACGGCTGGTCGGCCACCGCATCGCCCGGGCAGTCAGCAGGCCGGCCCACGCGGGCTGACCCCGCAGAGCCGTACGACTCGGGTCGGCCGCCGCACCAGATCATGCTGCGCACCGGCGAGGCTCAACGCCCTCGGTCCGGCTTCCGCCGATCACGCCTGGGATCCGTCGAGTTGAGCGACGACGACGAGCCAGCTCGTGACCGTGACGTCGTCGGGACGGGTCTGGGCATACGCTTCCTGCAGGATCGCCATCTGCTGTTCGTAGGAGAAGCCGCTGTCCGAGCGGGCGAAGACCGGGATGGACAGCCAGGCCCTCCGCTCAGCCATGGTGGTGTGCTGGGCCGTGACGTCCGTTTCCAGCAGCGTCAGCCCGGCCACGGCCAGGTGGCTCGTGACGGCCGTGAGCGGCAGCCGGGGGGTGCCGCTCGCAGGCGCCGGGGGTGTGCCGTAGTCGCGGGCGGCGATCTGCTCGATCAGCGAGCCGAGCGAGGGACTGCCGGGCCGGGTCTGTCCGTCCGGGTGGGTGACTCCGGCGAATCCGCCGCCGACGTTGAACACGAACCGGCCGCCGGGCCGCAGAACGCGGCGCACCACGGCGAACACGGCAGGAACGTCCGTCTTCCAGATGGCCGAGTTGCACACGACGACGTCGACGCCGCCGGCCGGGGCGTGGTCGGCCAGGTCCTCGGCGGGGGCGGTGACCCAGGACAGGCGTGGATCGTTCAGGGTGCGGTGGCCGTACGGATGGTGCCTGGGTCGAAGGCGGGACCGAGGACGGCGGTGGCTATCGCCGGGCCGGGCAGGGTGAGGTCACCGCGGCGCAGCGCGACCTTGAGGCGGTCAGATCAGCTGCTGTTCCACCAGGCGTACATGGGCGCGGCACCTCGTCCTTTGGCGAGTGAGCCGTCTCGCCGACGGTCAGGTTTGCCGAGGAGCTGCTGTTCGATCGGTGTGAGGGAGGAATTGTCGAGGAGATGGGTGGCGGGGTCGTCGACTGGGTGGAGCATCAGTGCGATGCGGGGGCGACGCGAAAGGTTGCTGCGCCCGGCGTGCCAGGTTCGGTTCTCGAACAGGACGGTGTCGGTGCCGCTGATGTCGGGAGTGACTGCACCGGGCGGGTCGATGGCGCCAGCTGGGATGGCGGGTTCCTGGGTGAGGCGGTGGCTGCCGGGGAGGAACATCGTCACTCCGCAGTCCGGGGTGACGGGGGTGAGGTAGTGGGGAATCTTGATGGCCATGCGGGGGGTCTGGGCGAAGCCGAGGTCTGCGGTTACGCCATACATGTCTCGGTGCCAGCCAGGACGCTGGGGAGTGCGGATGGTGCGTGGCGGACCGCTGGGCAGGGAGATCAGGTGGGCGGACAGCAGGTGGATGTTGGGGCTGAGGAGGCGGACGACGGTGGGCAGGGTGCGGGGGTTGGTCAGGAGCGGGAGGAACGTACGGTCGAGGTTGAGGCATCCGCGGAAGCCGTCCTTGCCATCGCCTCCTCGGTCGCGGCCCTGGGCGATGTCGCTGGCCAGGAGCTTCTCAGCGGCGGTTAGGAGCCGGTCGCGCAGGTCGGGGGTGATCGCGTCGCGGTTGATCGCGTACCCGTCGCGTTCGAACGCGTTGATGGTGTCGGCGTCGGGGCGACGGGTGGGAGCGGGATGCTCACGCCGGTATCTCCTTCGGGGGGTCGGTGAGGGTGGTGGCGAGCTGCCACAGGCCGGCGTCGTCGAGGCCGCAGAGCTGGCGAAGGTGGTTCTGGGAGACGGGACGGCCGGGGTCGCGGTAGCCGAGGACGGTGAGCCGGGGCCCAGGGTGGCGGCGGCCGAGGAGGGCGTGGATGTCGGCCGGATGCCCGCTGGTGGCCAGGACGACCGGCGCCCGGGTGCCGAAGTGGCGGGCGAACTCGACCGGGGCGAGGGCGAGAGGGCGGGTGCCGTCCTCGGCGAGGGCCGTGAGGTCGTGGACGTGGATGTGCCGCAGGCGCAGGCCGGGGCGTTCGGCGCGCAGCCGTCGGCCGAGGGTGGTCAGGGCCTCGGCGGGTAGGTCGCCTGCGGAGGCGAGGATCAGGTCGGGCTCGTCGAGGCCGGGGTGGGTGAGGTGGGGCCAGATCGCGATGCCGTGGCGCAGTTCCTCGTCGAGGGTGTCCAGCGGGTGGTGGGCGTTCGTGTGCTTGCCGGCGCCCGGCCTTTGTAGCGCCGGAAGACCTCGGCCGTGTTGGCCTGTTCCGGAGTCAGAGCGGTGACCAGGGAGTACCAGCCGTCGGCGGCGGCTTCGGCGGCCAGGACGTCCTGGTCAAAGCGCCAGGCCAGAGCGGGTTTCTGGTCGCGGCCGACGGTGACGGTGGTGCGCAGGCAGCTGGCGACCCGGCGGGACTTGGTGATCACCCCGATCCGGGCCTGGACCTTCTCGGCGGTGGTGTAGTACCGGCCGCCGGCCGAGTTCTGTAGTTTCTCCAGATCCTCGGCGGCTTTGGCCAGACGCTTGGCGCGTGCTTTGCGCCGGCCCTCCGCGTTGCCGGTGGAGTGGACCAGGATCCGGCGCAGGTGGTGGACCGGGTCGCGCTTGCGCGGTCCTGCCATGGTGTGGACGTCTTCGAGGACCCGGTAGGACTGGCGCTGGTCGGCGGGGGTGTCCCGCTCGCGGTCGCGGTCGTTGACGTAGTCGACCAGCTCGGCGGCCCCGAGGTCGACAGTGGCGTAGAAGTCGGCTTTGACCTGGGCCGCGGGTATGGGGGCGACGAATCCGACCCGGGCGTCGAGCAGGGCGGTGATGTTCGGGTAGGACACCGGTTTAGAGTCCGCGACGAGCAGGAAGTCCTTGCGGTCGGCGATCTTCCGCAGGGCCTTTATCGCGCCGACGACCTGGGCGACCTCGCCCGCGCCGCCGTCGTAGGCCCGGTGGAAGACGGGGATGCCACCGTCGCGGGTGACGGCCACACCGGAAAACCTCCTCGACAGCCCACTTCCGCGCCCAGTCCTCCACCCGCACCATCGAGGTCGGCGAGCACAGCCGGTTGGCGATCAGCGCCTCGACGACCTGCCCGTACGTCAGATGAGCCACCTCACGGACAGTGCACAGATCGTCGATGATCCCCGCCACGTCCAGCCGGCGCAGAAACTCGGCAGAGGCAGGCAGAGCGCCCAGACGCCTCTCCATCACAGGCGCCAACTCCACCGACATACGGGGGCGCTGGACCCGGGAACGACGTGAACGAGATATCGACACGTCCAGAACAACGACCCACACCCACCGAAGTACCGGCCAGCTCATCAGCTCATCCGATTCGGCTATGTGCGGAGGATCGGCCTAGCCTGGCCCGTGTCACTACAGTTGCTGGTGCAACCCGACTACCTGGAGGTCGTGGCCAAGGAGCAACGTCTTACTCGTGGGAACTGAGGGAGGGCACGTGCCTGGCTGGTGCACTGTCGACACGGTCACGCGTGCACGCCGGTGAGCGCATACTTTTACTCTCGATGGTTCCGTCAGTGCCGGACCTGCCGTGGCGAGAGAGCCAAGACCTGCGTGGTCCACCCCAGTGCTGTGACATCTCGTGACAGATGAGAGGGTCGGACGGGTGACCGAGACACCACCGAACACCCTGCAATACCGCTTTGACGGGCCAGAAGACGCACCGGTCCTGGTCCTGGGCCCCTATCTCGGTACCACATGGCACATGTGGGATCGGCAGATACCGGAGCTCACCCAGCACTGGAGAGTCCTCCGCTTCGACCTTCCCGGCCACGGCGGCGCCCCCGCCCACCCGGCCTCCGCCGTCATCGAGCTCTCCGACCGGCTGCTGGCCACCCTCGACGGACTCGGCGTCCAGCGCTTCGGGTACGCGGGCTGCTCCATCGGCGGCGCGATCGGTGCCGACCTCGCACTGCGTCACCCGCACCGGGTCGCCTCGCTCGCCCTGATCGCCGCCTCGCCCCGGTTCAGCAGCGCCGACGAGTTCCGCCAGCGCGGGGTGGTCGTCCGCACCAACGGTCTGGAGCCGATGGCCCGGACCGCACCGGAGCGCTGGTTCACTCCCGGTTTCGCCGCCGCCCAGCCGGCCATCGTCGAGTGGGCCGTCCAGATGGTCCGCACCACCGATCCCGGCTGCTACATCGCCGCCTGCGAAGCCCTCGCCGCCTTCGACATCCGCGCTGAACTCGGGCGCATCACCGTTCCGACCCTCGTCCTGGTCGGTGCCGAGGACCAGGTGACCGGGCCGGGCGACGCCCGCACCCTGGTCGCGGGCATACCGGACGCCCGGCTCGCCCTCGTCCCCGGCGCCTCGCACCTTGCCCCGGTCGAGCAGCCCGGAGCCGTCACCGATCTGCTCCTGACCCATTTCTCCACGGCCTGGCAGGACACCCTCGCCGCCATCCCCGTACCGCCGCACACCCCGCAGCTCTCAGCCCCCGTGCTGCCCGTCGCGGAGATCACCGCCGCCACAGCACAGCCCGAGACCGGGACCACCGGACGTACCGACCCGTACGAGCCCGGCATGAAGACGCGCCGCGAGGTGCTGGGCGACGCCCATGTGGACCGGGCCATGGCCGGCGCCGACGACTTCACCGGTGACTTCCAGAAACTGGTCACGCGTTACGCCTGGGGCGAGGTGTGGAACCGGGAGGGCCTGGACCGCCGCACCCGCAGCTGTGTCACGCTCACCGCGCTGGTCGCCTCCGGCCGTCTGGAGAGCCTGGCCGCGCACGTCAGGGCCGCGCTGCGCAACGGCCTCGCCCCCGCCGAGATAAAGGAGGTGCTGATGCAGACCGCCGTGTACTGCGGCGTACCGGCCGCGAGCGCCGCGTTCTCGATCGCCCAGACCGTGATTCAGGAAGAAACGACGCCCCGTCCGTAGCAGGATGGGGCCATGAACCCCGTGCACCTGAAACTGACCAAGAAGACGCACTCCTGCATCCGCCTGGAGAAGGACGGGCAGACGCTCGTCATCGACCCGGGCGGCTTCTCGGAGCAGGACGCCGCCGTCGGCGCGGACGCGCTGCTGGTGACGCACGAGCACCCCGACCACTTCGACGAGGAGCGGCTGCGCGCCGGGATGGAGGCCAACCCGGCCGCCGAGATCTGGACCCTGCGCAGCGTCGCCGACCGGCTTGCCGCGGCCTTCCCCGGCCGTGTCCACACCGTCGGTCACGGCGACACCTTCTCCGCCGCGGGTTTCGACGTACAGGTGCACGGCGAACTGCACGCGGTGATCCATCCGGACATCCCGCGGATCACCAACATCGGCTTCCTGGTGGACGGTTCCGTCTTCCACCCGGGCGACGCCCTCACCGTCCCCGACCGGCCGGTCGACACACTGATGCTTCCGGTGATGGCGCCCTGGAACAAGATCTCGGAGGTCATCGACTACGTACGCGAGGTCGCGCCGCGCCGCGCCATCGACATCCACGACGCGCTGCTCACCGATCTGGCCCGCCCGATCTACGACACCCAGATCGGCAGCCTCGGCGGCACCGACCACGGCCGGCTGACCCCGGGGGACTCGACCGGCCTGTGAGCGCCACCGGTCCGGCGACTGTCAGTGGGAGCGGCTAGGTTTACGTACATGCGCATCGCCACCTGGAACGTCAATTCGATCACCGCCCGGCTCCCGAGGCTGCTGGCCTGGCTGGAGCGCACCGGCACGGATGTGCTGTGCATCCAGGAGACCAAGTGCGCCGCCGAACAGTTCCCGGCGGACGCGCTCCGCGAGCTCGGCTATGAATCCGCGGTCAACGCCACGGGCCGGTGGAACGGGGTCGCGCTGGTGTCCCGGGTCGGCCTGGCCGATGTCGTCAAGGGGCTGCCCGAAGGCCCCGGGTACGAAGGAGTGGAGGAGCCTCGGGCGATCTCCGCGACCTGCGGCCCGGTCCGTGTCTGGTCGGTGTACGTGCCCAACGGCCGCGAGATCGAGCACGCGCACTACGCGTACAAGCTGCGCTGGTTCGAGGCCCTGCAGAAGTCCGTCGCGGTGGACGCCGCCGGACCGCGGCCCTTCGCGGTCCTGGGCGACTTCAACGTGGCCCCGACCGACGAGGACGTATGGGATCCGGCGCTGTTCGAGGGCGCGACCCATGTCACGCCCGCCGAGCGGGCCGCGCTCGCCGCGCTGCGCCAGGAGGGGCTGTCCGACGTCATGCCCCGCCCGCTCAAGTACGACCGTCCTTACACCTTCTGGGACTACCGGGAGCTGCGCTTCCCGAAGAACAAGGGCATGCGCATCGACCTCGTCTACGGCAACGCGCCCTTCGTCGCGGCGGTCGGGGACAGCTATGTGGACCGCGAGGAGCGCAAGGGCAAGGGCGCGTCCGACCACGCCCCGGTGGTCGTGGACCTGGATCTGTGACGGCTCGCCCCGCCGGGGCTCACTTCTGCGAAGCCCCGGCGCGGACGGCCTCCAGCACCTGGCGCCTGGAGGGATTCACCATGGGCCTGCCCGCCACGGTGACCGTCGGCACGGTCTCGTTCCCGTCCGCCACGGACCGGACGAACGCCGCCGCTTCGGGGTCGCGCCAGATGTTCACCTCGGTGTACCTCAACTTCGTGAGCCGCAGTTGCAGACGCAGCTTCATGCAGTACGGGCAGCCGGGCCGCCAGTAGACGACCATGCCATCGCGGTCCTCGGTCACCGGATCCCCCTGTTCGCGTGTGTGCGGCAGATCCTAGTGCGCCGTCGGCGTCCGAAGGATGGCGGAGCCCGGCCCACGGCGTCGTTGTCAGTGGCCGCCGATACGGTGGTTCGTGTCCTATCCCGCTTGCTGGCTGCTTGCTGTGACCAGGACGGCCCCGCCCGTTCAGCGCCGGGCGGGGCTTCATCCCTTGGCGTCACACCGCGGGAATTCCGTCCCGACCGCGGTCGACGGCACGGCGCGTGCCCAGTGACGCCCAGGCGGTGCCCAGCGCCAGGACCATCAGCAGCGCGCTCACCCACAGCGGTGACCGGAAGCCGAGTCCCGCACCGATCGCGAGTCCGCCGAACCAGGGGCCGAGCGCGCCGCCCACATTGAACGCGGCCGTGGCGAACGAGCCGGACAGGGTCGGTGCGTCGGCTGCCAGCCGGAACACCCAGGAGATCAGCGCCGTCCCGGTGCCGAAGGCGAGCATCCCCTGGACGAACACGAGCGCGATCGTGGCGAACGGGCTCCCCGCGCTCAGCGCGAACCCGGTCCAGCCGACGGCGAGGGAGACCAGGCCGGCCGTGGTGAGGGCGAGGGGCCGTGCGTCGACGAGCCGGCCCGCAGCGGTGACCCCGACGAACGAACCCAGGCCGAACAGCGCGAGGAGGGCGGGCACCCAGGCGTCCCCGAGCCCGGTGACCTGGGTGGCGAGCGGTTCGAAGTAGGAGAACGCACAGAACGTCGCCCCCTGGACGAGGGCGCTCGTCAGCAGGGTGAGCAGCAGTCGTGGACGGGCCAGAGTCCGCAGTTCGACGCTCGCGCGCGCGGGTGCGGCCTCCGGCCGTGCTCCCGGAATCGTCCGGGCGATCACGACGACGGCCGGTACGGAGACGAGGGCCACGGCCCAGAACGCCGACCGCCACCCCCAGTGCCCGCCCAGCGCCGCACCGGCGGGCACTCCGGCCACGCAGGCGATGGTGACGCCCCCGACCACCACGGACGTGGCGCGTGCTCGGGCCTCCGGGCCGACCATGGAGACCGCGGTCACCAGCGCCACGGCCCAGAAGCCGGCGTTCGCCAGCGCCCCGACCACCCGGGTCGCGAGGAGTACCCCGTAGCCGGGGGTGAGCGCGCCGACGACATGGACGGCGCTGAAGACACAGAGGAAGAACAACAGCGCGCGGCGGCGCGGCCAGGTGCGGCTGAAGAGCGCCATCATTGGCGCCCCGACGATCATCCCGACCGCGAAGGCCGAGGTCAGCAGCCCCGCTGCCGGAATGGATACGTGGAGGTCGGCGGCGATGTCCGAGACGAGACCGGACAACATGAACTCGGATGTGCCCTGGGCGAAGACGGCGAGCCCGAGTGCGTACACAGCGAATGGCATGAGGAACCCCATGGACGGCTGATGGATGGACCGGACAGGGGTGTGGGCCGCGCCCGAACGTGATGACGAGCGGCAACGCGGAAGAACGTCCATGGTGGTCATGGACGGAACCCGGCAACGCGGCAGGCGCCGGAGCCGGAGGATCCGCGCACGGATGTGTCACGTGCGCGTACGGGAAAACGCAGCCCACACTGCGGTGGTCCGGCGAGGTGGCAGCCGGGTCGAAACGACCTCGCGACCGGTACTCGACCGTGCGGGTTCGGTTCGCCGACGATTCTGGCCACCGGCGGACCGGTGGCTAGTGTCTGTCGGACTCGGGGCTGGACATGATCGTGAAACTACCAGCTCGGATCTCCGGGCTCCACCTGTTTTCCGCCAGGGGGCCCGCAGTGGCGACGGCTCCGTGCCGTGCCCGGACCCGCCGCGTGGGCGGCTGCGAGGGGGCGCGCGACCGTGCGCCGCCCCGGGCGCGCGGACGGCGCGCACGTCGGCGCGCGGCAAGAGCGCTCGCGTCCGGTTCAGCACTCGAACGACAGGCCGCGCGCCCTGTGGTGCGTAGCACGCGGAGGGTGCGACCCTGAGTGGTATGAACATCCCTTTCTTGGACAACTGGCTTAAGCGTCACGACGGTACGCGAGGGGCGGGGCTCGCCGCCGCCGTCGCGGCCGATCCCGAGGGCGTGGCCGAGCTTCTCGCCGAGTGCGAGCTGCTGCGTGTCCGGGCGGGGCAGCGGGGGCTCGAACTCGACGACAGCCCGGCCTCGTTGGCGGCTCTCGACCAGTTGCCGCCGCGCTGGCGCGACGATCCCGAGGAACTGCCCTGGCTCGGTAACGACGCGGGGCTCTACCTCGGCACCGTCCTGGTGCGCAACGTCTCCGGTGCGGTCTGGAGTATCTGGCCGAGCGGGCAGCCCGTGGTGCGGCTCGCCTCGGGGCGGGAGATCGACGTGGTCGAGGCCGGGCTGGACTGGGCGATGGCGGGCAGTCCCGAGCTCTCGCAGGTGTATGCGGAGTCGGCTGAAGGATAGAGCCCCAAATAAAACCAGATAAGAAGCCTTATGCCCCATTTGTGCGTGTCGGAAGTGAAGTCCCTTTTCGCGCTGGATAGTTTGCGCTGACCTCGACATAGCGACAAGTGGGTGGGGCAGCGTATGGCCGTCGATCCGTTGATCGAGCTGCGGGACGTCAACAAGTTCTACGGACAGTTGCACGTACTGCGCGACATCAATCTCGCCGTCGGCCGCGGGGAGGTGGTGGTGGTCATCGGCCCCTCCGGCTCCGGTAAGTCGACGCTCTGCCGGACCATCAACCGGCTGGAGTCCATCGAGTCGGGTCGGATCGCGATCGACGGCAGACCACTTCCCGAGGAAGGGAAGGGACTGGCCCAGCTCCGTGCCGAAGTGGGCATGGTCTTCCAGTCGTTCAACCTGTTCGCGCACAAGACCGTGCTGGCCAATGTCTCGCTGGCCCAGCTCAAGGTCCGCAAGCGGAAGAAGGACGAGGCCGACCGGCGCTCCCGTGCGCTGTTGGAGCGAGTCGGACTCGCCGCGCACGCCGACAAGTTCCCCGCCCAGCTCTCCGGCGGCCAGCAGCAGCGCGTGGCCATCGCCCGCGCCCTCGCCATGGACCCCAAGGCGCTGCTCTTCGACGAGCCCACCTCGGCACTCGACCCGGAGATGATCAACGAGGTGCTGGAGGTCATGCAACAGCTCGCCCGGGACGGCATGACCATGGTCGTCGTCACCCACGAGATGGGCTTCGCCCGCTCCGCCGCCAACCGCGTGGTCTTCATGGCCGACGGCCGGATCGTCGAGGACCGCACTCCCGAGGCGTTCTTCACCGCTCCGGAGAGTGACCGTGCCAAGGACTTCCTGTCCAAGATCCTCAAGCACTGACGGGGGCTCCGTGTTGCGTACGAGAAAGGTCCTGGCCGCCTGCGCCGGTCTCCTGCTGGCCGTGCTCGCCGCCGCCTGCGGCAAGGAGGGCAGCCCGCCGGTGAAGGGCCCGAAGGCCGATCAACTGCCGGTCTACAAGGTCGACACGAACTTCCGGCTCCCCGCATCACCGACCTGGACGAAGGCGAGGAAGCGGGGGTACCTCCGGGTCGGGGCCAAGGAGGACCAGCCCTACCTCGGCGAGAAGGACCCGGCCACCGGCGTCTACTCGGGCTTCGACATCGAGATCGCCAAGATGATGGCGGCCTCGCTCGGCTTCGAGCCGAAGACGATCCGCTTCAGGACCATCGCCTCCGCCAACCGCGAGACGGCTCTGCAGAACGGCCAGATCGACTACTACGTCGGCACCTACACCATCAACGACCTGCGCAAGAAGCTCGTCGGCTTCGCCGGCCCCTACTTCATGGCCGGGCAGTCGCTGCTCGTGCGCACCGACGAGCACGACATCCACGGCCCGCAGGACCTGGCCGGCAGGACGGTCTGCTCGGCCGCCGGATCGACCCCGTACCAACGCATCGCCGCCGACTACCCGAAGGCGATCCTGGTCGCCTACGACACCTACTCGATCTGCGTCGACAACCTGCTGACGTACCAGGTCGACGCCGTCACCACCGACGACGCGATCCTGCTGGGCTTCGCCGCCAAGGCGCCCAAGGAACTGAAGGTGGTGGGCAAGCCCTTCTCCCAGGAGCCGTACGGCATCGGCGTGCCGCGCGGCGACAACGCGCTGCGGTTCGCCCTCGACGACGCCCTGGAGGCGAACCAGAGGAACGGCAACTGGAAGAAGGCGTTCGAGGCCACGCTCGGTCTGTCCGGGGTGCCCGCGCCGACCCCGCCGCCCATCGACCGCTACCCGGCGACCTGAGAGGGCGGGGACCGACATGGACGTACTCACGCAGAATTTCTCGCTCTACGGCAAGGGCTTCCTCGGCACGGTCGAACTGACCGTCTACTCCTCGATCCTGGCCCTGCTCCTCGGCTTCTTCATGGCCTCCTGCCGGGTGGCTCCCGTGGGCTCGCTCCGGGTGCTCGGCACGGTCTGGGTGACGGTGCTGCGCAACACCCCGCTGACGCTGCTCTTCTTCGCCGTCCTGCTCGGACTCCCGCGTTTCGGCCTGGTGCTTCCCTTCAAGGTCTTCGCCGTCCTGGCCCTCGGCTGCTACACCTCCGCGTTCATCTGCGAGGTGCTGCGCTCCGGCATCAACACCGTGCCGACGGGACAGGGCGAGGCGGCCCGCAGCCTCGGCATGACGTTCGGCCAGACGCTGAACCACATCGTGCTGCCACAGGCGTTCCGTTCGGTGATCCCACCGATCGGCTCGACACTGATCGCCCTCGCCAAGAACTCGGCGATCGCCGGGGCGTTCAGCGTCACCGAACTGCTCGGCACCTACAAGACCCTCAACGAGCTGGGGTACAGCATCATCTGGACCTTCGTCTGGATCGCCGTCGGCTACCTGATCATCACCCTGTCCATCAGTGCGCTCTTCCACATGATGGAGAAGCGCTGGGGAGTCGCCCGATGACCACCCGTACCCCGCCGTCCGCCACCGCGCTCTACGACATCCCGGGACCGGTCACCCGCAAACGCCACCGGGTGTACGGGATCGCCTCGACGGCACTGATCCTCGCGCTGGTGGGCTGGGTCGTCTATCTGCTCTTCGACACCCAGCAGTTCACCGCCGCCAAGTGGGCTCCCTTCGAGTACAAGGGTATTCAGGAGCTGTTGCTGCGCGGACTGGGCAACACCCTCAAGGCGTTCGGGTACGCCGCGGTGCTCTCCCTCGTGCTCGGGGCGGTGCTCGCCGTCGGACGCCTCTCCGTCCACCGGGCCGTGCGCTGGGTCTCGACGCTCCTGGTCGAGTTCTTCCGGGCGATGCCGGTACTGGTGATGATCTTCTTCATCTTCGTGGCGCTGAAGGTGCAGCCGCTGCCCGCGCTGGTGACCGGTCTGACCCTGTACAACGGCTCGGTGCTGGCCGAGGTGTTCCGTACCGGAATCAACTCGGTGGAGCGGGGTCAGCGCGAGGCCGCGTACGCGCTGGGGCTGCGCAAGACGCAGGTCACCACGTACGTACTGGCCCCGCAGGCGGTGCGGGCCATGCTGCCCACGATCATCAGCCAACTGGTGGTGGCGCTGAAGGACACCTCACTCGGCTATCTGATCACCTACGAGGAATTCCTCCACGCGGGCAAGCTCATCGCGTCCAACCTCGACTACGATCTTCCCTTCATCCCCGTGGTGATGGTGATCTCGCCGATCTACATCGGGATGTGCATGTTGCTCTCCTGGTTCGCGACCTGGGTGGCGAAGCAGGAGCGGCGCAATCCGAAGACGAAGGCCGTGGAGGTCGCACCGGCCGAACCAGGAACGCTGCTGCCGGGAGCGCAGTAGCCGGGATCCGCCGCGAGGCGGTCCCGAGGAGCGGTGCCCGCCCGGCAGCAGCCGGTGATCACTTCTCGCACAGGGGAACGGACACGTACGACGGGTCCGCCGAGCGCGAGGAGAAGGTCAGCTGCGAGCCGGTCGGGTCGTGCTCGATGCACGTCGGGTAGACCGTGTCGATCACCAGGGCGGGCCGGCGACGGGCCGGGACGTCGTAGGCGGTGGAGAACAGCTCCGGGTCTGCGGGCAACGGCCGGCCCGGCGTCTGTCCGTGGAAGGTATAGGGGGCGTTGCCGACCAGCTTGCCGAAGCCGAGCGGCGCCTTCGTCGCAGAGACGCGCGACGAAGGTGCCGCTCTTCTCGTCGCCGGCCGGTGTGGTGGGGAGCCTGGCCGCGCCCCGGATGCGCTGCTTCGACGCGTACGCCACGGAGCGCCGGACGCGTGCCCGTCGGCTGCTCGGCCCGCCGGCGGGATGTCACGACCGAGGCGGGATGTTGCTATGCGTGGCCGTTCGCCTGCCATCAGGCAGGCCGTCCGAGGGGGTCCAGTGGGTATACGTCGTATACGCACTGTGTACCCGGAAGAGCTGCTCCGCGTGGGCGCATGCCACGGAGGTGTTGACCGGACTACCGAAGGATTCGCCGAGCCGAAGCACGTCCCTCAACCGGCCTGGCCGATAGACGTTGCGCATCCGAACGAACAAGGAGGGCGACGGAGTTGAACGAGCACTCGCCTGATGTCCGTCTTCCTACCGTGTTCCGGCCGCACCCCGTGTTGGGTTCACGCGCTCAAGCTTGGTCCAGCCGGTCCAGCCTCGCTTCGTCAGCAGCTCGATCAGCCGACGGCTCGGCGGCAGGATGTCGAACACATGCGTGTCCAGCAGCTGGGCGAACGATGGCTCGATGTCGGTGTCGTCGACGTAGAACTCGCCCTGCTCGTTGGCCATCTGGGTGATGCAGGCGGCCAGCTTGTCGGCCGGTTCGACCAGCAGTGGGTCGCCGTCGGTGCGGTCGAGAGCCTGGCTCAGGGTGAGATAGAAGTCGATGATCTGCGGGTCGGCGATCTGCTCCCGCTTGCGTGCCGTCCACTCAGGGACGCGCCCGGGTGAGCGCGCGGCCAGCGGGATCCAGCCGTCGCGTTCGACCTGGACAATCCGCTCGCGGTGTTGCTGCCGCTCCCGGATCTCCGCCCTCAGCCGCTTGTCGATATCTGCGACTGCCGCGGCGAACTCCTCCTCGTCGGCCTGCAGCAGCTCCCGCACGCGCGCCAGCGGGACCCCGGCCTCGGCGAGGTGCAGCGGCAGGCCGATCAGCATCAGCGTCTGCGACGGATACCGGGCCATGTGCTTCAGGTTGCGGCGCAGCATGGTCGCCGAATCGCGGACGACATACGTCGCGGTATTCATGCCGGCACCCCCTCGGGAGACTCGTCGGCGGTGGAGTGGTCGGTGAGAGCCAGGAACACGTCATCCAGGTCAGCGGTGTGCACGGCGAGCCCGGTGACCGCGTCGTCGTCGATCCCGGCCAACAGCCGTCGCAGTGTGGTGAGGCTGCCGTCGTGCGGCAGGGTCACGGTGAGCGACGCGGCGTTCGGGCTTGCCTCGGGGAACTGGCGCGCCAACTCGGCCAGCCGCTCACTGTCGGCGGCCTGAAGCTCGACATGACCGCCGGGGACCAGCCGCTTCAGCGCGGCCGCGGTGCCCTCGGCGACCAGCCGGCCCCCGTCGAGCACACCGATCCGGTCGGCGAGCTGGTCGGCCTCCTCCAGGTATTGGGTAGTGAGGAAAACGGTGACCCCGTCGGCCACCAGCTCTCGCACGATCCCCCACAGGTCACGGCGGCTGCGCGGGTCGAGCCCGGTGGTCGGCTCGTCGAGAAAGATCAGCCGCGGCCCTGCAACCAGGGTCATTGCCAGGTCCAGCCGCCGCTTCATACCGCCGGAGTACGTCGCCGCGCGCCGGTCGGCGGCATCAGCCAGGTGGAACCGCTCCAGCAGTTGCTTTACCTTGCTCTCCGCATGGTGCCGGTCGAGGTGACCGAGGTCGGCCATCAGCCGCAGATTTTCCCGCCCGGTCAGTAACTCGTCCACGGCGGAGAACTGCCCGGTCACTCCGATCGACGCACGCACCTGGTCGCCTTGACGGCGTATGTCGTACCCGGCGACCTGAGCCTCACCGGCGTCCGCGGGGAGCAACGTGGACAGGATCCGGACTGTCGTGGTCTTGCCGGCCCCGTTGGGTCCGAGCAGGGCGTAGACGGTGCCTGCGGGGACGGTCAGGTCGACTCCGGCGACCACCTCGTGGTCGCCGTACGACTTGCGTAGCCCGGCGACCTCGATCGCACTGGTTCTCGTAGTCATGCCCACCATGCTGAGAGGTTGCCCCTGCGTCAGGGTCAACTGTTGCGGCTACGCGGCCTCGCACACTCGGGAAGTCGGCCTCTGCCCCACACCGGCCACGGTCGGCTGTCGTACGAGCGCGCCGAGTACCTCGTAACACGCCGCCAAGCAGCACGACCACCTCGTGATCAATTCCTCAGTCCGGAAAAGCGGGGGTGGGGCATGTCGATGTGTTCCGCCCCTTCGAAAGGCAACCGGGCGGGTCGCAGGTGGACTTCATCGATCTGGCCATCGTGCCGCCGGGCAATCCCCCAACGGCGACATCCTGACGGCGGGATAGGGTTGGGCTGAGAAGATTCCGCTCGGTCCACGCGAGCCGCGCCGGGGCCGGACACGGCGGCCGCCCGAGGAGGAGCCGGATGCTGCAGGCGCTGGGACTGGGCCCGGCCGAAGAGGCCGTCTACACGGCACTGCTGGCCCGCCCGACAGCCTCCGCGCAGGAGCTCGCCCGGCAGACGGCAATCGAGAGGACCGAGACGGCCCGCATCCTTGTCGACCTGGTGGCACGTGGCCTGGTGGCGGTCGTCACCGAGGCCGGGAGCGGGGCGCCCGACCCGGCCGTCTGCGGGGCCGGCCTCCAGCCCGCCCGCTACCGGCTCACACCACCCTCGGTGGCCCTGGCTCCGCTCCTCGTCGAGCAGCGCAACGCGCTGCACCGGGCCGAGACCGCGTTCTCGATGCTGACCGAGCAGTACCGCAGTACCGCCGCACACCCCGCGGGCAGCGTCGTGGAGGTGGTCGTCGGCGTGGATCAGGTCGCGCACCGGTTCCACCAACTGCAGCGCGGCGCCCAGCGGGAGTTGTTGGTCTTCCTCGTCGGCGTGCCCATCGCGGTGCCGCGCGAGGATGCCGACATGTCGGAGAACTCCGCGCTGGACCGTGGAGTCGACTTCCGGGTCGTGGCTGCCAAGAGCTATCTCGACGGTCCCGAGGTGGCGCGGGACGTCCGGGCGGCCATCACGGCGGGTCTTGAGCTTCGCATGGTCGACTCGCTGCCATTGAAGATGGTCGTGTCGGACCGGGAGCGTGCCATGGTGCCACTGGACATGGCGGACTCCGGCGCCGAACCGAGCGCCATCGTGGTGCACCGCAGCGGCCTGCTGACGGCTCTGGTCCACCTCTTCGAGAAGGAGTGGGCCCAGGCCTGGCCGCTGTACAACACCTCCACGGGTCTACGCGTGGAGCCGGTGACCGACCAGCAGCCGTCGGAGGGGGAACTGGAGGTTCTCGCTCTGCTGCTGGCAGGTATCTCCGACCGGCGGGCCGCCTCCCAACTCGGCCTCTCCATACGCACCGTGGAGCGGCGGACACGCCGTCTGATGGACCTTGCCGGAGCGGATTCGCGCCTGCAACTCGGGTGGCACGCCGCACGTGCGGGCTGGCTCTGACCTCCTCCTCGGCCTGATGGCCGTTCAGTCTCTGGCTGCTGGTCCTCACCCCGCGAGGGCGGCCGCCAACTCCCGGCAGGTTCCTGCTTCACCGCCGGCCGGCCGGCGATCCGGGTTGGAGGCATCCACCGCAGCGGCGGCGCGCGCACCCATGCCGACGGATGACCGAGCGAATCACCGTCGGCTCTCGGCGGTCCCGGGACGAGGAACGAATCGCGATGGCGGCGGCCTCGACGACGACACCGGCGATCGTGCCGGTGAGCGTCGGCCCCGCGGGCAACACCCACCTGCCGGGCCGAGGCCCTACCGGGCCGACGCAGCAATCGATGTGACCGCGTGACGGAAATCCGACACGTGGGAAACCCGCCACGTACGGCATCCCTACGCAATCTCCGTGTCTGCCAGGCTGCAGCCGCAGCAAGGCGTGTTCACGCCTTCGAGTAGGGAGATTCATGCGTTATTCAACGCGTATAGCCTTGGGCGCGGCGACCGCCGCCGTCCTGGCCGTCACGGCGGTCACGCCATCCGGGGCGGCGGATTCGCCGCCTGACGGTGCCTCGGGGAAGAGGCCCGTCGTCGGAAGCGGCGCCACGGCAAAGGGCGGCAAGCAGGTGTCGGTCACGCTCGTCACCGGCGACAAGGTGCTGGTGACCACGGACGCGTCGGGCCACAGCTCGGCGGCCGTGCTGCCCCGCGAGGACGGCACGCAGCCGATGGTCCAGACCTACCAGATGGGCAAGGACCTCTACGTCTACCCGGAGGACGCCTCCCGGGCGGTCGCCGAGGGCAAGGTCGACGAGCAGCTGTTCAATGTCACCGGGCTCATCCGCCAGGGATACGACGACGCGCATACCGACACGCTGCCGCTCATCGCCACTTATCAGAACGGTGTGAACGTTGCCGACAGCGCGCCGGCGGCCCCTCGCGGGGCCGAGCGGGGCCTGAGCCTCCCGGCCGTGGACGGCGTCGCGCTCAAGGCCGGCAAGGACACTGCCGCCGCCTTCTGGCAGGACATCACCGACACCCGCTCACGTGCTGCCGCCACGCTGAAGAAGCTGTGGCTGGACGGCAAGGTGGAGGGCACGCTGGACCGGTCCACCGCGCAGGTCCACGCGCCGGAGGCCTGGGCGGCCGGCTACGACGGCAAGGGCACCAAGGTCGCGGTGCTGGACACGGGCGTGGACGCCGAGCACCCGGACCTGGTGAACCGGGTCGCCGCGTCCAAGAACTTCACGGATTCCAAGACCACCGACGACCGGGTGGGTCACGGCACCCACACCGCTTCCACGGTCGGCGGGTCCGGAGCGGCCAGTGACGGCCGCAAGAAGGGCGTCGCCCCCGGGACCTCCCTGCTCATCGGCAAGGTCCTCAGCGACCAGGGCTACGGCATGGACTCCTGGATCATCGCGGGTATGCAGTGGGCCGTCGACCAGCAGGCCGACGTCGTCTCCATGAGCCTGGGCAATCCCACGATCCGCGACTGCAACGATCCGATGGCCCAGGCCACGAAACAGCTCTCGCAGAACAGCCACACCCTGTTCGTCGTCGCCGCAGGCAACGCCGGTCCGGGCACCGAGACCGTCTCCTCGCCCGGCTGCGTGCCCAGCGTGCTGACCGTGGGGGCCGTCGACCGCGACGACACCACCGCGCAGTTCTCCAGCCGTGGTCCGGTGGCCGTCACCCACACCCTCAAGCCCGAGATCGCCGCCCCCGGCGTCGACATCTCGGCGGCCAATGCGGGCGGCCGCGGAGTCTACGCCTACCAGACGATGTCCGGCACCTCCATGGCCACCCCGCATGTCGCGGGCGCCGCAGCCGTCGTCCGCCAGGCCCACCCGGACTGGACCGCGCAGCAGATCAAGGCAGCCCTGGTCTCCTCCGCCCGCACCGGCGGCAAGGTCGCCGGCGCCGACCAGACCGGCGGCGGGGTGCTCGACGTGTTCGGCGCGGTGAACCAGAAGGTGCTCTCCGCGCCCGCCGTCCAGGCCGGCAGCTACAACTGGCCGCAGGACGCCTCGGACCGCACCACCGTGAAGGTGCCCTTCACCAACACCAGCGGCAGCGACCTCACCCTGAGCCTGAAGGTCAGCGGTGTGCACGGCAACGACGGCAGCGACGTCAACTCGGGCATCATCAAGCTGGAGCAGGGCAGGGTGACCGTCCCC
Source organism: Streptomyces sp. NPDC104309 (assembly GCF_055584025.1). Classification (NCBI taxonomy): domain Bacteria; kingdom Bacillati; phylum Actinomycetota; class Actinomycetes; order Kitasatosporales; family Streptomycetaceae; genus Streptomyces; species Streptomyces sp. NPDC104309. Next base: position 48,886 of record NZ_JBVJMV010000041.1, on the reverse strand, counting down.
GCGGGGGCCACCGTTCAGGTGCCGCTGCGGATCGACCCCACCGCCCGCCTCAAGGCCGGCCAGTACGGCGCTGTCACCGGCCGGATCCTGGCCACCGGCGGCGATGCGCACGTCTCCGTGCCCGTCACGCTCCACGTCCAGCCGGAGACGGTCACCCTCCGGGTCAAGGTCATCGACCGCGACGGCAAGCCCGCGGCCGGCCCTTCCTCCCTGGACCTGGTCAGCCTCGACACCGACAAGGGCGAGCGCCGCATCAACAACGGCGCGACGGACCAGACGTACCGTGTGCGCCCGGGCGACTACGCCCTCAGCAGCTTCGTGGGGACGAACGACGCGAACAACGCGCCCGAGTCGGTCAGCTACCTGGCGAACCCGCAGCTGCGGATCACCCATGACACCACCGTCGTCCTCGACGCCCGCAAGGCCCACCGGCTGAGCCTGCGCACCGACCGGCCCTCGACGGTGAACAACACCACGTTCAGCTACGCCCGCACGTGGGACGACACCTGGCAGATATCCGGATCGCTCATGGCCGGCAACACCGTCCAGAAGTTCTACGCGGACGTCGACGGGCGCGCCGAGAACGGCACCTTCGAGTTCCGGCCCACCTGGCGCGCGACCGGCGCCGAGAACGGCTCGCCCTACGTCTACAACCTGTCGTTCCCGACCCGGGGTCCGCTCCACTCCGACCAGGTCTACAAGCCCAAGGACTCCAAGCTGGCCCAGGTCACCGAAAGGTGGCACGCCATGGGCAAGGAGGCCGACTACATCGACGCCATGTTCATCCGCCCCGCCGGCGGCAACAGCGGCGCCTACGTCCCCGTCAGCCCGTTCGGCCAGGTCCACGTGCCCGCCACCCGCACCGCCTACTACACGACCGGCGACGACGCCTGGTACCACGGAGCGATGACCAGCTTCCCGTTCGCCGCGTTCATGAGCGACCAGGAGCGCACCTACCGGGCCGGAGAGCGGCGTACCGAGGCGTGGTACGGCGGCCCCCTGCGGCCGGCCGCGGCGCGCGACGCCGACGGCAAGCTGATGCTGGCCGCCGAGCGGCAGGGCGACCGGATCGGATTCCAGAACGCGCTCTGGGTCGACGGCTCCGGTGACCATTGGTCCTACGGCGGGTCGTTCGGCGACCTCGGCAACCTGCTGCTGAAGCGCAACGGTGAGCAGATCGCCAGGAGCAGCTACCCGTACGACGTGTTCCAGGTGCCGGACGAGGACTCCGCGTACGAGCTCACCCAGAACCTGGAGAAGATCGACACTTCGGACCGGAACTGGCTGCGCTCCACCGCCGTCACCACGACGTGGAGCTTCCGCTCCCACCGGGAGCCGGACGTCTACTCGCGCGGCCTGCCGATCCTCGCCCCGGCGTACGACCTGCCGGTGGACGGCATGAACACCCTGCCCGCGCAGAGCGGCATCAAGGTCGGCCTGTCGGTCGAGGGCCACGCCGGGTACACCCCGGGCGCGATCACGTCGGCCTCGCTGTCCTACTCCTACGACGGCGGCAGCACCTGGACCCAGGCGCCGACCCAGCAGCGGGACGGCAAGTGGACGGCCGTCCTCGACCACACCGGCGCCGCCGGCAAGCAGGTCATGACGAAGGCCACCTTCACCGACGCCAACGGCAACGCGGTCACCCAGACCATCACCCGCGCCTACGACGTTCGGTAACCATCCGGTCGGGCCGGACGCTCTCCCCTGACGGGGGCCCGCCCGGCCACCCACCTGCTGCCCGCGCCCGTGTTCACCGGGTGCGGGCAGAGGTGCGGATCGCCGTATACCTGGCAAACCGCCAGCTTGCCCGCGCTGCGGCTCACTTCAGCGCGCTCTTCGCCTGCCAGTCGGCCCAGGACACGTTCCACGCCCCGTACCCGTTGCCCTCCGCGACCGTGCCCTTGGCGTCGGCGCCGGTGATCTCGAACGGGTCGCCGACCCGCACCTGCTGGTACAGCGAAGCGGCGTTGGTGTCACTCATGCCGACACAGCCCGAACTGTGGTTGGCCACACCGAAGTAGGCGGCGTTCCACGGTGCCGCGTGGGCGTACATCCCCGACCAGGTCAGCCGCATCGACGAGTCGACCATCTTGTCGTAGGCGTCGCCCAGACCCACCGTCTCGGAGCGCATGTTGATCGTGCCCTCCTTGGCCATCAGTACGGCCGTGCCGCGCCAGGACGCCTTCTCGCCGCCCGGCGTGCCCGCCGACATGGGCACGTCCATGACGGTCTTTCCGTCCCGCTTCAGCGCCAGCCGGTGCCGGTCGAGGTCGACCTTGACCACCTGATCGGCGCCGATCGCGAAGGTGGTCCTGTAGTCGCGGACGAACCAGCCGCCGGACGGGCCCGAGTCGATGCCGTTGAGGTCGGCGTCGAGCGTGACCTTCGTCCCGGACTTCCAGTACTCCTTGGGCCGCCAGTCGACGCGGTCCTTGCCGGAGTAGTCCTGCAGCCAGCCCCAGGAGCCCTCGGTGTTGTTCGAGGTGGAGACCTTCAGGGCCTTCTCCACCGCGGCCCTGTCCTTGACCGGGTTGTCGAAGACGATCGACAGGGGCTGGGCGATGCCGACCGTGGTGTTCTTGCCGGGAGCCAGCGTCAGTTTGTTGACCTTCTCGGCCGCCGCGGTGGTGAAGCCGGCCTTGTCGCTGCCGCCCTCGGTGTCCTTCGCCTCGATGCTGTACGTGGTGCCGGGCCCGGCCGGCCGGTCCGACGTCCAGCTCTTGCCGTCGGCGGATATCCGGCCGGTGAGCGCGTCGCCCTCGGTCGCGTTCACCGTGACCTTCTTCAGCTTTCCGGCGCCGAGCGTCACCGTCACCGGCCGACCGGGGGCGGCCTCGGCGCCCTTCAAGTTCACCGAGATGCTGGTGTCGTGCGCCGGTGCGACCCCGGTCGCCCCCTTGCCCGAGTCCGACACGGAGGCGCCGGAGCAGGCGGTGAGCGTGGCGCCGAGCACCGTGGTGCCGGCGATCAGGGTGAGCCGGACCGGGCGGACGGGCGGGGCGGTACGGCGTATGCGCCGGCGTGCGGAGAACAACGGAAAACCTCCATGGCATTGCTTCTCATCGGTGAAGAGGCGTTACAACCGAAGATAGGTTCCACAAATCGGCCGAATGCCAGGAAATCCTCTGTGTGACATGGACCGCAGCGCAACGGTCATCGTCCGGTCACATACGCCGCTCGGCTCCGTCACGGACCGCTGTGAGCATCCTGTGCAGCCCCGCGGGAGCCGACAGCGGGGCGGACCAGGGAGGGCCACGAACATGTCAGCACTGCTCGCGACCGGGGACCGCAGCCGCGACCAGGAGCTACGGATATGCGGCCTGACCGCCGCCGAGCACCGGGCATTCGTCGCCACCCGCACGGAGGCGAGCTTTCTGCAGTATCCGTCCTGGGCCGGAGTGAAGGACCAGTGGACCTCGGAAACGGTCGGTTGGCACAGTGACCGCGGCGAACTGGCCGGAGCCGCTCTGGTGCTCTACCGGCAATTCCCCGGAACCCGCAAGTACTTCGCCTATCTGCCCGAGGGCCCGGTGGCCGACTGGGCCGACCCCGACATCGACCGCTGGCTGCGGCCGCTCGTGGCCCGCCTGCGCAAGGCGGGCGCCTTCGCCGTACGGATCGGCCCCTCACCCGCGTACCGCCTTTGGGACATCGCTCGCCTCAAGGCGGCCACCGGCCCCGGCCGGAGGATCGGCGACGTGCTCGCCACCGAGGTGGACCCACTCGGCACGGCCGTCGCCGAGCGGCTCCGGGCCCGCGGCTGGCGCCGCTGCGGCGGCGACGGGGGCGAGGACGCCGACGCGCAGCCGCGCTACGTCTTCCGGGTCCCGCTCGCCGGGCGGACCCCCGACGAACTGTGGTCGGGACTCAACCAGGAGTGGCGCCGCAACGTCCGCAAGGCACAGAAGGCCGGGGTGCGGATCGTCATCGGCAGCGAGGCCGAACTCCCGGAATTCCACCGGCTGCTGCGGATCACCGAGGAGCGTGACGGCTTCCGGCTCGGCCGCTCCCTCGCGTACTACCAGCGGCAGTACGCCGTACTCAACGCCGAGCAGCCCGGCCGGATGAGGCTCTACCTCGCCGTCCACCAGGGCGAGATCCTGGCCGCCCACACCATGATCAGCACCGGTCGGCGGGTCTGGTACCAGACGGGTGCCTCCGCCGACCACCGCCGAGAGGTCCGTCCCAGCAACGCGCTGCAGTGGAAGATGATGCTCGACGCCCATGGGCTCGGTGCCGATGTGCACGACATGCGCGGGGTACCCTCCACCCTTGACCCCGACGACCGCCCCTTCGGGCTGCTCCGTTGGAAGCTCGGCACCGGAGGCCAGGTCGTCGAGACCCTCGGAGAGTGGGAGACGTCGGTGGGCGGAGCCGCCAACAACACCTTGTACCGTGCGTTCCAGGCGTACCTGGCCCGCCGATGACGGCCACCGAGGCGGCCTCCAAGGCCGCGGAACGCACGTCCGGCTCGGTGCTGCGCAGCGGCGCCGTCATGGCGTCCGGCTCCGTCGTCTCCCGGGCGACCGGCTTCGTACGCTCGGCGGTCGTCGTCGCCGCGCTCGGCACCGGACTTCAGGCCGACGGGTACACCGTCGCCAACACCGTGCCCAACATCCTCTACACGCTGCTCATCGGCGGCGCGCTCAACGCCGTCTTCGTCCCGGAGCTGGTGCGGGCCGCCAAGAACCATGCCGACGGCGGAGCCGCGTACACCGACCGGCTGCTCACCCTCTGCACGATCGGGCTCCTCGCCCTCACCGCGCTCACCGTCGTCGGCGCACCGTGGATCGTCTCGGTCTACGCCCCCGACTACCACGGCGAACAGGCCGATCTCACCATCGCCCTGGCCCGTTACTGCCTGCCGCAGATCCTCTTCTACGGACTGTTCACCCTGCTCGGCCAAGTGCTCAACGCCCGCGACCGGTTCGGCGCGATGATGTGGACCCCGGTCCTCAACAACGTTGTGATCATCGCGGTGTTCGGGATCTATCTCGGCGTCGCGACAGGCTCCGACGGTACGTTGACCTCGGCACAGGCCCAATGGCTCGGCTGGGGAACCACCGCCGGGATCGCGGTGCAGACGCTCGCCCTGGTGCCCGCGCTGCGCGCCGCGAAGTTCCGCTGGCGGCCGAGGTTCGACTGGCGCGGCAGCGGTCTCACCCGGCCGCTGCGCGCGGCCGGCTGGCTCGTCATGCTCGTGCTGACCAACCAGATCGCCTACTGGGTGGTCACCCGGCTCTCCACCGCCACCGGCCAGCACGCCGTCGAACAGCACGTGGCGGGCGGCGTCGGCTACACCGCGTACAGCTACGCCTATCAGCTGTGGGTGGTGCCGCACGGCATCGTGACCGTCTCCCTCGTCACGGCGCTGATGCCCCGGATGAGCCGGTCGGCGGCCGACGACGACCTGACGGGTGTGCGGCGCGATGTCTCGTACGCGTTGCGCACCTCGGCCGCGGCCGTGGTGCCCGCCGTGGCCGTGCTGTTCGCGCTCGCGCCGTGGGTGATGGGGGCCGTGTACGGATACGGGCGCACCGGCGCCGCGGACATCACGGCCATGGCGGGGATGATGATGGCGTTCGCGCCGGGGCTGATCGCCTACTCCGGGCAGTACGTGCTCTCCCGCGCGTTCTACGCGATGAGCGACACCCGCACGCCGTTCCTCCTCAATCTGGTCATCGCGACGCTCAACGCCGGACTCTGTGTCGTCGCGTATCAGCTGCTGCCGGTCCGCTGGGCCGTGACCGGGATGGCCGGGGCGTACTCGGTGGCACTGTTCGCCGGCTTCGGCGTCACCGCGTACGTGCTGCACCGCAGGGTCTGCGCCGGCGCCGCCGCCCGGCCCTCGCTGCTGCGCTCGGCCGGGCTGTGGGCGCAGTTGCGGCTGGTGGTGGCGAGTGTCCCCGCCGGGCTGCTGGGATACCTGGCCGCTCGCGCCTGCGAGGGCTTCGGTGACTTCGCGGCCGTGGGGGCGGGGACCGCCGTGCTCCTGCTCACGGTCGCGCTGCTGGCCCGGCCGCTCCGGCTGCGCGAGATCAGCGCCCTGATCGCGGCGGGCCGCGGGCGGCTGCGGCGGGCCTGATCCGCCGGGCGCACGGCCCGCTCACCGGTTCGAATCCACTCCTTGATCGCTGGGATACTGCTGCCATGCCTCGCGTGTTGCTGATCGAAGACGACCCCTCCGTACGGGAAGGGGTCGAGCTGGGGCTGCGGCGGCGCGGCCATGAACTGCGGGCCGTCGATACCGGTGAGGCGGGGCTGGCCGCGCTGGGGGAGTTCCGGCCCGATCTGGTGCTCCTCGACCTGATGCTCCCAGGCATGAACGGGGTCCAGGTCTGCCGGCGGGTCCGGGAGACCAGCCAGCTCCCGATCATCATGCTCACGGCGCGCGGCGACGACTTCGACGTGGTCGTCGGTCTGGAGGCCGGGGCCGACGACTACATCGTCAAACCCGCCCGCACCGAGGTGATCGAGGCCAGGATCCGTGCCGTACTGCGCAGGCTCGCCGAGCCCACGGGGCGCAGCGGCCTCGAACACCACGGCGAACTGGCGGTCGACCGCGCCGGTCTCTCGGTCGCCAAGGCGGGGGAGCGGATCCTCCTGGCGCCCTCCGAACTGAAGCTGCTGCTCCATCTCTCGGCCTCGCCCGAGCAGGTGTTCAGCAGGCAGCAGCTCCTCGAATGCGTCTGGGAGCACAGCTACCACGGAGACGCCCGGCTGGTCGACGCCTGCGTGCGGCGGCTGAGGCAGAAGATCGAGGACGTGGCGGGCAGCCCGCGCTACATCCAGACCGTCCGCGGTTTCGGCTACCGCTTCGGGCCGCTCGCGTGAAGCTCTTCGCCGCCCGGTTCGGACTGCGTACCCGCCTCATAGCCGCCTTTCTCCTGGTCGCGGCGATCAGTGCCGTCACCACCGCGACCCTGACCTACCGCGAGGCCCGCTCCGCCATCCTCCAGCAGGCCCAGGACACGGCCGTCGACCAGTTCCGCGACCGGATCGGTGCGCTGGCCGTGACCCTGCCCGTGGACGAGGAACAACTGCGGCGGAACTGCCAGCAACTCGCCAGGGAGGGCAGGCCGCAGACGCGTGTCTTCGCCGAGTACGGGAAGATCCGGGTCTCCTCGTCGGACCGGCCCACCTCCAACGTGATCACCCCCGCACTGCGCGAGGCCGTCCGCGGCAACGCACGTGGCTCCTTCCAACGGGTCGTCAAGGGCGGCAAACCCTGGCTGACCGTCGGGATGCCCGCTGTGTTCGACCGGGGCGACGGACGTCAGCCCACCGGGCTCGTCCTCTACGCCGTGATGCCGCTCACCACCGAGGAGGCCAATGTCAAGGCCATGGTCACCGCGGCCCGCGACGGTGCCCTGCCCGCACTCCTGATCGCGCTCGTGCCCGCGCTGCTCGCCGCCCGCAGCGTGCTGCGCCCGGTACGCGATCTACGGCGGGCGGCGGCGGGCATCGGCCGGGGCGAGCTCGACACCCGTATCGAGGTCAGGGGATCCGACGAACTCGCCGAGCTCGCCTGGACGTTCAACGAATCCTCGACAAAGCTCCAGGAGTCGGTGGAGGAGCTCCGGCGGGCGGAGGCGCGGGCCAGACGCTTCGCCTCGGACGTCTCGCACGAGCTGCGCACCCCGCTCGCCGGTATGCTCGCCGTCACCGAGGTGCTCGACGAGGACGCCGCCCAGCTGAACACCGACACCGCGGCGGCCGTCCGATTGATCAGTGCCGAGACGGGGAAGCTCGCCACCCTCGTCGAGGATCTGATGGAGATCTCCCGCTTCGACGCGAAGGCGGCGGATCTCCACCTCGACGAGGTCGATGTCGCCGAGACGATCCGCAAGACCCTGCAGAGCAGGCACTGGGAGGACCGGGTGGACACCGAACTCCCCGACGGAGTAAGGGCGGTGCTCGACCCGCGTCGGTTCGACGTCGTCGTCGCCAACCTCGTCGGCAACGCCCTGCGGCACGGTGCGCGGCCCGTCACCGTACGACTGCGGACCGAATCGCGGGGCGCGGCCTCCTGGCTGGTGGCCGAAGTCGCGGACAACGGGCCCGGTATCGACCCGGCAGTGCTTCCGCACATCTTCGACCGGTTCTACAAGGCCGACGCGGCGCGCACCCGTTCGGCGGGCAGTGGGCTCGGCCTGGCGATCACCCAGGAGAACGTGCGGCTGCACGGCGGCACCGTGCACGCGGCCAACGCGCCCGGGGGCGGCGCGGTCCTCACGGTGGAACTCCCGCTGGAGGGGCAGTGAGAGGCATCCGCGCCCTCGGCCTCCTGCTGCCCCTCGTGCTGCCGGTGGCCGGCTGCGGGATACAGGCGACGGACGTCGTCGAGGTCGGCGACCCGGCGACGGTGGACGTCGCGCCGGGCGGCCCGGAGGGCACGCTGCTCTACTTCGTGTCCTCGTCCTCCGCGAGCCGGCTGATGCCGGTGGTGCGTCAGGTCGACCTGACGACGGAAGGCGATGCCGGCACCGGGGGCGCGGTGCGCGCGTGGCGAGGCTCCGACAAGGCCGTGGCCATGCTCTTCGGCGGACCCACCAAGGCCGAGGCCGACGCGGGCCTGCGTTCCGAACTGCCGTACACCCGGACACTGGGCTTGACTCTGGAGCCGGACGGGGTGACAGTCCGGGTGGACACAGCCGTCTCGGAATTCTCCGAGGTCGCCCGGCAGCAGCTGATCTGCACGGCCGCCCAGGCCCGGACCGCGGACCGGAGCGCGGCGGTGAAGGTGATCGGCACCGACGGTGTCATCGGACCGGCCCACTGCTCCGTCTGACGCCCGCCCGGTCCGCGGGGCGGGGATCAGCACGTTGCCCGGTGCGCATTGCGCGGTGCCGGCACGGGAGCCTGCGCGGCCCGTGTCACATCGGTGACGATCTCCACCACATCGGGCCCGCACGCCTGGGAGTTGACCACCTTCAGCAGCAGGCAGAACGTGGTGTTGCCGTGCTTGCGGCCGAGCTTCTCGTAGTTGCGGGGCAGATAGCGGGGGCCGCCTGGTTGGTGATCGCCTGCTGTCCGCAGAACAGGAAGTCCGGGCACGTTGTTTCCTGACTCATCGTCAGCCTCACTGGCAGCACATGTTCGGCAATGCCCTTCTCCGCCCGGTAGCGCTCCACACCGATCTGGAAGGCGCCCCGGTCGGGGCCGGGCTCCGGATCGGTGTTCACCTGCCGACCCACTCGTCATCGAATGACACAAGACCCGTGTGTGGTTCCTCGATCCGACGTATGTGCGATTTACCCTAGCCCTGCCCGCACAATGGCCGGCGGCCCAGTGCCTCTTGTAGCCCTGGCCGCCGCCGTGGAGATGCCGCGCTCGCGGTACTGGCTGATCCGGGTGGTGAGCGTGAACGGAGTTCGAGATCGAGCGCCGCTCGGGCCTTTGCCCCGCTCCCGGCAGCTGACGACGAGGCACCTTGTGGAAACGCGCGACCAGGAACGAACTGCATGCTCAGCGCCCACCCCTCAGCGCCATGCGGCAGTGGAAGCATGCGCTGACCCGAACCTGTTCGGCCACTGCCGTGATCCCCTCGATCACCAGCGGGCGGGCGCGTTCGCTGCGTGCAAGTTGCCCCAGCGGGGGGCCACGTCAGCGTCACGCGCCAGATCGAAAGATGGGTGGCAGCATGTATGGAATCGTCGATCGAGGTCGACAAGGCTTGCTCCGAAAGCGGGGCCCCGAATCAGGGGCGTCCGATGCCGCGTCAAAGACACCGACCGGGGCAAGGGGGAGACGGGGCGTGTCGCTGTTCTGGCGGATGTTCCTGTCGAACGCCGTCGTACTCGTGCTCGCGACCGGGCTGCTGATGGGGCCGTGGGTCACGGTGTCCAGCCCGGTCCTCGACCGCGAGGCGTTGGTACTGTGCGGCGGGCTGATCGCGATGTTGGTGGTCGACGCGCTGCTGTTTCGCATCGAGCTCGCCCCGTTGAAGCGTCTGACCAAGGCGATGGTGGATGCGAATCTGCAGGAGCCGGGGCGGCGCGCCCGGGTCACAGGGGGCGGCGAACTGGCGGAGCTGACCCAGACGTTCAATGTCATGCTCGGCCGTCTGGAGGCCGAGCGGGCCGCGAGCAGCGGCCGTGTTCTGTCGGCGCAGGAGTCGGAGCGCCGACGGGTCGCCCGCGAACTGCACGACGAAGTCGGGCAGACCCTGACCGCTGTGCTCCTCCAACTCAAGAGCCTCGCTGACCGCGTGCCGGCGGCGCTGCACGAGGAGGTCATCACCGCGCAGGAGACGGTACGAGGCAGTCTGGACGAAGTGCGGCGCATCGCCCGCAGACTGCGACCGGGCGTTCTGGAGGACCTCGGCCTGCCCATCGCGCTCAGGGCCCTCGTATCGGAATTCTCCGCGCCTGGCGTCACCGTCAGACAACGGATCGAGAGCTCGCTGCCGGCTCTCGGGACTGAGGCCGAGCTCGTGCTCTACCGCGTGGCCCAGGAGGCCATGACCAACGCAGCCCGCCACTCCCGCGCGAGCAGAATCGAGCTCGAACTCCGCTCGGCGGGGTTGGGTGCTGTGGAACTGACGGTGAGCGACAACGGCACAGGCATCCAGCGGGCAGCGGAGGGGGCGGGTCTACAGGGCATGCGTGAGCGCGCCCTCCTCCTCGGCGCGACACTCACCCTCGGTCCCCACGAGCCGGGCGGCACCACCGTCCGGCTCCGCGTCCCGCCATCGACGGGCGGTACCCCGTGATCAACCCTGTGCGCATCCTGCTGGCCGACGACCACGCCCTCGTACGGCGCGGCGTACGCCTCGTCCTCGAGTCCGAAGCGGACCTGACCGTGGTCGGTGAAGCCGGCGACGGCGCACACCTCATCGAGGTGGCTCAAGACACAGTCGCCGATCTCGCCATTCTCGACATTGCCATGCCTCGCATGACGGGTCTCCAGGCGGCTCGAGTGCTGGCCAGGGCACGGCCGGACGTGAAGATCCTGTTCCTGACCATGCACGACAGCGAGCAGTACTTCTTCGAGGCCCTCAAGGTCGGCGCCTGCGGATACGTCCTGAAGTCGGTCGCCGATCGCGACCTCGTGGATGCCTGCCGGGCGGCCGTACGCGACGAACCGTTCCTCTACCCGGGCACGGAGACCGCGCTGATCCGCCACCACCTGGACCTCATCCGCCGCGGGGAGCCGCTTCCTCGCAAGCTGATCACCGAGCGCGAGGAAGAGATCCTCAAGCACGTCGCCGAGGGCCGCTCCTCGAAGGAGATCGCCGAGCTGCTGGTCATCAGCGTCAAGACCGTCGACCGGCACCGGGCCAACCTCCTGCAGAAGCTGGGCATGCGCGACCGGGTGGAGCTCACCCGCTACGCCATCAGGACCGGCCTGATCGAGCCATAGCACCGCCTGCGACGCCACCACCTCAAGGACTCGTCGGCCGGACCGATTCTTCCGGTCGGGCCGACGTCAGCCCGGCGCCCCGTGCGCCGGCCTCACATCGCAATGCACGGGCACATCAGGACACGAGGGGAACACGTGAAGAGCCATATACCGGCGCGCCCATCCGGGCGTCGCACGCGGTACAGACTCGATCAGTCCAGAGGCTTGCGTGGTACAGCGGTCGGCACCGCGCTGCTGATGGCCGTCTCCATGATCTACGGAGCGGAGGCAGCGGCTGCCGCCCCCGTACCGCAGGCACAGCAGAAGCTGGCCGAACAGCGGGTCACCGCGGCCGCCGACATCACCTCGGCGCGCGTCGCCGCGAGGCTGTCGGGCAAGCGGGTGGAGGCGCTGTCGGAGCGGACAGAGACGTCGACGACCTGGGCCAACAAGGACGGCTCGCTCACCACCGAGCTGACCGCCGGCCCGGTCCGTTTCCAGGATCCGGCCACAGATGACTGGCGCGATGTCGATGTAGAGCTGGCCGCGCAGCCTGATGGTTCAGTCGCTGCCAAGGCGCACCCGAAGGGGCTGACGCTCGCCGGTAGGACCGGGTCGCCTGCACGCTCGCTGCGTGCGGCGCAGTCCGCTCCGACCACCGACCTGGTCACTCTCGGAGAGGGGGACGAGCAGATCACCCTGCAGTGGCGGGGTGGCCTTCCCTCGCCGAAGCTCGACGGCACCCGTGCCACCTATGTGAACGCGGTGCCCGGCGCCGATGTCGTGGTCGAGGCGACCCGTACGGGCTTCGAGCAGTTCGTCGAGATCAAGGAGAAGCCGGCCGACGGCTACTCCTACACTCTGCCCCTCAAGGCAAAGGGTCTGAAGGTCGAGCAGCAGGCCGACGGCAGCGTGATGTTCACCGACAAGAAGTCGAAGAAGACCGCGGTCATGCCCGCCCCGGCGATGTGGGACGCGACCATCGACCCCATCTCCGGCAAGCACACGCGCCAGGTCGCGGTCGCCATGAAGGTCGTCAGGACCAAGAGTGGCGTCGATCTCGTCCTCACCCCGGACGTCGGCTTCCTCGCCGATTCCGCGACGGAGTACCCGGTGACGGTCGACCCGTCCACCTCGGCCCTGTCGAACGTCTTCGACACCTATGTCCAGCAGGGCGAGACCCGCGACTGGTCCACCGACGTCGAGCTGGACCTGGGCAACCCGGGCACCAAGAACGCCGACGGCACCTACCGGACCGCGCGTTCCTTCATCTCCTGGAACACCGCGCCGATCGCCGACGCGCTGGTGATGGACGCCAAGCTCAGCTTGTGGAACTTCCACTCCGGCAACTACACCGGTTCGTCGTGTCCCCTGCAGCCGTGGGAGGTGTGGTCCACCGGGGCCGCGTCCACGTCCTCGCGCTGGGCCGCGCCGAACCAGCCGGCGTGGATCGCGACGAAGGCCACCTCCTCGGAGACCAGGGGCAACTCCTCCTGTTCGACCCAGCCTGGTGGCTGGATCAACGCCAACGTGACCACGATGGTGCAGGAGTGGGCTTCGGCGAAGACCGCCAAGTCGCACATGGGCCTGCGCGCCTCCGACGAGAACGTCACAGGGCAGTGGAAGCGGGTCAACTCCGCCAACGCCGCCTCGAACCCTCCGAAGTTGGTCGTCACCTACAACTATCGGCCGCGCACGGGCACGAAGCAGGAGGCGGGCCCGCCGTTCTTCTCCTACGGCGGCGCCTACGTGGTCAACACCACGACCCCGACGCTGCGGGACACGTTTGTCGACCCCAATGGCGACAAGGTCAACGGCACCTTCCAGATCTTCGACTCCGCCACCAACACCCAGGTCGGCAACGTCATCGTCTCCCCATGGGTGAACTCCGGACAGGTCGCCTCCGTAGCTGTCCCCGCCGGTGTGCTGACCAACGGGAAGACGTACAAGTTCCGCACCAGCCCGTACGACGGCACGCACTACAACCTGGGCTGGTCCGAGTGGAAGACCTTCACGGTCGACACCACCTCGCCCATCGCCCCGACGGGCATCACCTCGACGGACTACCCGAGCAGCGCATGGGTGAAGGGCGCGGGCCAGGCCGGAACCTTCACCGTCACTCCGAACGGCACCGACCACAACTGGGTCGAGTGGTCCCTCGACGGCGTGACCTGGACCAAGGTCGCCACCGGGGGTTCCACCACTGCCAAGACCATCGCCGTCACCCCGACCAAGGACGGCACCCATACCCTCCAGGTGCGGCAGGTCGACAAGGCCGACAACAAGTCCGAGGCCATCACCTACAGCTTCCACGCCGGCCCAGGCGGATTCGTCCAGCCTGCCGAGGGTGAGCGCACCGCTCGTCGCCTGCCGCTCGTGGCCGAGGCGGACGGCTCGAAGTACAACGCGGTGTCCTTCTCGTGGCGCCGCTCCGAGGCGGACCCGTGGGTGCGGATTCCCGCAGGTCAGGTGACATCCGGCGGCAGTCCGCTGACCGCGTGGCCGGTGGCCATGACTGGCGGGAAGAACGCGGCCCTGGTGTGGAACGCCACCGACACGGTCGACCCGGACGGCACGGTCCAGATCAAGGCCGACTTCACCGGTCCTGGCGGTTCGGGTTCCACGCAGCCCCTGCCGGTGATCGTCGACCGCACTGCGAGCGGCGCGGCCACAGAGGAAGTCGGACCGGGCTCGGTCAACCTGCTCACGGGTGACTACACGCTGTCCGCGTCGGATGCCTCGGCCTTCGACCTGTCGGTGTCCCGGACGGCGTCCTCCCGCACCCCGGACATGGGCGCGAAGCAGGAAGGCCAGGCGCCGATCTTCGGCAAGGAGTGGGTCTCGGGAACCGCCGCGGAGGCGACCCAGTCGGACTTCTCCCACATCCGTAGAGTCTCCGACACCGCCGTTGTCGTCGTCGAGTCGGAGGGTGATGAGACCCACTTCACCGCCAATGCGGCGAAGACCGGCTGGATCCCCGAGACAGGGTCCGAGGACCTCACCCTGACCGGTAGCGTGACCGGATCGTTCACGCTCACCGACACCGAGGGCACGGTCACCCAGTTCACCAAGCCCGATGCGGCCGCCACTACGTGGCAGGTGTCCAGCACCCTGCTGGACGGCCTCTCCAACACCACCACCACGGTCGTGTCTGAGACGGTGACGGTCGACGGTAAGAAACTGGCCCGGCCCAAGCGGGTCATCGCCCCCACGTCGGCCGCGACCGCCGCCGCCTGCACGGCAACGCCGTCCACGAAGGGCTGCCGCGCGCTGGAGTTCGTCTACGCCACGACAACAACGGCCACCGACACCGCCTTCGGTGACTTCGCCGGCCAGGTCAGTTCGATCAGAGGCTGGTCCACCGAGCCCGGCGCGACGGTTGCCGAGTACAAGACCCTTCAGGTCTACGGCTACGACGGTTCGGGCCGTCTGCGCGAGGCATGGAACCCGCGCATCACCCCGTCCCTCAAGACTCAGTATGCTTACGACAGCGCGGGTCGGGTCACACAGCTGACCGCGCCGGGTGAACTGCCCTGGTCCTTCGTCTACGGTAAGGCTGGCAACGCCGTCACCGCCGGTGAAGGAATGCTGCTCAAGGCGTCCCGCTCCGGTCTGAAGCAGGGCACCAGCGATGTCCAGGAAGGCACCGCGACGACCTCCCTCGTCTACGACGTTCCTCTCACCGGCACGGCAGCGCCGTACAAGATGGGCACGGCGGACGTGAGGGCCTGGGGCCAGCTCGACGCGCCGACGGACGCCACTGCGGTCTTCCCGGCCGACGTCGTCCCCGCGTCCCACGAAGGCAGTGGCCTGACGGTAGGCTCCTACGCCCGTGCCGATGTCACCTACATGGGAGTGTCAGGACGTACCGTCAACGCGGCTACTCCTGGGGGGTACATCACCACCACGGAGTACGACCGGTTCGGCAACAAAGTCCGCGAGCTCAGCGCAGCCAACCGGGCCGTCGCCCTGGGCACGAGCAACGCCGACAGGGCACTTCAGGCAGAGCTGGGCATCGGCCAGCTCACCAGCGCCGAGCGCGCCGACCTGCTCACCACGAGGTCCGTCTACGACGAGAACGGCACCCGCGAGCTGGAGGAGTTCGGCCCGCTGCGGCGCATCGACCTGACGGCTGACCTGAAGTCCGGAACCACCATCCTGGTTCCGACCGGCACCTCGGTCACCGCCCGTACCTGGACGGTCAACGAATACGACGCAGGCCGCCCTACCGACGGAACTGCGAAGGTCAAGGACCAGATCACCAAGACCACGACCGGCGCCCAGGTCCGGGAGCACCCCACCGTGCTCGGTGAGGCCCGGGCCAGGCAGACGGTCTACGACTGGGCTCTTGGCCTGCCGACGAAAACCATCAAGGACCCCGGCGGCCTCGCGATCACCGAGACCACCGAGTACGACGCCCAAGGGCGTGTCACCAAGCAGCTCCTGCCCGGCGCGGCGGGTACGGACGCAGCGACCCGGGTGACCACGTACTGGTCCGCGAGCGGAACGGGCACCTGTCAGGGCCGCCCGGAATGGGCCGACCTGGTGTGCTCCACGGGCCCGGCCGGGGCGATCACCGGCGGTGGCACGAACCCGACCCAGCTGCCGACCACCACCACCGAGTACAACTGGTGGGGCACCGCGGCGAAGGTCACGGAGACGGCCAACAGCGTCACCCGCGCGACCACGACCACCGTCGACAACGCGGGCCGCACCATCAAGGTCGCCGTCACCGGTGGCATCGGTCAGGCGGTGCCGGAGGTCACCACCGAGTACGACCCTGCCACCGGAAAGGCCGTGAAGACGGTCTCGCCGACGGGCGGAACGATCATCCAGGCCTATGACAAGCTCGGCCGACTCATCTCGTACACGGACGCCGACGGCGGTGTGACCACGACCGCGTACGACCTGCTGAACCGGCAGGTCAAGGTCAGTGACAACGCACCCTCCACGGTCACTTACACCTACGACCACACCGCCGAGCCGCGCGGTCTGGCCACGAAGAGGACCGACTCCGTCGCCGGCGTCCTCCAAGCCACGTACGACGCCGAGGGCCAGGTCAAGACCGAGAAGCTGCCCGGCGGTTACACCCTCACCGTCACCAAGGAGACCACCGGCAGCACGCTGCAGCGGACCTACACTCGCGACAGCGACGGCACGGTCGTCTACTCCGACACGGTCACCGAGTCCATCCACGGCCAGGTCACCTCGCACGACGGCTGGTCCGACCAGACCTACCGTTACGACGCGATCGGCCGACTCACCACCGTCGAGGACACCGCGGACACCGTCTGCGAGCGTCGCAGCTACACCTTCGACGCGCGCACCAACCGCAAGTCCCGCATCAACACGGCAGCGGCCCCTGGCCTCGACTGCACCACCACGGGAGGCACCACCACCAGCCACGCCTACGACAGCGCTGACCGACTGGTCGACGCCGGCTACACCTACGACGCGTTCGGCCGCACCACCGCCCTGCCCGGAAGCACCATCGGCTACTACGCCAACGATCTCGCCCACCAGCAGACCTCCGGCGGCAAGCGCCAGACCTGGCAGCTCGACGCAGACCTGCGCTTCCGCTCGTGGAAGGTCGAAACCGGCAGCGGCACCACCTGGACCCAGACCGAGTCCAAGCTCAACCACTACTCCGGCGACGGCGACAGCCCCCGTTGGATCGTCGAGGACACCGCCACGGGCGCTACGACCCGCAACGTCGCCTCGGCGACCGGCGACCTCGCCGCGACCACCAGCAAGACCGGCGACACCGTCCTGCACCTCACCACCATCCACGGTGACGTCGCCCTCCAGCTCCCGCTGGACACCAGCAAGGCGCCGGTCGCCCTGGACAGTGACGAGTACGGCAACCCGCGCGCAGGCCAGGCAGCCACCCGCTACAACTGGCTCGGCGCCAAGCAGCGCTCCACCGAGACCCTCACCGGCCTCACTCTCATGGGCGCCCGCCTCTACAACCCGAACACTGGCCGCTTCCTCTCCATCGATCCGGTGTACGGCGGCGGAGACAACCGGTACGCCTACCCCGGCGACCCCATCAATCAGTTCGATCTCGACGGCAAGAGCTGGTGGAGCAAGGTGAAGCGAGCCGCCAAGAGGGTCGGACGGGTCGCCTGGAAGTACAAGTGGGACATCGCACTGACAGCTGCCGGATTCATCCCCGGCGTCGGCGCAGTGGCATGGGGCGTTCGCGCCTACCGCGCTTACCGCGTGGTGCGGGCGGCACGCACGGCACGCCACGCCGCAAGGACCTACCGCGGGGCACGGCATGCGGCACGCGGCAACAGCTACCGCAAGGCGGCGGCCTGCGCGATCGGCTGGGGTGGTGGCGGTGCCATGTTCGGTCTGTGGCACAAGCCGTCCAACTCCAACTACCAGCGAGGGCTGTCTGTATTCAGCGCCGGCATAGGCGTCGGGGCCTACGCTCGGCACGGCCGGTGCGGACCTGCGTAACCCGCCGCACCCCCAGGAACCTGTGGGCGTCGTCAGCCCGACGGCGCCCACAGGGCCCAACTCTTCCCCCACCCACGAGAGGTCCACACCGATGCCCAAGAGGCCCCGCTGCAGGACAGCCAATCGTCTGGCTGTCTCGGCCACTGTTCTCTGGATCCTGTACGCCCTGACCGCAGGCAGAGCCGTCGCGACGGGAACGAACAGCTTGGCTGAACTCCTTGGCGGAATCCCGCTCCTGGGCTGGCTTCTCGCCCTCGCCTACGCACTGTTCGTACCCTTCGTCACACGCCGCGGTGGCTTCACCTTGATCCGCGATGGAGAAGACATCCAGCCAAGCGGCTGGGTCTCAAGGGCACGGTCGCTGGTGATCATTCTTGCCACTCAGATGGCCGTCGTCCTCGTCACCGGAGTACTCCTGGGTGAGCGGACCTGGAATGAGCGCCTCTCTTCCTTCGCCGCCTTCCTTTCCTCGCCTCTCTTCCTCATTCCGGCGGCGGTGACATTGGTGTACTGCGTCTTCTCGCCCCTCGTGTGGCCGTCCGCGTACGCCTTCCGCATCAACAGGGGGCAAAGTAGGAGGAATTGATCATCCAGCTAGCTGGCACACGCGGCACCGTCTCCGGCACCATGGCCACGGCTGCCGGAATCAGCCGGTGGAGCAGCCGTGGCGTGTGCCGGAGGTCGTGGCGAAGGCCGTGGGGAGTTCGTTGAGCGCCTCGCGTTTCGAGGCGCCGAGCGGGGCGGGGCGGCTGTTGGGCAACTTCTGGGGTGTGACCTTGAAGTACGCCGTGCCGAGGGCCCCCGGGCAGGCGTGCGACCGGGTGATGGCGCCGATGACGCTCCCGAGGTAGCGGCCGTTGAGATACAACTCCTGCAGGGCGGAGGGGCCGTAGTAGGCGTTGATGCTGATATGGCCGCCTTCGCGAAGGTTCACGTCGCACTCCTCAGTCAGGGCGCGGCCCGCCCGGTACTCGTCCACGGTGGCGGCCCCCAGGATCCGGGCGCTGGTCGAGGCCACGACTCCGCGGCAGATTTCGCGTGCTTCGGTGACCGGCCCGAGCCGTTCCAGGAGACAGTGTGGCGGCGGGAGTGACCGGTGGGCACGCGGACTGGCGCGGCCGAAACAAGGCGCGCCTCTCCCACGGGGGCTTGCTCGGTGAACGCTTCCTCGGGCTCACGGTGGTGGGTGAGTGCACGGTCCTGACGTTCTGCGGCTTCACGGATACGGGCCCCAGGCCGGTGTCCTGGGCGCCGACGCGCTCGTGGGCAGCAGGATACGGCCCCTTCTGCACCAAGTGGCGCGACATCACCATGGACACCGACCCGGTCACCAGGAAGTCGGCGCGGGAGACACTACAAGCGGAACTGTAAGACTCACTCGTCTCCTTGTTGCTCGGCGGGGCGGTTCGGGCCTTGTTGTTCGGCTGGGTTGCCAGGTGAGGCCTGTTGCAGGAGTTTGATGCCCAGTTCGTCGGTGCGGTCTGCTTGCCCGGTGAGGCGGTGGACCAGTGCCCATCTGCCGTCCGGCATGGCGCCGGCGAAGACGGAGGCGTCACGGGTGGCGCCGTTGTGCCAGAGCACGGTGCCGGCTCTCTGCCAGGAGATGGCTGGCTCCCCCAGCCTTCGTTCCACGAGGAGCGCGGTCACCAGGTCAGCAGTGGCCTGCGGGGTGGCCCAGAGTCCGCCGGCGGGCAGGATCGCGCCGGTCATGGTCCAGGGGCGGCGTGAACGACCGAACAGCCCACGGCTGTAGAGGCGTCTGTTCGGCGGCGGAGTGCTGTTTACCTCGGTGATGTCCAGAGGGGCAAGGACGTAGTGGTCCAGAAGATCCTGGTAGGACATACCCGCGGCGGAAGTCAGCGCAGCTCCGAGGACGGCGTATCCGAGGTTGGAGTACTCCTCGGTATGGCCCGGGGCGGTGGTGGTGAGGGTGTCCAGCCCTTGGAGAACGGAACATAGGGCGGCATCGTCGAAGGCGGCGTACGGGTCGCGCCGTTTCACGTGCGGCGGGAGCCGTGGCAGGCCGGAGGTGTGCTGGGCAAGATGCCTCAAGGTTATGCCGGTGCCCCGCGGGACGGGCAGGAACTGCTCCACTGGGGCATCCAGTTGGAGCACGCCCTTGGTGGCCAGTTGGGCCAGCGCGGTTCCGGTGAGTGTCTTACTCAGCGACCCGATCTGGACGTATGCGTCGAGATCGTGTCCATGCAGGGCTTGGGGGGCTCTGCCGCTGCTGAGGATGCAGGTGGGGACGGGGCGCATGGGAGCCTTTCAGTGGTGGGGACGGGGGAGAGCACATGCCGCTGTGCCGGCGGGCATCCGGTGCGTTCCCCGAAGCCCTGCTGCGGACAGGATCTGCGCGTGTGCCGAACAGTCCTTGATCAGTGCCGAGAGTTCGAGCAGGGCGAAGGCGTCGTGGCGGTGCACGGCTTCGTCGCCGCCCGCTTCGCGGTGGACGACGAGCAGGCACTCGGAGTTGCCCGGCAGCCCGAAGAACGCCTGTTTGCAGCGGAGTTTGCGGCGCCGGAGGTGGGTGCGGGCGAGCCGGCCGAGCGCGGCACTGATCCGGCGGCTGTCACGCCCAGCACGGTGTTGCGTACGTCGTCACTCATGGGCGGGCATGTTAGCGGGCACGTGGTTCAGGGGTCGGTCCTGACGGGGCGGGCGGAGCGGCGCTACCCTGCGGCGAACAATCCTTCACTGGAGGTGTGCATGCGACGTTCCGTCGCGCGGAGTGTGTCGTTGTCGGCTGTTCTCGCCGCTGTCGTCACGGTCGGGGCAGCGGCCCCGTCCTCGTCCGCACCACCGACCGCGCCACCCCCCAAGTCGCCTGTCGCGGTGGGGTACGGAGGGGCGGTCGCCAGCGTCGACGCGGATGCGTCGGCCGCGGGCATCGAGGTGCTGCGCAAGGGCGGCAACGCGGTGGACGCCGCGGTGGCGACCGCGGCCGCGCTCGGTGTGACCGAGCCCTACTCGGCGGGTCTCGGCGGTGGTGGCTACTTCGTCTACTACGACGCCAGGAAGCACACCGTGGAGACGATCGACGGCCGGGAGACCGCGCCGCTCAGTGCGGACTCCTCGCTCTTCCTGGAGAACGGCAAGCCGATCGCCTTCGACGCCGCCGTCACCAGCGGACTGGGCGTGGGCACCCCCGGCACGCCGGCCACCTGGGACACCGCGCTCGACACCTGGGGCAGCAAGTCGCTGCGGCAGGTGCTGAAGCCGGCCGAGCGGCTCGCCAGGGACGGCTTCGTCGTCGACAGCACGTTCCGCTCGCAGACCGAGGGCAATCAGGCCAGGTTCGCCGACTTCCCGGCGACCAGGGAGCTCTTCCTGCCGGGCGGTCAACTGCCGGTGGTCGGCTCCGTCTTCAAGAATCCCGATCTGGCGCGCACGTACGAGCAGGTGGGTCGCAAGGGCGTCGACGAGCTGTATCGGGGCGAGCTGGCCGAGGACGTCATCCGGACCGTGCGCAACCCGCCGGTGGACCCGAGGTCCACCCGGGTCGTACGTCCCGGTGACCTCACGGCCAAGGACCTGCGGTCCTACCGGGCGCTGCGGCGGGCTCCGACGAAGGTCGGCTACCGGGGCCTGGACGTGTACGGCATGGCGCCCTCCTCGTCCGGCGGTACGAGCGTCGGCGAGGCACTCAACATCCTTGAGTCCACGGACCTTTCGAAGGCGAGCGAGGCGCGGTATCTGCACCGCTACATCGAGGCGAGCCGGATCGCGTTCGCCGACCGGGGGCGGTGGGTAGGCGACCCGGCGTTCGAGGACGTACCGACGCAGGAGCTGCTCAGCCGGCGGTTCGCCGACTCGCGGGAGTGTCTGATCAAGGACGACGCGGTGCTGATCAGCCCGCTGGCGCCGGGAGACCCCCGCCACCCGGCCGACTGCGAGGCTGGCGACAAGGCCGCCCCGACGACGTACGAGGGGGAGAACACCACCCATCTGACGACGGCCGACAAGTGGGGCAACGTCGTCGCGTACACGCTGACGATCGAGCAGACCGGCGGCAGCGGGATCACCGTGCCGGGACGTGGCTTCCTGCTCAACAACGAGCTGACGGACTTCTCGTTCGCGCCCGCCGACCCGGCGGTCCACGACCCGAATCTGCCCGGTCCGGGCAAGCGCCCGCGTTCGTCCATCTCGCCGACCATCGTGCTGAAGCACGGAGAGCCGGTGCTGGCCCTGGGGTCGCCGGGCGGTGCGACCATCATCACGACCGTGCTGCAGTCACTCATCGGCAAGGTCGACCGAGGGCTGCCGCTGGTCGACGCCATCGCGGCGCCGCGTGCCAGTCAGCGCAACTCGGCGACGACGGAGCTCGAACCGGGGCTGTGGAACAGCCCGGTACGGGGACAACTGGAGGCGCTGGGGCATGTCTTCAAGCTGAACCCGGAGATCGGGGCGGCGACGGGTGTGCAGCGGTTGCCGGACGGTCGGTGGCTGGCGGCTGCGGAGAAGGTGCGCCGCGGTGGGGGGTCGGCCATGGTCGTGAATCCGAGCGACCGACCCTGACGATACGTCAATAAGGTTCTGTGCGGGGCTGGTTCTTCGTGGGTGTCACACGAGAGCCGGCCCCGCGGTCTTGACGGGGGCATGACGCAGGGTCCATCTTGGCCGCGTCGGTAAGGAAAGGTTCCTAATAGAAGGGCACCCCCACTGTGCGTACTCGAACGCTCGCCCTCGCCGCGGCCTCCGGCGCAGCCCTGCTCGCGACCGCCACGCTGACCCCCGCCGCCGAGGCCAGTCCGGCTCCGGGCACCGTGTCCGGCGCCGCGCCCCGGGCGGATTCCGGCACCGCCGACCGGTCCGGGGCCGGGATCAAGGAGGGTTCCGTCAGTGCGGCCGATCTGCTGGCCAAGGTCACCTCGTGTTCGCAGATCTCCACCGGCAAGTACCGTACGGACGAGGAGACGTCGGCGACCATACCGGTCTGCGGCAAGAACGGTGCCGTGTTCTGGAAGGCCGACATGGACATCGACTGCGACGGCCAGGTCACCACCGCCTGCAACGCGAACACCGACCCGTGGTTCCAGGACGACACCGCGTTCCACACCTCCGGCGACAAGCCGCTGAGCGCCGAGAGGCTGCCGTACGTCGTCGTGCCGAGCAGCAGCGGCATCTGGAACTACAGCAGCGCGGGGATCAAGGGCGGTGGCGTCGTCGCCGTCATCTACAACAACAAGGTCGAGTACGCCGTCGTCGGCGACACCGGCCCCAGCAAGATCATCGGTGAAGCCTCGTACGCCACCGCCAAGGCGCTCGGCATCGACCCCGACCCGGAGACCGGTGGCGTCGATTCCGGCGTCACCTACATCCTCTTCAAGAACTCCAAGGTGTCACCGATCGAGAGCCACAGCGCCGCCGTCACCGCCGGCGAGGCCCTGGCCAAGCAGTTCATCCAGAACAACTAGGGTTTTTCGTCCGGTCCGGTCCGGTCCGGACCGGCGAGCGGGGTGCGCGAGCCCGGCGTGATCCAGAGGTGAGGCCCTGGCGGCACAGGGAAGGACGCCGGCGCCAAGTGTTCACAACGCTGTCAGGATGCGCGGACCTTCGTCGGTGATCGCCACCGTGTGCTCGGCATGCGCCGCCCGGCTGCCGTCGGACGTTCGCAAGGTCCAGCCGTCCCGGTCCGGGTGGAAGCCGTCGCTGCCGCCGCCGATCAGCATCGGCTCGATCGCCAGCACCATCCCGTGCCGCAACGGCATGCCGCGGCCCGGTCGTCCCTCGTTGGGGACGGCCGGGTCCTCGTGCATCGAACGTCCCACGCCGTGGCCGCCGAAACCCTCCGGAATGCCGTAGCCGGCCGCTCGGCAGACCGTGCCGATGGCGTGCGCGATGTCGCCGATCCGATTGCCGACCACTGCCGCCGCGATGCCCGCCTCCAGGGCCGCGAACGCCGTGTCGATCAGCCGGGTGTCCGCCGGCCGGGCGCGACCGACCGTGAAACTGATCGCCGAATCGCCCGCCCAGCCGCCGAGCGTCGCGCCCGCGTCGATGCTCACCAGATCGCCGTCGCACAGCCGTTGATCGGTCGGGATGCCGTGCACGATCGCGTCGTTGACCGACGCGCAGATGACCGCGGGGAACGGGGTCGGGGCGAAATGCGGCCGGTAGTTCAGGAACGGCGAGCCGGCGCCCGCCTCGCGCAGAACCTCCCGGGCCACCGCGTCGAGTTCGCGCAGGGAGACGCCGACCGCCGCCGCTTCCCGCACGGCCGTCAGCAACTGCGCCACGACCCGGCCCGTCTCGCGCATCGCTTCGATGGATGTGTCCGTCTTGAGCTGCACCATGCCAATTACTATACCGGTCGTGGCGGTATTAGAATGACGGCATGGTACGGACCCCCCTGACCCCGGAAGAGCGCCTCCGCGGCGAACGCCTCGGAGCGCTGCTCCGTGAGGCGCGTGGTCGGCGCAGTATGGTCGAGATCGCGGCGAGTGCCGGAATCTCCGCCGAGACGCTGCGCAAGATCGAGACGGGTCGCGCGCCGACCCCCGCCTTCTTCACTGTCGCGGCGCTGGCCGGGGCGCTCGGACTGTCGATGGACGAACTGCTCAGGCGCTGCGCCCCGGCGCCGGACGCGGTGCCGATGGCTGGGTAGGCGCGATCGGGCCGTTCCACCGGACGGCCCGATCGTCCGCGCCGTCCAAGCCGAGCGGCCACCATGGGTGGGGTGCGGACAACTGGCGGCGCCCGTCCCCTCGCTCCTTCTCGGCCCGCTCGCCGCGGCCCGCGACGGGGCTCGGTGGCGCGTGCCAAGACAGCTGCGGCCCGCCAGGAGCAGGGGCTCGGCGGAGGTGTGCCGCCATGCCGTCCGCGTGTCCGCTCGGGGGCCGGGCGGTGGGCGTGGGCGCAAGCAGCCACGGGGTGCCTTACGGGTGGCCGGCGTCGTGCGCGCGCCCCGGGGCGGCGGATCCACGGGAGGCCGGTGACGGATCGTACGGCGTGATGTTCTCGAACGAGTGGGGCAGCAGCCGGAGTTCGGGGTATCCGGGCGACGATGCCGACACCGCGCGGGGCTCAGCCGTGCTCGGGTCCCGACGCGGTGACTCCGGAGGATTCACGCCGCGTCGGCTCCGTCGCGGCGTTGAACCGGCCGACCTCGCCCGCCGTGGTCGAGCCGTGTCCCCCGTTCTCTCCCGGCGGCGGGTAGAACCGCCGGGCCCAGCGCCGGAACGGGCCGATCGGGCCGTCGCCCGGAGCGAGCCGGGGCGGCTGCTGGTACTGCTTGTGGTTCCAGATCGGGAAGTCGGCGGCGGTGAACTCGCAACTGGACCGGAAGACCGCGCGGTCCAGCAGTCGCGCGGCGGTCCGGCTGACCGCCCGCGCGAGCGGGGCCGGCAGCCGGGCCGGCTCCGTGAACGCGATGCGGTTCCTCTGCCGGAACTGCATCCGGTTGGGCGCGATCGCCGTCGGCAGCACCATCGTGCACATCCGCAGCCCGATCCGAGGCGTGTGCACATCGGCGTGCAGGCAACCGAGTCCGTATCCGTCCACCTCCACCTCGACGACGAAGTCGCCCAGCAGCGGCGCCGACTCGTGGGCCCGCATGGACACGTGGAACGCGGCATCGTCGTAGACGACAGGCCCGCCGATCTCGGCCTTCGCCCAGCCGTGCAGGGTGGCGAAGTGCCCGAGGTCCACCGAGTTCTCGATGACTTCCTGGACATTGCCGGCCAGCTCCCAGGCGGCACTGCGGGCCGGGCGGTGACCGACCTCGTGCCAGTCGGGGATGAACCAGTCCGGCGCCCGGCCGTCGTGGTGCCGCCAGACGAAGACAGCGCCGTTGGCCTCGTGCACCGGCAGGTGCGTAAGAGGCGACTTCGGCGGCTTCGTGTCGTATCCCGTCCGCACGCACGCGCCATCGGGGCCGAACGCGAAGAAGTGGAAGGGACAGACCAGATCGTCGCCGTCGACCTTCGCCAGGCCGAGATGGGCGCCGAGGTGCGGACAGTACGGGCGGATGGCGCGGACCGCCCCCGTACCGAGCCGGTAGAGCACCACGTCCTGTCCCGCCAACGGCCGGGTGAGCACGGTGCCCGGCCGTAACTCGTCGGAGAAGGCCAGTGCGGCCCAGCCGCTCGGATACGGCAGGGCCGGCGCCCCCGCCGCATCGGCCGGCGTCGGCCCCTCACTGATGGCGTGCCCGTACGCGCGTGACAGCCCCACTGCTTCCCCTCTCAGGATCGGTCGCCTGGAGGCTGCCCAAAGCGCTCCGAGATCCTCCCGACACGCCGCACATCACCCGAACGGGAAAGAACGCGGAACGCCTTGACGTCGTGCGCGCTCGCGCCGTCCGGGACGTCCGCCCGCCGGTGCACAGGGGCCGCCCGGCCGTCGCGTGGCGACCCCCGGGCGGCGGGCTCGGCGGGGCCGGACTCTCCGCCCTGCGGGGTCAGCCCGGTGCCATGCGGCTGAGGGATTCCCATTCCCGGTACTGCTCCGCGCGCGCCCGGCTCATCTCCTGGACGAGGTCGAACGACCGGCCGCCGAGAATCAGGCGACGAGGCGGGTCCGGCAGCGCGGCCAGCTCCATGATCGCGGGTGCCGCCGTGCTCGGATCCGGACCGGAGTCCTCGCCCCACATCTCGGCCAGCCGGGTCCGCAGCGTGTCGTAGGCCGGGTCGAGTGCCGTCGCTGTCGTGCCCGCCGTGAACAGCTCCGTGGCGTAGCCGCCCATCTGGACGACCGTGACCTTGATCCCGAACTGCTCGACCTCCATCGCCAGTGCCTCGCTGACCGAGTCGAGCGCGGCCTTGCCCGCCCCGTAGAACCCGACGGAGGCCATGCCGCCGCCGGTGCCCATCGACGTGATCTGCAGGACGCGCCCGGAACCCTGCGCGCGCAGGTGCGGGATCACGGCCTGCGTCACCCACACCGCACCGAAGAAGTTGACGTCGAGGTGATCTCGGATCTGCTCCTCCGTGGCCTCCTCCACCATGCCGTACAGCAGACCGCCCGCGTTGTTGACCACGACATCGAGTCGGCCGAAAGCCGTCACCGCCTGTTCCACCGCCTCGAACACGGCCCGGCGGTCGGAGACGTCCAGAGAGAGCCGTACGAGATCGTCCGGGTACTCCTCGGCCAACCCGGCGAGCGGCTCGACGTTGCGGGCGGCTGCCACGACCCGCTCCCCGGCGGCCAGGGCCGTCTCGGTGAACGCGCGTCCCAGGCCGCGGGAAGCACCGGTGAGGAACCAAACCCTGGCACTCGGCACAGAAACCCACTCCTTCGTCCATGGAGAACGCCGCGCTCCACGGCGGTGCCCCCGCAAAGGACATGCCACTTCACTCGACGAGACGGACCGTTCCGTCTCGTTGAAGACCATAACGAACCCGCTCGTCCGAATCCAGAGACTTTCGATCACCCGCAGTCGTTCGGATCACCGGGCGGACCGGAGGGCGGTCCTGTGGGTGTGTGGTCGCATGGGGCCGGGTCGGAGGAGAGCGTGAGCGGCCCATGAGGGGCTGGGTGCGGCCGGGTGCGGCCGGGTGACTGTCCTGATCGCTTCGCGGCGGACGGTCGCTGTCGTGATGAGGCAGGGAGACGCACGTCACATTCGCCGCCGTCACATCCTGCGGTGCCGTTTCCGTCAGAGAGGTGTAACCGCCAACAACGGCAAGGAGTGCACCATGAATGCTCGCTTGAACCTTTTCAGCAACCCGGTCACGGGCAAGGCCCTGAAGCACATCGTCGCGGCGGGCAAGGTGGTCACGGACTCGACGCTGCCGGACTCGACGCGGGAACTCGTGCTGCTCCGCGCCAGTCAGATCAACGGCTGCGCCTTCTGCGTCGACATGCACACCAAGGACGCCGAGCACGCCGGGGAGACCTCGGCGCGTCTCCATCTGGTCGCGGCCTGGCGGGAGGCGACGGTGTTCACCGACGCCGAGCGCGCCGCCCTGGAACTCGCTGAGCAGGGCACCCGCATCGCCGACGCGGCCGGTGGTGTCAGCGACGAGGTCTGGGCGAACGCCGCCAAGCACTACGACGAGGAGCAGCTCGGGGCCCTGGTGTCGCTCATCGCCCTCATCAACGCCTTCAACCGCGTGAACGTCATCACCCAGCAGCCCGCCGGTGACTACCGGCCCGGCCAGTTCGCCTAGGACTTGTCCGGGCGATCTTCGCGGGCCCGGGGCGTCTGGTGCGGCACCTCGCCGCGTTGTCGGTGTCGCCCAAGTACGTCCAGTACGAGGACGATCCTCCGCCTTGCGATGCACCGCACCAGACGCCCCAGGCTGATCCACGAAGCTCGACAGGACAGGACCTGGGGCCGCTCGTCCGGGTCATGCCGGGCTCGTCCGGACGAAAGAACCTGGAGGGAAGCGTCCGGCCGGGCCCCGTTCCCACGGGCCCCGGCCGGGCGCCGGTGGGCGCGCACACGGGGGAATCCGTCGCGACGGCCCGGTTCGGATCCTCAACGGCGTCCTGACCGGACCGTCCGGGCGCAGCGGCTCAGCGCGCCCGCTGCTCGTACCCCACGAGACGGACGCAGACGGTGAGTCCCGCGATCGCCTGCTCCAGCTCCGCGAGGCCCGGGTAACTGGGGGCGATCCGGATGACCGCGTCGCGCGGGTCGTCACCGTACGGGTGGGTGGCGCCGGCCGGGGTCAGCACGATGCCCGCCTCGGCGGCGCGGAGTACGACCTCCTCGGCGCAGCCGTCCGGCACCTGGAGGGTCACGAAGTACCCGCCCCTGGGCGAGGTCCAGGTCGCGAGTCCCGTCCCGCCGAGCTCGGCCTCCAGGATCCGCGCCACCGCCTCGAACTTGGGCTGCAGCAGGGCCCGCTGGCGCTCCATGTGGGCCCGCACCCCGTCGGCGTCCCGCAGGAACAGGACGTGCCGCAGCTGGTTGATCTTGTCGGGGCCGATCGATCGCTTGGCGTTGTTGCCGAGCAGCCACTGCACATTGGCGGGCGAAGAGCCGAAGAAGGCGACGCCCGCGCCCGCCGCCGTGATCTTCGAGGTGGAGCCGAACACAAAGGCCCGGTCCGGGTTCCCGGCCCCGGTGCAGGCGGCGAGCAGATCGGCGATTTCGACGGGCTCGTCGGTGAGGTGGTGTGCGGCGTAGGCGTTGTCCCAGAATATTCGGAAGTCGGGAGCCGCGGTGCTCATCGAGGCGAGGCGTGCCACGGTCTCGTCGCTGTAGCAGACACCGTCCGGATTGCTGTACTTCGGTACGCACCAGATGCCCTTGATCGCGGGGTTCTCGGCGACGAGCCGTTCCACGGCATCCATGTCCGGGCCCTCGGCCGTCATCGGCACCGGGATCATGTCGATCCCGAACCGCTCGCACAGCGCGAAGTGCCGGTCGTAGCCGGGCACGGGACACAGAAACGCGATCCGCTCCTGCTCCACCCACCGCGACTCCGCGCCCGGCAGCACGCTCAGCAGGGCGTGCACCAGGCAGTCATGCATGAGTTCGAGGCTGGAGTTCCCGGCCGCGAGCAGTTGTCCGGCCGGTACCTGCAGCACCCCGGCGAAGATCTCCCGGAGCTCGGGCAGCCCCTGCAGTCCGCCGTAGTTGCGTACGTCCGTGCCGTCGGCGGAGGTGTGCCGCCCGCCGGGCAGGCTCAGCAGGTCGTCGGAGAGGTCGAGCTGTTCCGGCGCGGGCTTGCCGCGGGTGAGGTCGAGCGAGAGTCCGAGTCCCGTGAGGTCCCGGTAGTCCTGGCGGGCCCGCTCAAGGGGCTCCGTCAGGGCGGCGGGGCTCAGCTCGGTGGTCATGGTGTTTCCTCTCGCAGGTGCCGCACTGATGGGGTGGTGCCTGCCGAGAATACAAACCGGCGCGCGGGAGCAAATCGGAGCCGGGTGCCGTACCGGCCCGGCCGGTGCGGACGTGTGGCCCGCACGGGTGTGAAACATGATCGACTCCGCCGCTTCACGGCGATGGTCTTGCCCCGCTGTGTGACGGGGCCTACGTTCTCCTCTACGCACGTGTCTACGGGCGTAGAAACGCGTAGAGGCTCTCTGACGCCGCGTCGAAGGAGCAGCTCATGTCCCAAGTAGTACGCGCCGCACTCGTCCAGGCGACCTGGACCGGCGACACCGAATCCATGATCGCCAAGCATGAGGAACACGCGCGCGAGGCCGCCCGCCGGGGCGCGAAGATCATCGGCTTCCAGGAGGTGTTCAACGCCCCCTACTTCTGTCAGGTGCAGGAACCCGAGCACTACCGCTGGGCGGAAGCCGTCCCGGGCGGGCCGACCGTCCTGCGGATGCGGGAACTCGCCCGCGAGACCGGCATGGTGATCGTCGTGCCGGTCTTCGAGATCGAGCAGTCCGGCTTCTACTACAACACCGCCGCCGTCATCGACGCCGACGGCTCCTACCTCGGCAAGTACCGCAAGCACCACATCCCGCAGGTCAAAGGGTTCTGGGAGAAGTACTACTTCAAGCCCGGAAACGTCGGCTGGCCGGTCTTCGACACTGCCGTGGGCAAGGTCGGCGTCTATATCTGCTACGACCGTCACTTCCCGGAGGGCTGGCGTCAACTCGGTCTCAACGGGGCCCAGTTGGTGTACAATCCGTCTGCCACCTCGCGCGGCCTCTCCAGCTACCTCTGGCAGCTGGAACAGCCCGCTTCCGCAGTCGCCAACGAGTACTTCGTCGCCGCGATCAACCGCGTCGGCCAGGAGGAGTACGGCGACAACGACTTCTACGGAACCAGCTACTTCGTCGACCCGCGTGGCCAGTTCGTCGGCGAGGTCGCCAGCGACAAGGAGGAGGAACTCGTCGTCCGCGACCTCGACTTCGGCCTCATCGACGAGGTCCGGCAGCAGTGGGCGTTCTACCGGGACCGCCGGCCCGACGCGTACGAAGGACTGGTGGAGCCGTGAGCAGCCTGCACCGACGCCATCTCGCCGTCAGCCCCGACTGGCTGGCGCTCTACTACAAGGACCCGCTGGAGATCACCCACGGCGAGGGCCGCCATGTCTGGGACGCCGACGGCAGGCGCTACCTCGACTTCTTCGGCGGCATCCTCACCACCATGACCGCCCATGCCCTGCCCGAGGTGACCAAGGCGGTCAGCGAGCAGGCCGGGCGGATCATCCACTCCTCCACGCTCTACCTCAACCGGCCGATGGTCGAGCTGGCCGAACGCGTCGCCACGCTCTCCGGCATCCCGGACGCACGGGTCTTCTTCACCACCTCCGGCACCGAGGCCAACGACACGGCCCTGCTGCTCGCCACCGCGTACCGCGGGTCGAACCAGATACTCGCGATGCGCAACAGCTACCACGGCAGATCCTTCTCCGCCGTCTCCATCACCGGCAACAACGCCTGGTCGCCCACGAGCCTGTCGCCCTTGCAGACGCTGTACGTGCACGGTGGCGTCCGCACCCGCGGGCCCTACGCGTACCTCGGCGACGCCGAGTTCATCGCGGCCTGCGTCGCCGATCTGGAGGACCTGCTCGGCCACACCCGTGAGCCCGCCGCCCTGATCGCCGAACCCATCCAGGGCGTCGGCGGGTTCACCTCACCGCCCGACGGTCTGTACGCGGCCTTCCGCCGGGTCCTCGACCGCCACGGCATCCTGTGGATCTCCGACGAGGTGCAGACCGGCTGGGGTCGCACCGGTGAGCACTTCTGGGGCTGGCAGGCGCACGGCGAGAACGGTCCGCCGGACATCCTCACGTTCGCCAAGGGCATCGGCAACGGCATGTCGATCGGCGGTGTCGTGGCCCGCGCCGACGTCATGAACTGCCTCGACGCCAACTCCATCTCGACGTTCGGCGGCTCCCCGGTCACCATGGCGGCCGGCCTCGCCAACCTCTCGTACCTCCTCGAACACGATCTGCAGGGCAACGCCCGCCGCGTCGGCGGACTGCTGATCGAGCGGCTGCGTGCGATCGGCGCGGCCTCGGAGTGCGTACGGGAGGTGCGCGGCCGGGGCCTGATGATCGGGATCGAGCTGGTCGAGCCCGGCACCGACGAGGCGAACCCGCGGGCGGCCACCGCCGTACTCGAAGCCGCCCGTGAAGGCGGTCTGCTCGTCGGCAAGGGCGGCGGTCACAACACCAGCGTGCTGCGGATCGCACCGCCGCTCACGCTGACCGTCGCGGAGGCGGAGGAGGGCGCCGGGATCCTGGCCGAGGCCCTCCGATCGGTGGCCTGAGCGACGGGGGTGTGGGCGACGGCCGGTACGCGGCTGTGTAGCTTGGCCGCCATCACACCCCCGTGTCGCGAGCACACCCGTGTCCGTTCAGGAGCAGCACCATGCCCGAGAACATCCTCCCCCTCCCGTCCACCGCCAGGCCCGGCGCGTCGGCGGCCGATGCCGACGCCGTGTGGGCCGTCCTCACCGGAATGTACGAGGCGTACGACGCCGGCGACCGGGCCGGGATCGACGAGGCACTCGATCCCGAGGCAACCGTCTGGGACTCCGCCGCCGACCCGCTCCTGCTCGGCAAGCCCGACCTCGACCGGATCCGCGACGCCCGCCCGGCTGCCGGTGAGGGACCGGAGGAGACCGGCCTCACCGCGTACGACCGCACCGTCGACGTCTTCGGCGACATCGCCGTCCTGCGCTTCTGGCTGCGCGTCGACTTCGCCCCCGCCGCAGACGGTACGCCGAACCGCCCCGAGCTGATCCGGAACACCGTGATCCTGCACCGGGCGGGGGAGAGCTGGCGGATCGTCCACCTCCACGAGGACGTGCGCCGGCCGGGCCCCGTCGGCTGACGCCGGGCGCTGCGCACGGCCGGACTCCGTCCACCGTGCGCAGCGCACAGCGACCCGCCGCGCCCCGTCGATAGCGTCACGCCATTCCCTTGAGAAAGCCGGGAGGCGGCATGACTTACCGGGTGGCCATGGACATCGGTGGCACGTTCACCGATGTCGTCGCGTACGACGAGACGCGCGGCACCTTCGACGCGGCGAAGACCCCCACCACGCCGGGGGACCTCGCCGAGGGCGTCTTCTCCTCGCTGGGCCGGGCGGTCGACGACCCCGGCGACATCTCCTTCTTCGTCCACGGCACCACTCAGGGCCTCAACGCCCTGCTGGAACGCAAGGGGGCCCGCGTCCTGCTGCTCGCCTCGGCCGGGATGCGCGATGTCTACCGGATCGCCCGCGGCAACCGGGACCGCATGTTCGACCTGCACTACCGCAAGCCCGTGCCGCTCGTGGACCGCTACGCGACCGCCGAGGCGGGCGGACGCTTCGACTCGCGCGGCACCGAACTGGTCCCGCTCGACGAGGGCGCCGTACGGGCCGCGGCCCGTCGCGCCCGCGACGAGGGCTTCGACGCCGTCGCCGTCGCACTGCTCTTCTCCTACGTCGACCCCACCCATGAACTGCGGGCCGGCGAGATCCTCGCCGAGGAGCTCGGCGACGACGTGATGATCGTGCTCTCCCACCAAGTGGCGCGCGAATGGCGCGAGTACGAACGCACCTCGTCCGCCGTCCTGGAGGCGTACACCGGGCCGGTCGTACGCCGCTACCTCGGCCGGATCGAGGACCGCTTCGCCGCCCACGGGCTGACCGTTCCCGTACAGGTCATGCAGTCCTCCGGCGGCGTCGTCAATGCCTCCTTCGCCCGTCGCCACCCCCTCCAGACCCTGCTGTCCGGACCGGTCGGCGGCACCATGGGCGGCGTCTCGGCGTCCGCGCTGCTGGGGCGGCCGAACGCGATCTGCGTCGACATGGGCGGCACCTCGTTCGATGTGTCGCTCGTCCTCGGCGGGCGGCCCCATGTCTCCAACGAGGGGGTCGCCGACGGCTTCCCCGTGCTCATGCCCCTCGTCGACCTGCACACGATCGGGGCGGGCGGCGGCTCCCTCGCCTACGCCGAGGCGGGCGGACTGCGCGTCGGTCCCGAATCGGCGGGCGCGGTACCCGGCCCCGCCTGCTACGGACGCGGCGGCACACAGGCCACCGTCACCGACGCCAACACCGTCCTCGGCCGCGTCGACCCCGACTGGTTCGCCGGCGGACACATGACCCTGGACACCGAAGCCGCCCACCGGGCCGTCGCGGAACTCGCGGACACCCTCGGCCTCGACCCCGTCGAGCTGGCCGGCGGCATCTGCGACGTCGCCAGCGCCAAGATGGCCCAGGCGATCCGTACGCTCACCGTCGAACACGGCCTGGAACCCCGCGAGTTCGTCCTCCTCGCCTTCGGCGGCGCCGGACCCATGCACGCCGTGGAGATCGCCCGCGAACTCGGCATCGAGGAAGTCGTCGTACCGCGCTTCCCCGGCGCGTTCTCCGCCTGGGGCATGCTCGGCACCGAGGTCCGCCGCGACCTCACGCTCCAGTTCTTCACCCCGGGCGCCGACCTCGACGGCCCGGCCATGGCCGACGCACTCGCCGCTCTGCAGGCCGAGGGCTTCGACGCCCTCTCCGAACAGGGCGTACCGGCGGACCGGCACCGTATCGAGCACGCCGTGGACATGCGGTACGAAGGCCAGGACTACACCCTGACCGTGCCGCTCTCCGGACCGGCCGAGCCCGCCGCCGAAGGCTTCCTGGACTCGGTGGCCGACCGCTTCGCCCAACTCCACGAGCGCCGATACGGCCATGCGACCCCCGAGGCGCCCGTCGAGTTCGTCACCCTGCGCACCACCGCGCTCGGCGGACTCCCCGAACTCGCCGCCGTCCCGTACGCCGCGGCGCCGGGCGAGGCCCCTGCGACCACGGTCAAGCCGGTCGTCTTCGGCGGCGCCGCGCACGACACCGCGGTGCTGCGCCGCGAACACCTCGCCCCCGGGCAGTACATCCCCGGCCCCGCCGTCATCGTCGAGGCCACCTCCACCACCGTCGTCCCGCCGGACGCCACGGTCACCGTGGACGACAACGGATTCCTCGTCATCAAGCTCGGAGGCGTCGCATGACCAGCACGACCACGGCAGCCGTCGACCCGATCACCACGGAGATCATCCGCTGCGCGCTGCTCCAGGCCGCCGAGGACATGAACACCACCCTGATCCGGTCCTCGTACACCCCGACCATCTACGAGGCGAAGGACTGCGCCGTCGCGCTCCTTGACCGTGACCACCACGTCCTCGGCCAGTCCTCCGGCCTGCCGATCTTCCTGGGCAATCTGGAGGAGTGCACCCGCGCCACGGAGCAGATGTACGGCCGCGAGGTCTGGCGGCCCGGCGACGTATGGGTGCTCAACGACTCGTACATCGGCGGCACGCACCTCAACGACGTCACCGTCTACGCCCCGATCTTCGTCGACGACGAACTCGTCGGTTTCGCCGCCTCCCGCGCCCACTGGATCGACATGGGGTCGAAGGACCCCGGCGGTTCCATGGACTCCACGACGATCTATCAGGAGGGCCTGCGCATGGGCCCGTTGAAGATCTACGAGAACGGTGAGGCATGCACGCTCATCCATGATCTGATCTCCCGGCAGGTCCGATTCCCGCACCCCACCCTCGGCGACATGCGCGCCCAGGTCGCCTGCGCCCGCACCGGGACCCGCAGGCTCGCGGAGATCGTCGGGCGGTGGGGTCTGGAGACCGTGCTCGCCGCCCGTGACGCGATCTTCGCCCAGACCGAGCGACTGGAGCGCCAGGAGATCGCCGCGATCCCCGACGGTGTGTACGAGGCCACGGGGCATCTCGACAACGACGGCATCGACCTCGGCGCGCCGCTGCGTGTCACCGTCCGCGTCACCATCGACGGCGACCGCATGACGATGGACGTCACCGACTGCGCCGACCAGGCGACCGGGCCCGTCAACTGCGGTGCCGCGCAGACCGTCGCGGCCTGCCGGGTCGGCTACAAGCTGCTTGTGAGCGGCGAAGTACCGCTGAACGGTGGCTCGTTCAAACCACTCGATGTACTGACCCGACCCGGCACCATGCTCGCCGCCGTCGAACCGGCCGCCTGTCAGTACTACTACTCGCACCTCGGCCTGGTCATCGACCTGGTCGTCAAGGCGCTCGCCCCGGCCGTCCCGGACCGCGCCGCCGCGGCAAGCTACGGCGACTCGATGATCGTCCAGTTCACCGGCACCGACCCGCGCAGCGGAAAGCTCTTCGTCTCCCAGGAGGCGACGGTCGGCGGCTGGGGCGCCTGGGAGACCTCCGACGGCGAGTCCTGCCTGATCAACAACGTCAACGGCTCGCTGCGCGACATGCCGGTCGAGGTGCTGGAGACCCTGTTCCCGGTGCGTGTCGAGGAGTACGCGGTGCGCCCCGACTCCGCCGGTGCCGGCCGCACGCGCGGGGGCAACGGGGTGGTACGGCAGTACCGGTTCACCACCGACCAGCAGCTCTCGCTGTGGTGGGAGCGTTCGGTCACTCCGGCCTGGGGAGTCTTCGGCGGGGCAGCGGGTGCTCCGCCGCAGGTCACGCTCAACCCGGGGCGTGACGGCGCGCGTTCACTGCTGAAGGTCAACGCGCTGACCGTCCGCGAGGGGGATGTGCTGCGCTGCGAGAGCGGGGGCGGCGGCGGGTTCGGTCCGGCGGGGGAGCGGTCCCCCGAAGCGGTGGCCGAGGACGTGCGGCAGGGGTTGCTGTCGGCGGGGCACGCGGCGGCCGTGTACGGAGCCTGACAGGCGGACGTGATGGGTTCGAACGCGCGATCGCACCGTGGAACGGGAGTCCCCGCCCCGGGCGGGGCACCGCCGCGGTGCCCGCCCACCTCATCGCATCGGCGGTCGGTGATTCCGCGGCTGCGGTGGCCGCCGAGCCGCTCAGTGCTCGCCGTCGCCGTCCCTGTCCTCGGACAGCAGCACCCGGCAGGCCAGATGGAGCGCCAGCCGTTGTGACGCGTCGTCAGGATCGAAGCCCAGTGCGCGAATACGGTCCAGCCGCGCCGCCACCGTGTTGCGGTGCACACCGAGCACCTCGGCCGCCGCCGTCGGTGCCGCGCCCGCGTCGAGGACGACCGCCAGCGTACGCAGCAGCGTGCCGTCCCGGTCCGCCGCGAGGAGTGGAGCGAGCACCACCTCGGCCGGGCCGCGCAACAGCTCCGTCGGTACGGCGGACAGGAGCTGGGCCGCGCCCATGCGGTCCCCGCGCACCACGCTCGCGGGGTCCCCGGCGGCGGCCACTCCGGCCGCCGCGCACGCGTCGGAGAGGACCGGGCCGAGGGCGGACAACGAGGCCGCCGTACCGGCCACTCCGCCCGCGACCGGCACATAGGCGGACAGCGCGGCGAGGGCGCCGGTCAACTGCCGGGCCGCTCCGTCGAGCGGGTCCGCGCCGCCCGCCGGGGACACCGACTGCCAGGCCACCCAGCAACCCTCGTACGCGACCAGCGGTCCACCCGGTCCCGCCGCCGCCCACACCGCGCGCAGCGCGGGGCCGGGGTCCGGGCCGTCCCGGCCCGCGACCGGGCGCAGCGCGTACGCGACGAGCGGGCCACGGGCGGGCCAGCCCAGCGCCGCCGCCTCGGCGCGTACGTCCTCGCCCGGCCCCGCCCCGGGACCGTCGCCGGCCGGAGCCTCGGAGGCATCCTCCAGCAGTCGGTGCAGCAGCAACTCGGCGCGGTGGCCGGTCCGTTCGTCGTCCAGGCGGCGCACCGCGCACCACGCGGTGAGCGGAGCGACCGCGAGCCGGAGCACGTCCCGCACCGTCTCCCCCCACCCCGCGACCCGCGAGCCCGACCGGGCGACCAGAGCACCCAGCGCGCCGCTGTCGCCGTCCGGCACCTCCACCCGGACGGTCAGCGCGCCGCCCTCCGCCGAGAGCGCGGCCCGCCGGCCGGCCAGCACGTCACCGGTCGGCCCGGTCAGCGCCACCGCCGTGGACGGCAGGATCGCGTGCAGGGCGGACAGCACCCGCCCGGCGTGCGGTCCGGCGTCGGCGAGCGCGCGGGCCGCCTGCGCCACCAGCGCGGTCCGTCCGGCGTCGGGCCGGGCGACGGCGGAGGCGATCCGGACCGCCGCGTCCAGCGCGTCCTCGTCGATCACCAGCAGTGGCACCCCGAGCCGGTCGGCGAGCGCCCCCACCGAGCCGGGCCGGCCCGCCGACTCGGTGACCACGACACAGGCCGCGGCATGCTCCCACGCCTTGCGCAGCGCCATCTCCACGGTCCAGCCCGCGGCGGCCACCCGGCCGGTCAGCACGACCGCCGTATGAGGTTCCAGGGTGTCGAGTGCCGCCGTACGGTCCACGATGCGCACCGACCGCACCTCGATGTCCCGGCCGCTCGCCCCGGACATCCGGACCCCGGCGAGCCGCCCCTGCTGGACGAGTTCGGCGACGGTGAGCGCGCCCTCGCGGACCGCGCGGCCTGACGGGCGATTCACCATGGCTCCTCCTGTGCGCCCTGCGGATCGACCGCGCCCGCACGGGCCAGCCGTCGGCCTTCGGGCGTGTGCCAGGCGGGTGCGGCGGGGATGACCACCACCTCGACGGCCACGCCCGGCACCGCCCGCTCCACATCCAGTACACGCCGGTCGGCCGAGGCCGACAGGATCAGGATCTGGTCCGGGGCGGCGGCGACCGGCGCCCCGTCCGCCAGCGCCAGCAGCACCTCGTTGTGCGCCTCCAGACGGAAGTGGCGGCCGAGCCCCTCCGTCTCGGCGACGAGCACACTCGTCGGGCGGGACGGCAGCGCGGGCCACGGGGAGGCATCCGGGCCGCCGAGCCGGCCGTACGGTTCCGGCGTCCCGTAGCCGTATTCGTCCGCCGGGTGCTCCACCGCCGTGATCCGGCCCCGGCACAGCCGCCGCGGTGACCAGGGGGCGAACAGATCGCGGGGGGCCGCCGTGCCCGCGCGGATCGCCCTGCTCACCGTGGAGGGCACCACGGAACCGGCCAGGACCTCGCCCGGCATGGCGTAGCAGACGGCCACCGCCCAGCCGCCCGCCGCCGGAACGAGCGGACGCACCAGGTCCTCCACTCGTCCGCCCGCGGACTCCACCACGACCACGTCGCCCGACGGGGTCGCCAGCGCGAGCGGTGCCGCGGCCACCCCGGCCAGCGTGAACGTCGACTGCTCCAGCAGCGGCAGCACCCGTCCGCAGCCGTCGCCGTCGACCAGCGGAAGCCCGCAGTCCGCCGCGGCGGCCACCGACAGCAGCGCGTTCTCGCCCGCCGTGTTCAGCGCGACGACCGCATCGGCGCGGGCGCCCAGCAGCCGTTCCAGGGCGCGCACCGCCCGCACCGTCTCCGCGCCCGTCGGCAACTGCTCGGCGAGCGCCGCCGAGGAGCCGACCAGGGTGACGGTCACACAGAGCCGCAGCCCGCTCAGCTCGCCGGGGGCCAGCAACCACACCGGACCGTGCGTGGCCACCGATGCCCGCGCCCAGTCCAGCGCCACCCGGAACGCCGACTCCGCCGCGCCCGCCGCCAGCACCAGCGACCCGGCCGCCAGCCGCTCCAGCACGGCCGCGTCCACCTGGAGCGGTGGCTCGCTCATGACGTCGCCCCGGCGGGTGCGCCCACGGCCCGGACCCTGATGCGATGCACCCCGCCCGGCAGATATGAGACGGGCGTGTGGTCCGCCCGTGCGACCCGGGCACCGCCCGGCGCCGCACCCGCCGACACGACCCGCGCCAGCGCCTGGTCGCGGGCCAGCCCGATGAGCCGGTCCAGTTCCGCCCGGCCCGGCGCGACCACCACCTGCTCCAGCTCCACCCGCGTGTCGGAGCGCGCCGCACCGTACGCCGCCGCGCAGATCCCGTCCGCGCCGCCGCCGAAGTACGGGGCCGCGCCGCCCGCGTACAGCACCGTGCTGCCCGGCGAGCGCTCCAGCACTCCGGCCACCAGCGCGTCGACCCGGGGCCGTGCGTCGGCGGGCAGTTCCTCGCCGCCGAACGGCAGGGTGTCCAGGCGCGGCCTGCCCACATCCATCCAGAGGCCGCCGGGCCCCGGGCCCGCGTCCCCGGCCTCCAGTTCGCCGTCCGTGACGGCCGAGCAGCGGATCGTGGAACCGGCCGCGTCGACCACGACGGCCCGCTCGGTGCCTGCCCGCAGCGCGGCTCCGCGCAGCGCGCAGGCCGCCGCGGAGACGGTGGCGATCACCGGGTAGCGGCGGACGTACTCGGCGGAGACGAGACCGGCGTCGTCCCGGGCGAAGAACAGCGGGGCGGTGATGCCACGGGCGCGCAGTGCCCGTTCGGCGGTGGTGGTGAGGTGCTCGGCCCAGCGGCCGAGCGCGGCATTGGCGGCCGCGGCGTTCTCGCGCTCGCGCAGACCGGGCGAGCCGATCTCGTACGAGAGGGTGATGTGCGCACCGGGCAGGTGGCGGGCGATCACGGCGGCCGCGGTCAGTTCGGGTTCGGGGCGGGCGGGCGAACCGGCCGCGCAGAGTGCGAACGAGGTGATCGAGGCGGTCGCCGCGTCCCGGGCGAACGCCTCGACGCCGGCCCGGTCGAGCGGCGCCAGCGGCCGGCCGGTGAGCGAGGACCCGCCCGCGACCACGCGGGTCAGCCCGCCCGGCTGCGGGGACGGGCCGAGCGCGGGATGGCCGGGAGGAGAGATGCGCAGCACGGCGACGGGTGACGGGGTGCAGGGCGTGCGGTCGAGGTCGGTCGTGAGGCAGACGACCTCGACACCGTCGTACGGGGTGTCCGTGTGCGGGTCCAGCGCGTCGAGCACGTCGCGCAGCGAGCGGTCGAGCGAGGCCGACGAGTCGACCACGGCGTGGGCCGGC
Source organism: Streptomyces sp. NPDC104309 (assembly GCF_055584025.1). Lineage (NCBI taxonomy): Bacteria > Bacillati > Actinomycetota > Actinomycetes > Kitasatosporales > Streptomycetaceae > Streptomyces > Streptomyces sp. NPDC104309. The sequence goes on along the minus strand of NZ_JBVJMV010000041.1, from coordinate 8,509 downwards.
ACGGTGCCGTCGGGACCGACGAGAACGGCGACCGTCGTCGTACGCCCCACGTCCACACCTAGTCTCACCTGCGTCATCCTGCCACCAGGCGCTGGACCGCGCCCCTGTTCGAGATCCCGGCCCTACTCCAGATCCCGCCCCTCGGTCTCCGGCAGCGGAGCGGCGAAGAGCAGCGCCACCACCAGGAAGGCCGTGATGAACAGGATCGTCGTCGAGAACCCGGTCGCCTGCGCCAGCAGGAAGCCGACCACCGAAGGCGCGAGCGACGTCGCGACCAGCTGGGCCGCGGTGGCCCAGGAGTACCCCGTGCCGCGCAGCGCGGTCGGGAAGAACTCACCGTTCCAGGTGTTCCACACGCCCCAGGCACCGAGGCTGAAGAAGGAGAGCGCGAAGTTCGCGATGTACAGCTCGGTCAGCGAGCCGGAGTAGGCGAAGAAGATTCCGCTGACCGCGGCGAGCGCGACGTACGGCAGGAAGACCTTCTTGCGGCCGAAGCGTCCGGTCAGCAGCGAGGCGGAGACGTAGCCGGGGATCATGAACAGCGCGCTGAGGGCGACGAAGCCGAGGCTCGCCGACATGCTCAGACCCCTGTCCTGGAGCAGCGTCGGCAGCCAGGTCTGCAGACCCCAGTAGCCCCAGTTGAAGGTGAAGTTCACGACGAGCATCAGCACCGTGATCCGCAGCAGCCTGCCACGCAGCAGCTCCGCTGGACGTCCGGCCTTCTCGGGGGCGACGACCTCGAAGCGGGTGCCGTCCGGGACGTCGGCGCCCAGCCGGCGCAGCACGGCCGCCGCCTCGTCGTGCCGGTTCTGCCCGGCCAGCCAGTACGGCGACTCGGGCACCCAGGCGCGGATCGCGAACACCCAGAGTCCCGCCAGGGCGGAGGCGATGGCCACCACATGCCAGCCGAGGCCCGCCAGCAGCTGGGTGACCCCGACCGCGGCCAGCACACCGATCGGCCAGCCGATCGACAGATAGACCGCGGCCCGGCCGCGCATCCGGGACGGCAGCAGCTCCAGGAAGTACGGGAAGGTCACCGTGTAGATCCCGGCCAGTGCCAGACCGGACAGCACCCGGGTGATCAGCAGGACCGTGAAGTTCGGCGAGAAGGCGCTGGCCAGCGCGACCACTCCGTACGCGGACAGGCTCCACAGACACACCGCGCGTCGGCCGATCCGGTCCGAGACCGGACCCCAGACCAGCGCACCGGGGATCATGCCGAGCGCGACGGCGGAGAGCGCCCACCCGATGCGGCCCGCGTCGATGGAGAAGGCGTCACCGAGATCACCGGAGACATAGACGAGAGCGAGCTGTTCCCACGACTCGATGACGAAGGCCATGAAGAGGGCCAGCGCCGCCAGTACATGGACGCGCCCGAACGGCATGGCCTCGAAGTACGCGCCGACGGGACGCGGCCCGTGGATTCGGCCCTCGCCCGGTCGCAGGGGTTCTCCGGTTGCACCGGAACGTGCGGTTGTCGCGCTCACCGGCTGTCCTCCAGGCTTTCGTACCGACCGACTCACCACTCAGCGGGTGGAGATGGCGGCACAGTAGACAGGCCCGGGAGCGGATACCTGTGCGCGGCGCACAGTGGCATGCGGGGCCGCTGTGCTGTGTGCCCCGGCGGGCCGTGGAGGGCCGCACCGGCGTGAACTGCCACGGTAACCCGGCGCGGCAGCGATGCGGCCGGACCCCGGTGACTCCGGGGCCCGGCCGGACGGTCAGCCCCGGTGGCCGGTGGGGCGGGTGAGGTCCAGGGTGCGGACCGGGTCGAGCTCGCCGTAGTACGCGAGGTGCTCGTAGCGCACCTCGGTGACGGTGAGCGTGGCCTCGGCGACGCCCCGGTCCACCGTGGCCTTGAAACGCACCGAGCCGTCCTTCTCGGTCGTGCCGGTCAGCTTCCGCGCCGTGCCCCCGGCCGTCAGCTCGGCCGTGACCTTCGCGCCCTTCACCGCCTTGCCCTGAGCGGTCCTGACCACACCGTTCGCGGTGATCTTCCAGGCGGCGCCGCACCGCGTCCCGCTGTGGGCCGGTGGAGTGCCGGGCGGGGGAAACGGAAACGTCTTCAGCGGTTGGCCGCAGCGGTATTGCCACAGTGGGTAACCCACTTCTACGTTCTTCACCACGCACCTCATCTACGTGCGTAGACCCATTCCGCCACTGTGAGGAGGGGTACATGAGCCGCACCGTCATCCACGGCGGTCTCGTCATCACCGCGTCCGACGAAATCCATGCCGACGTACTCATCGAGGGCGGCCGCATCGCCGCTCTCGCGGCGCACGGCACCGACGCGGCCGAGAGCTGGAGCGCCGACCGGAGGATCGACGCCACCGGCAAATACGTCATCCCGGGGGGTGTCGACGCGCATACGCACATGGAGATGCCGTTCGGCGGCACCTACGCCGCCGACACCTTCGAGACCGGCACCCGGGCGGCGGCCTGGGGCGGTACCACCACGATCGTCGACTTCGCCATCCAGTCCGTGGGCCACGCGGTCCGCGAAGGGCTCGACGCCTGGTACGCGAAGGCCGACGGCAACTGCGCCATCGACTACGCCTTCCACATGATCCTCTCCGATGTGAACGAGTCCTCGCTCAAGGAGATGGACCTTCTCGTGTCGGAGGGCGTCACCTCGTTCAAGGGTTTCGTTCGGTCGCGTGACCAGGAATTTTCTTACGGAGTAGGCCGTGTGCCGTGCGAGGTGGCGGCGTGAGGGGGCCGGTGGGCCGGGGCGTGGCCCCGGCCCGTGTCGGTGGTGGCCTGGTCAGTGGTCGGCGTGAAGGGAATGTTGGGAAATGACTCGGACTCTGATTACCGGTGGTCTTGTGATCACGGCCGCGGACGAGGTGCATGCGGATGTGCTGATCGAGGACGGCCGGGTGGTGGCGTTGGCGGCGCCGGGGACGCAGGAGTGGACGGCGGACCGGGTGATCGACGCGTCGCAGAAGTATGTGATTCCGGGTGGGGTCGACGCGCACACGCATATGGAGCTTCCCTTTGGTGGCACGTTCGCGTCGGATACGTTCGAGACGGGGACTCGGGCGGCTGCGTGGGGCGGGACGACGACGATCGTCGACTTCGCGGTGCAGTCGAAGGGGCAGGCGCTGCGGGCCGGTCTGGACGCCTGGATGGAAAAGGCGGACGGGAACTGCGCGATCGACTACGCGTTCCACATGATCATGTCGGACGTGAACGAGTCGACGCTGCGAGAGATGCCGAAGCTCGTCGAGATCGGTGTTTCCTCGTTCAAGTTGTTTATGGCGTATCCGGGTGTCTTCTATTCGGATGACGGCCAGATTCTGCGGGCGATGCAGGTGGCCGGCGATACGGGTGGGCTGATCATGATGCACGCGGAGAACGGCATCGCGATCGACGTCCTAGTCGAACAGGCTCTGGCCCGGGGCGAGACCGATCCCCGCTATCACGGGGAGGTCCGCAAGGCTCTGTTGGAGGCGGAGGCGACGCACCGGGCGATTCAGTTGGCCCGGGTGGCCGGTTCCCCGCTGTATGTCGTCCATGTGTCCGCGGAGGAGGCGGTGGCGGAACTGGCGGGGGCGAGGGATATGGGCCTGCCGGTGTTCGGTGAGACCTGCCCGCAGTACCTGTTTCTGTCGACGGACAATCTGGCGGAGCCGGGCTTCGAGGGAGCCAAGTACGTGTGCTCGACGCCGCTGCGGCCGAAGGAGCACCAGGCGGCATTGTGGCGGGGCCTGCGGACCAATGACCTCCAGGTGGTCTCCACCGACCACTGCCCCTTCTGCTTCACTGGGCAGAAGGACCTCGGCCGGGGCGACTTCTCGAAGATCCCCAATGGCCTGCCGGGAGTGGAGAACCGCATGGACCTCCTCCATCAGGCGGTGGTGGACGGTCAAATCTCGCGACGTCGTTGGATCGATATTGCGTGTGCCTCTCCGGCCCGGATGTTCGGTCTCTACCCGCGGAAGGGCACTATCGGTCCCGGTGCGGACGCGGACATCGTCATCTACGACCCGCATGCCACCCAGGTGCTGTCCGCTGAGACTCATCACATGAACGTCGACTACTCGGCGTACGAGGGGAAGAGGGTGACCGGCCAGGTCGAGACGGTCCTCTCACGGGGTGAGGTGGTGGTGGATCAGCGGAAGTATGTGGGTCACGCGGGTCACGGGGTGTTCCTGCCGCGTGGCCTCTGTCAGTACCTGGGCTGAGCGCACCGGGGTCTCGTCCTCTATCGACTCGAAACTTTGGAGGTCCGCGTGGACTTCGGGCTCGTTGTGCAGACTGATCCGCCCGCCTCGCAGGTAGTCGGGCTCATGCGCAGGGCTGAGCGCAACGGCTTCCGCTACGGCTGGACCTTCGATTCCGCCGTGCTGTGGCAGGAGCCCTTCGTCATCTACAGCCGCATCCTCGAACACACCGAGCGCCTCGTCGTCGGCCCCATGGTCACGAACCCGGGGACCCGCACCTGGGAGGTGACGGCCTCCACCTTCGCCACCCTGAACGACATGTACGGCAACCGGACCGTCTGCGGGATCGGACGGGGCGACTCGGCGATGCGCGTCGCAGGCCGCAAGCCGAACACCCTGGCCCGGCTCGGTGAGGCCATTGATGTCATCCGCGATCTGGCGGAGGGCCGGGAGGCCGAGGTCGACGGCAATCCGATCCGTATCCCGTGGGTCAAGGACGGCAAGCTGCCGGTGTGGATGGCGGCGTACGGTCCCAAGGCCCTCGCGCTGGCCGGGCAGAAGGCCGACGGCTTCATCCTCCAGCTCGCCGACCCGTTCCTGACGGAATGGATGATCAAGGCCGTGCGTCAGGCCGCCACCGATGCCGGCCGCGACCCCGACGCGCTGACGATCTGCGTCGCCGCCCCGGCCTATGTCACGGCCGACGATTCGCCCGAGGCCATGGCGCATGCCCGGGACCAGTGCCGCTGGTTCGGCGGCATGGTCGGCAACCATGTCGCCGACCTGGTCGCCAAGTACGGCGAACACTCCTCGATCGTCCCTGAGGAGCTGACGGTGTACATCAAGGACCGTCAGGGCTACGACTACTCCCACCACGGCCGCGCCGACAACCCTGACACCGCCTTCGTCCCCGACGAGATCGTCGACCGCTTCTGTCTCCTGGGCCCCGCCGAGGCCCACATCGACAAGCTCCGCCATCTGCGGGACCTCGGCGTCGACCAGTTCGCCGTCTACAACATGCACGACAACCGCGAGGCCACCATCGACGCCTACGGCACCGACATCATCCCCGCGATCAACGCCTGACGCGGACCGGCCGTACCTCCGTACAGTCGGTGCGACGTGGTGCCGGCCCACCGAAGAAGGGGCCACCGGTGCGCCCTCGGAAGTCCTCTCGCGGACTTCCGAGGGCCTGCGTATCGCGCCCGTGCGGTCGACACTGCGATCCGCGCCGGCCGAGCGCTCGGCGAGCCGGAAGCGGCCGCCGCTGGGAAACCAGTGAGCCTGTGGTGACTGTTACACAGCCCTCCAGTCATATTCCTTTGATCCACAGGACGAAGAGTGTCACGAGGCCGGCACCTACTCGTGCAGCAGTCCCGACTTCGGCGATCGTATTTTGATCAGCAGCTATGCCCGAAGTACCACTGAAGTGCCCCGTCTGATCGTCATTGGTGTCTTGCCTATCGGTCGCCCTACATCTTCGGTGCTTCGAAGGCTGACGATCTGACTTTTCCGGGCATGGCTGTAGCCGGGTATGAGGATGGGGGTAGCCGGCATTCCAGATGCCCCGAAGGCAGGTTGGCGCGTATGTATTGGTGGTGGCGCGGTCCAAGAGCGGCTATGAGGTGGCAACTGGAGTATCCGGGGAACTCTTTCACTTCACTGCCCTAGAATTCGGCATTGTGGCCCACGCGCGGAAATGAGTGTAGCGCGAGAAGAGAGTGGGCATGAAGGGGGGTGTCAATGGTGACGTGGAAGGGAAGCCTGCCGCCGATGATTCTCGGTCGAGCGGGCGATGTCTGAAGCGATCCCCCTTTCTCCTTACGTGTTCTCAGGGGTAGTGATTCGATGGGTGGAGAGGATTGTCTGGTCGACGGCTGCTGTAAGGCGCCTGTCGTCAACGTGGTCTTGAAGCACAGCCTGCTAGGGGCGGAGGATCGCCGACGGTTGGCGGTGATCCTTCTCGGTGCCAGGCAAGAGGATGCTGATCGAGACATCTGCTTGTCTGAAGTCTTGGCGGTCGACGCCTCACCTTCTGCGCGTAGGGCCGGTGCGTTCTCTCACGTCAGTGATTCGATGCTGGATTCGTGAATGGGAATGGTGAACATCAAATCCCCCCTCATTCGGGTAGCCGTCTACCTTCGGGTTTCGACAGTTGGGCAACTGTGCGGCTACGGTATTGATATCCAGCTGAACGAATGCCTTGCCTGGCTTGATTTCGCAGTGGGGAAGGGGCTGTATTCCTATGATGTGTATACCGATGGTGCCGTGTCTGGGAAGTTGGCGCGACGGCCGGACCTGGCGGATTTGGATGCGGACCTCGCGCGATGCCTCTACGACATTGTCGTGTTCGGAAAGCTCGACCGCATCGGCCGCACTATGAGGGAGATCCATCGCTGGGTCTACGACACCACAGATATCGAGACCCGCCGGGGGCAGCGGGTCCGTGTGGCGACTGCGGACGGCCGTATCGACAGCGAGCATCCCATGTTCGGCATCCAGCTGAGCTTGCTTGCCTACGTGGCAGAGCTGGAGCACGCACTGCTCCTGGAACGGACCCTGAGGGGGCGAGAAATGAAGCTTGCGGCGGGCGGCTGGCCTGGGGGCGTCGCACCGTTTTGGCTGACGCTGCCAGCGAGGGGGGACTGTGAGGCGCCGACCCTGCGGGCTGCGGGAGTGGAGCTACTCGATGTCGGAGCCTGGCTGATCGGCGAGGAGCGGCTGAGCGCCGCAGAGGCAGCGGAGAACCTCAACGCGCTGGGGTATGTGACGGCACGAGGCTTGCCGTGGACAGGGGAGAACCTGGCCAGGGTTTTCCAGCAGACGGCCCTGGACGGGTACGTCGCATTTCGCTTTGCGCGGCATCGCGGGGCCGGCCGCGATCGTGACGAGGGCGATGGGGTGTCGGTACCGGAAGAGACTGTCCGGATTGCTGTGCCGATACCGCTTCCTGCGGGCCGTGTCCGCCAGGTACGGGCTGCCCTTGCCCGCCGCTCTTACGCGAGGGAAGAACAGAGAACGTACCTGTTGTCGGGCCGGGTCACCTCCTCGTGTGGGCATCACTACATCGGGGCGCACAGGGAAGACCGCGGCCGCACCGCCTATCGGTGTACGGGGCGTCGGTCCGACCCACCCTGCAACTGTGGGGAGATCGTGGCTGGCCCGCTGGAGGACGCGGTGTGGCGTGAGGTCGCCAAGTTGCTTGTCGACCGTGTTCAGCTCCGTGTAGTGGCTGAAGATTTGCTCGGTGTCGTTCCTGGCCAGGAGAGGTCGCTTGGTGAACGCCTGGTGGACCTTGATGCGCGCATCGAACGCTGCCGCCGCGTGAGGAAGAAGAAGCTTGTTGCCCTCGCGGGGGCCGTTACGGCAGGAGTGAGCGAGGACTCCAGCTTCGTCCAGGAGCTGCGGGCGGCTCTTGCTGAGGTCGGGGACGACTTCGCCGACAAAGACCGACGGCTGGGGCAGTTGCGCGAGGCCGTCGCGGGCCGCGTGGCGGCGGCGCAGCGGCAGGAGATCCGGGCGAGACGCGTGCTGGAGGATGGTGCGGACGTACAGCGCCGCCTGGATGCGCTTGATGTTGAGCAGCGACTGGAACTGCTTGATCTGCTGGGCGTCGAGGTCCGTACTCTCACGAAGGTTCCTGGCACCATACGGGCAGCGGGTTGCCTATTTGAGGCTTGGTTCAACGAGCGTCAACGTGCCGTGCCTCGGCCGTTGACCGACGACCAGTGGGCCGCGTTGGCCTCGTACTTTCCTGAGCCACGCAAGAAGACACGTGTGGTTCCACCGAGAGTGGCCTTCGAAGCAGCGTTGTACAAGGTGCGCCACGGTGTCCGGTGGGGTGCCCTCCCGGTGGAGGTGCTACAGGGGCAGCGTCCGCAAGGCGTCTATCAGCGCGCCTTGGGCTACCTGAAGGACGGGTCCTGGCAGCGGGCAGTAGACGCGCTGGGGGACTGCGAGGGTACGGCGGTGCCGCCGCTTTACGTACTTCCAGACATCGCTATCAGCTGCACTTTCGATCCGATCTTGATGACGTCACCGACTCACGCCGTGATGCCGGACGTCTGACCAATTGATACTGGGCTACGGGGCCATAGGGAGGGTCGTGATCCTGCTCCGCTTGGGCTGAGCTTGCTCCGCTTTGACGGACACCATTGGTGTGGTGGTCACGCTGCGAGTGCGGTCTCGTACTCAGCGAGACTGAAGTAGCCGAGGCTGCTGTGCAGTCGGTGCAAGTTGTACCAGCCTTCGATGACCCTGTTGCCCAATTGATCTCAGGCCGCGAGCTCGAGAGCTGCCAGCCGGGAGGTCCGGGTCCCGGCAAGAGGAGTCTCGTTCCACCA
>NZ_JBVJMV010000040.1:35951-73270 GCF_055584025.1 Streptomyces sp. NPDC104309 | reverse complement strand
GTCTTGCGTTTCCGACTCTATCAGACTCTTTCGTGTCCGATTCCCGGTCGAAGCGGGGCCGCTTTCCAGTTCCACGCTTTCGCGTTTCCCTTTCCGGCGAGTCCGACTCTATCAGGCCTTTTCTTTTCCCTTGACCAACCACCTGCAGACATGCGGGTGCCGATCCGGGTTTAAAGTCGGGTCTTAGAAGTCGTCACCGACCCCCCGACGCGAAGTCGTGGTGGGGCCAGGCAGGGGTACGACAGTACAGGCCTCCGGGAGTCGAGGCAAATCGTTTCCGGTGCCCTTCTAAGGTCGCGAACCGTCAGGACTCGGGCGGAACCGGAACTTCCTATGACTTAGTCTGCTGAACAGCACGGCGTCGTCCGCAAGGCGTGACGGCGCCATTCGAGCTCCACCCCTGGGAGGTTCCCCATGATCACTGTGACGTCCCCTCTTGCCGGACGTGCCATCGGGCTCGCCGCGGTACCGGACCCGGTCTTCTCCGGCGCGATGGTGGGGCCCGGAACCGCCATTGATCCCGTACGTGAGCCGTCCGAGGCCGTGTCTCCCGTCGACGGCATCGTTGTCTCCCTGCACCCGCACGCGTTCGTCGTCGTGGACGCACACGGGCACGGCGTGCTCGTCCACCTCGGCATCGATACCGTTCAGCTCAATGGCGAGGGCTTCGAACTGCTCGTGAACAAGGGGGACACGGTCACCCGCGGTCAGGGCATCGTGCGGTGGGACCCCGCGGGCGTCGAGGCGCTCGGAAAGTCTCCCGTGTGCCCGATCGTCGCGCTGGAAGCCACCGCTGATTCCCTTTCCGACGTCCGCGAGGACGGCGACGTGAAGCTCGGTGACACATTGTTCGGCTGGCAGTGACGGGCTCGGCACAGTGACAGGCGACTGGATATCCACCGCGGGGGTACGGACCGCCGCACGACCGGAGACGGGTGACATGGAGACAACGCTGCGAGGCGTCGGCGTGAGCCACGGAGTGGCGATCGGCGAGGTGCGTCATATGGGTACGGCGGTGCTCGAACCGCCGGCCAAGCAGATCCCGGCCGAGGACGCGGAGCGTGAGCAGGGGCGCGCCCGCCAGGCGGTGGAGGCCGTGGCGGCCGACCTGATCGCACGAGGGAATCTCGCCGGTGGCGAGGCTCAACACGTGCTGGAGGCCCAGGCCATGATGGCGCAGGACCCCGAGCTGATGGCTGATGTCGAGCGGCGAATTGCCGTCGGCAGCACCGCCGAGCGCGGCGTGTACGACGCGTTCGCCTCCTACCGGGCGCTGCTGGCCAACGCCGGGGAGTACCTGGCGGGACGCGTCGCCGACCTCGACGACGTGCGCAACCGGATCGTGGCCCGGCTGCTCGGCGTGCCGATGCCCGGTGTGCCGGACAGCGACGAGCCCTACGTGCTCATCGCGCGGGACCTGGCGCCCGCCGATACGGCGCTGTTGGACCCGGCACTGGTGCTCGGCTTCGTGACCGAGGAGGGCGGGCCCACCAGCCACAGCGCGATCCTGGCGCGAGCGCTCGGGGTGCCTGCCGTGGTGGCGCTCCCCGGCGCCGGTGAGCTGGCCGAGGGCACGGTCATCGCGGTGGACGGCAGCACGGGTGAGATCTTCGTCGAGCCCAGCGCCGAGAAGCGGGCGGAGATGGAGAGCGCCGCTGCTGCCCGCAAGGCCGCGCTGTCCGCCTCGACCGGCCCGGGTGCGACTTCGGACGGTCACAAGGTCCCGCTGCTCGCCAACGTGGGCGGGCCGGGCGACGTGCCGGCGGCGGTCGAGGCCGGTGCGGAGGGCGTGGGGCTGTTCCGTACCGAATTCCTCTTCCTGGACGACAGCAAGCAGGCGCCGTCCGAGGAGAAGCAGGTCGCGGCCTACCGCGCGGTGCTCGAGGCATTCCCCGAGGGTCGTGTCGTGGTGCGGGTCCTGGACGCCGGCGCCGACAAGCCGCTGGACTTCCTGACCCCGGCGGACGAGCCGAACCCCGCGCTGGGTGTGCGCGGGCTGCGGAGCCTACTGGACCACCCCGATGTGCTGCGCACCCAGCTGACCGCGCTGGCGAAGGCGGCCGAGGGCCTGCCCGTCCACCTTGAGGTCATGGCCCCGATGGTGGCGGACCGTGCGGACGCGAAGGCCTTCGCCGACGCCTGTCGTGAGGCCGGGCTGGGGGCGAAGTTCGGTGCGATGGTGGAGATTCCGTCCGCCGCTCTGCGCGCACGTTCGATCCTCCGGGAGGTGGAGTTCCTCTCGCTGGGCACCAATGACCTGGCCCAGTACACCTTTGCCGCCGACCGTCAGGTGGGTGCGGTGTCCCGGCTGCAGGACCCGTGGCAGCCCGCGCTGCTCGACCTGGTGGCGCTGTCGGCGCAGGCGGCCAGGGCTGAGGGCAAGAGCTGTGGTGTCTGTGGTGAGGCCGCCTCCGATCCGCTGCTCGCCTGTGTTCTCACGGGGCTCGGTGTGACGTCGCTGTCGATGGGGGCGGCGTCCATTCCTTATGTCCGTGCCACGCTGGCGAAGTACACGCTCGCGCAGTGCGAGCGTGCCGCCTCCGCCGCGCGCGCGACGGACTCCGCCGAAGAGGCCCGGATGGCGGCTCAGGCGGTGCTGTCGGGCGAGTAGTCCCGTGGCGTCCGAGGTGGAGGGGGCTTCCTGCCGTTGTGGCGGGGAGCCCCCTCGGTCTGTCAGTGGTGCTGCTCCGGTTCGTCCGCGCCGAGGTCGAAGCCCGCGCAGTACTCCACCCGCGACTCCGGGGCGACCGGTTCGCCGCTGTCGGCGTCGGTGCAGTAGGCGCTGAACACCTCGCCGGCGGTGAGCGGCGTCAGACTGCCGCCGACCAGCCGCCAACCGTGCACCCGGTCGTCCGCGCCGGCCCTGCTCGTGCGGAGTACGACTCCCCCGGGCTTTTCGAGTGCGATGCCGACGGCGAGCACCGTGACGAACTCCGTTCCCTCCGCCGATTCGAGGCGGGCGGGCCCGGCGGTGTCGCGCTCGGTGTGCAGGACGGCGAGCAGGTGCTCGTTCTCGGTGGGGGTGCTGCAGACGAGGTGGTGGGTACCCGGTCCGGCCGTCTCCAGCATGCGCAGCAGGAGATGGGAGGCCCGGTCGAAGGCGGCGCGGCCGACGTCCTGGCCACAGTCTGCGCATTCTCCTAGTTCGGCCAGGACCATCGTGGCGTACTCCCAGGTGGCCTGACGGACGGCTCGGCTGACCAGAAGCGGGATCAGGCTGTCGATGGGCTGCCCGGTGTACGCGACGGTGGCACCGGCCGAGGCGATCTCGGCGGTGAAGCGGCTGCGGCTGGCGGGGGCGTCGGGAGCGATTCCTGACTCTCGGCAGAACTCCGCGTACTCCTCCGGGTCGAAGAGAGCGACCGTGGTGTGCATCCCCTGCGCGGCGAGGGTCTTGAGCAGGCCCTCGACCTGCCGCAGATAGACGGTGTGGTCGTCGAAGGTGAAGGTGCGATAACGCCGCATCGCCGCGAAGTCCTGCTCGTCGGCCAGGAGGCCGATGGTGCTGGGCGCTTCGCGGCGCAGCGTGCGTCGCATGGATGTGTCCGACCGGCGGGAACCGCTGGTCGTGATGTGCTTGATGTTCCTGGTCCGCGCCATGATTCCCCCAGTGCGCTGTCGATCATTGCTCACTCAGAGTAATCACGGACACTGACAATGCGGCCGGTCAGTGGCGCTTGCGGGCGAGGTCCTCGTAGAAGTGGAGGAGTTCGAGGTTGTCGACCGAGCCGGGATTGACCGCCTTGGCCAGCGCCGTGCCTTGGAGCAGCCGTTTGACCGGAACCTCGATGCGCTTGCCGGTGAGGGTGTGCGGGATGCCGGGGACCTCGATGACCTCGTCCGGCACATGGCGCGGGGAGAGGTTCTCGCGGATGGTCAGCTTGATGCTGTCGCGCAGGTGGTCGTCGAGTGCGGCGCCGTCGGCGAGGTGGACGAAAAGCGGCATCCAGTAGCCGCCGTCGGGCTCTTCGATGCCGATGACGAGGGATTCCCGGATTTCGGGGAGCCGCTCGACGGCTTCGTAGATGTCCGCGGAGCCCATCCGGACGCCCTGGCGGTTGAGGGTGGAGTCGGAGCGGCCGTGGATGACGACCGAGCCGTGCTCGGTGAGTGTGATCCAGTCTCCATGGCGCCAGACGCCGGGGTACATGTCGAAGTAGCTGTCGTGGTAGCGGCTGCCGTCGAGGTCGTTCCAGAAGCGGATCGGCATGGAGGGCATGGGGGCGGTGACGACGAGTTCGCCCACCTCGCCGATGAGTGGCTCGCCCGCGGGGTCCCAGGACCGGAGGTCCGTGCCGAGGCAGGGGGCTTGGAGTTCGCCGATGTGCACCGGAAGGGTGGGGACCGCGCCGGCGAAGCAGCTGCAGACGTCCGTCCCGCCGCTGACGGAGGCGATCCACAGGTCGTCGGCGACTTCGTCGTGGAGCCAGCGGAATCCGTCGGGCGGGAGCGGGGATCCGGTGGTGGCCACGCATTGGATGCGGGAGAGGTCGAAGTCGCGACCCGGGTGGACACCGGCCTTGCGGCAGGCCATGACATAGGCCGCGGATGTGCCGAAGAGGGTCGTTCCGGTCTGTTCGGCGACGCGCCACTGGGCGCTGACGTCCGGGTAGCCGGGGCTTCCGTCGTACAGGACGAGTGTGGTTCCGGTGAGCAGGCCCGAGACGAGGAAGTTCCACATCATCCAGCCGGTGGAGGTGTACCAGAAGAACCGGTCGTCGGGGCCGAGGTCGCAGTGCAGGCCCACCTGCTTGAAGTGTTCCAGCAGGATGCCGCCCTGGGACTGGACGATCGCCTTCGGGAGCCCGGTGGTCCCGGAGGAGTACAGCACCCACAGCGGATGGTCGAAGGGGACCTGTTCGAAGACGGGCTCGGTGTCCGCTGCAGTGAGGGCGGACCATTCGAGGGCGCCCTCCGGGGCCTCGGTACCCAGCAGCGGGATGTGGACGACGGCGCGCAGGGTGGGCAGTTCGCGGCGCAGCTCGGCGACCGTGTCGGTGCGGTCGTGTTCCTTGCCGCCGTAGCGGTAGCCGTCGACGGTGAAGAGGACGACGGGTTCGACCTGCTGGAAACGGTCGAGGACGCTGCGGGCGCCGAAGTCGGGGGCGCAGGAGGTCCAGACGCCGCCGACGGCCGCGGTCGCGAGGAAGGCGACGACGGCCTGGGGGATGTTGGGGAGGTACGCGCTGACGCGGTCGCCCGGTGTGACGCCGAGGGCGCGGAGTTCGGCGGCGAGCGATGCGACCCGGCGGCGGAGTTCGGACCACGAGACGGCGGCCTGGGCATGGGTCTCGTCGACGTGGAGCAGGGCGGGGGCGTCCGCGCGCAGGGGGTCTTCCGCGGTGCGCAGGGCGTGTTCGGCGTAGTTGAGGGTGGCGCCGGGGAACCATTGGGCGCCGGGCATGGTACGGCTGCCGAGGACGGATTCGTACGGGGTGGAGAAGCGTACGTCGAACCAGTCGGCGACGGCCTGCCAGAAGGTGTCGAGTTCGTCGACCGACCAGCGGTGCAGGGCAGGGTAGCCGCCGTCGGCCGGTGCTCCGTACCGCTCGGCCGCCCAGCTCTGGAAGCGGGTGACGGCCGCGGCCGCGATGCGGTCGGGGCCGGGCTGCCAGAGAGGGGCTTCGTTGGCTGCTGCGGTCATGGGGCGGCTCCCTGGCTGTACGGATACGCGGGATGGGCGTGGGTCCGCGCACACGTGCTGGGGTGTGCGCGTGAGGCGGCTTTTACGGACGATGCCATGTGATCGTCATTCGCACCAGGGTTCACCACCCATGGTCGCGTGTCCGGATATGTGGCCCGGCCACGGGTGAACGGAAGTTGAACAGAGCCCGCACCCGACCTGTCGGATGGCAGGGTGAGCCGCATGGACGGTCGTGACCTGGTGCGCTCGGTGAAGATGGTCGGTTCGGTGCAGGGGCTGCGCACGGTGCGTACCTCGTGGCGCCGCCGGAATGCGGATGCGCGGGCACTGCCGCGGCGCGGTGCGGAGCGGGCCAGAGTCCCGGGCCTGGTGGTGGGGGCGGAGCCGGGGCCGGGCGGGGGTGTGGTGCGGTTCGCGCGTTCGGAGTTGCGGGTCCGGGTGTCGGTGGGCGGTGCGGTGTTCTGGGGCTGGGACGGGGCGGAGCCGTTGCCGTCGTACGCACTGGCCGGTGCGGCGCCCGAGGTGGATCCGCGGGCCGAGCTGGAGCCGGACAAGGACGGTGGCTGGCAGGTGGTGTCCGAGCGGCTGACCGTCGCGGTGTCGCGACACGGGGCCGTGGAGCTGCGTACGCCTGGCGGGGTGGTGCTCCGGCGCGAGCTGCCGCCGCGCTGGTGGGAGCCGGTCGCGGGTGGAGTCGCGCGGTGGGTCCAGCGTTCCGAGGTGCCCGCGGACGCCCGGTTCTTCGGGCTCGGCGGACGGGCCTCCGGGCCTCGGCTGCGAGACGGTGTGTACGCGCTGTGGAACACCGATCCGGGCGGGCGCTTCGGTCCGGACGACGATCCGCTGTATCTGACGATGCCGGTGCAGTTGGTGGTCTCCGACGCGGGGACGCATCTGGTGTTCCACGACAACACCTGGTCGGGGAAGGTGAAGCTGCGGGAGGGTGAGGAGGGTGCGGGATCCGGCCATGACCGGCCGGGGATGTGTGAGGTGCGGATGGACGGGGGGCCGCTGCGCTGTTGGGTGATGGCCGGTACGCCGGCCCGGGTGCTGCAGAGCTGGACGGCGCTCACGGGTGCGCCCGCGCTGCCGCCGTCCTGGGCCTTGGGACCGCAGCATGCCCGTTGGGGGTTCGGGAGCGAGCGGGAGGTCCGGCGGATCGTCGCGGGGTACCGGGAGCGGGGGCTGCCGCTGTCCGCGCTGCATCTGGACATCGACCACTACGACGCGCATCGGGTCTTCACCGTCGACCGTGAGCGCTTTCCCGATCTGCCGGGGCTGGCCGAGGAGTTGCGTGAGGACGGGGTGCGGCTGGTGTCGATCGTCGATCCCGCGGTGAAGGCGGAGCCGGGGAACGCGGTGTTCGACACGGGTACGGCGGTCGGGAGCGGCGGGGCGTTCGTCCGGGACGCCCGGGGCCGGGTGGTGCGCGGGGAGGTGTGGCCGGGTGAGTGCGTGTATCCGGACTTCACCGATCCGCGGGTGCGGGAGTGGTGGGGCGGTCTGTACGAGGAGCGGCTCGCGCAGGGCTTCTCCGGGGTGTGGCACGACATGAACGAGCCGGTGTCGTTCGCGGCGTTCGGGGATCCCACGCTGCCGCGGTCGGCGCGGCATTGTCTGGAGGGGCGCGGGGGTGATCACCGCGAGGCGCACAACGTGTACGGTCTCGCGATGGCGCGGGCCGGGTACGAAGGGCTTCGCCGGCTGCGGCCGGAGGCACGCCCGTTTCTGTTCTCGCGTTCCGGTTGGGCGGGAATGCAGCGGTACGGGGGCACCTGGTCCGGTGATGTGGGGACCGGCTGGCCCGGCCTTCGGGCCTCGCTGGCGCTGGTGCTGGGGATGGGGCTGTGCGGGGTCCCGTATTCGGGGCCGGACATCGGCGGGTTCGACGGGTCGCCGTCGCCCGAGCTGTATCTGCGGTGGTTCCAGCTCGGTGCGTATCTGCCGCTGTTCCGTACCCATGCGGCGATCGACGCGGGGCGGCGGGAGCCGTGGGAATTCGGCCTGCGGGTGCTTGAGCACGCGCGGGCCGCGCTGGAGGAACGGGAGCGGCTTCGTCCCTATTTCGTGACGCTGGCACAGCTGTCCCGGCTGACCGGTGCCCCGTATGTGCGACCGCTCTGGTGGCGTGCCCCCGGGGAGCGGGCGTTGCGGGAGTGCGAGGACGCGTTCTTGCTGGGTGACGCGCTGCTCGTGGCGCCGGTGCTGGAGCGCGGCGTGGATCGGCGGGCGGTGCGGTTGCCGCGTGGGCGTTGGTACGACACGGCGACGGGCGAGGTGTACGAGGGGCCCGGTCAGGTGTTGCTCGATGCTCCGCTGTCACGGGTGCCGGTGCTGGCGCGGGCCGGTTCGGTGCTGCCGGTGCGAGGTGCGGACGGGGGTGTGGAGCTGGAGGTGTGGGCTCCGGCCGCGGGGCGCAGCGGGGGCGGTCTGGTGGTCCGGGACGCGGGTGACGGCTGGGAGCGGGCGGAGGTCGAGCGGTACACGTCGCGGCTGGTGGACGGGAAGGTTCTGGTGGAGCGGGAGGGCGGGGAGGGACCGGTGGACCGCCCGGTGCGCGTACGCGGACTGTAAGGGGTGGAGCGGGAAGGCGAGGGGGCGGGCCGGTCAGTGGTAGCCGCCCTCGAACCAGGTGCGGGCGGCCAGGGTGTGCAGCGGGAAGGCGAGTTCGGTGGGTCCGCGGAGCAGTCGGAAGCCGCTCGTCTCGTCGGTCGGCCCGGAGAGCGGGAGGGTGGCTGCGGGGCGTTCCGGAAGCAGGCCGAAGAGGAGCAGGTGGCCGTCCTGGGCGCTGAGGGCATCGGCGAGGCGGACGTCCTGTTCGTCGGCCTCGATGCCGGTCTCCTCACGGAGTTCACGTACGACGGCGTGCCTCCAGTCCTCGTCGTGGTCGATGAAACCGCCGGGGAGGGCGAGCCCGCCGCGGTGGGGCGGGATGGCGCGGATGACGGTGACGAGTCCGGTGCCGTCCCGGTCGGTGACGGGAAGCAGGGCCACGGCGACCGGCAACGGGTTGCGATAGGCCGTGTCGCCGCAGACGGCGCAGGTGCGGGGCCAGGCGGTGGGGGACGTCGAGGCGGCGTACGGCGCTCCGCAGCTGCCGCAGTGGGAGTCCTTGACCGGCTTCTCGGAGTTGCTCCTGGGGTTGGACACGCGCGGACTGTATCGGATCGCCTGCCGGGTGGCCCCGACTACTGGATTATGTGCTCATGACAGGTATTGCTTCCGCTCTCCGTGCCCTGGCCGCCGCTGCCGGCGCCCTGCTCGCCGTCACCGCCACCGCCCCCGCCGCGCAGGCGGACCCCGAGCCGAAGGCGCCCGGGGAATTCGTCGCACTGCGTTCCGTGGATCCGACGATCATCCAGGAGATGCGCTACCCCACCGCGCACAACTTCATGGGCGTACCGGTGGACGGCTACCGCCAACCGCTCTGCATCCTGACCCGGCCCGCGGCCCGGGCCCTGCACCACGCCCAGACCGGCCTGCTGCGCCGGGGCTACTCGCTGAAGGTGTACGACTGCTACCGGCCGCAGCGGGCGGTCGACCACTTCGTACGGTGGGCGAAGGACCTCGACGACGAGACGATGAAGGGCGAGTTCTATCCCCGGGTCGACAAGACGCGACTGTTCGCGGACGGTTACATCGCGGAGAAGTCCGGGCACAGCCGTGGCAGTACGGTGGACCTGACGTTGGTGAAGCTGCCCGCCGCACCGACGGGGCCGTACCTGCCAGGGGGGAAGCAGGTGCCCTGTTACGCGCCTAAGGCCGACCGCTTCCCGGACAATTCCGTGGACATGGGCACGAGTTTCGACTGCTTCGACACGCTTTCCCACACCGATGACCCACGTGTCCAGGGGGCCCAGCGCGCCAATCGGCAGTTCCTGAAGAAGACGCTCACCGACGCCGGCTTCGTCAATCTGGCCGAGGAATGGTGGCACTACACCTTCAAGCCCGAGCTGTTCCCCGACACGTATTTCGACTTCCCCGTGGCCCGGAGGTCCGTCGCGGGGCACTGACGCGAGCAGGAGAACGGGTGGCCTCGGCAGGTTCCGGCCACCCGTTCCGCCTCTCGGACACGGATCGAGCGTTTCCGCTTGCCACGTGAGCCATTACGGTGCCCGTATGTCACAGCAGACGTTCGACTCATATGAAGAGTTCTGGCCCTACTACGTCGCGATGCACTCCAGGGCCGCGACCCGCTGGGTCCATCTGACCGGCACTCTCACCGGACTCGCGATCACCGCCTACGGTCTGGCGCGGGGACGCCGGAGGTACGTGGCCGCTCTGCCGTTGATCGGGTACGGGACCGCCTGGCCCGCCCACTTCCTGATCGAGAAGAACAATCCGGCCACCTTCGGCCATCCCGCGTGGTCACTGCGTGGCGACGTGCAGATGATCCGGATGATGCTGGCGGGCCGCGACCGGGAGCTGGCGGAGATCGCGGCCAAATGGCTTGCCGACAAGCGCTGACCGAAGGCGCGTTCTGACGTTCTGCCAGGGGTGTGCGCGGCCTGCTCGTCGGTCTCTTCGCTCGTCAGGACGCCTTCTGGCCCGGTGCGCGGGCGGACGGACGGCCGAGGTGCCGCTCTTGCGGTGTGACACGCTCCGGTCGTACGTACACGGACGGCCACGTCGGCCGTCCGGCCGCCCTGTCCCTCCGGCCCCGACGTGCTCGCGTGCCGGACCGTCCGGCCGCTGCCCCGGGCGATGCCTGCTGCCGGCTGTCTTGACGGGCCGTGACCCGAGGTGAAAAATCCATGCCCGGTCAGGCAACGACGCGCGGCCCGCACCCCGGTCGGCGGGGGTGCGGGCCGCGTTGACCGCGTTGTGGCCGAACGGGCGTCTCCCAGTGCTGTGGCCGGAAAGGTTTGCCGGGAAGCTCGCGGCGTCCGGTGCGGTGCGTCGCAAGGCGGAGGACCGCCCTCGTGCCGGACGCACTCGGGCGATGCGACAACGCGGCGAGGCGCCGTGCCGGGCGTCGCGGGCCGGTGCACCTTACTAGGTCGTCGCGGGCTCGCGAGGATGCTCCACGCGGGCCACCGCGTGCTCGACGACCGTCACCAGTACGTCCCGTGCGGAGGAACGGTCGCGTGCGTCGCACATGACCACCGGTACCTCCGGATCCAGGTCCAGTGCCGCCTGTACCGTCTCGACGGGGAACGTGCCGGCCCCCTCGAAGCAGTTGACGGCGACGGTGAAGGGAATCGCGCGGCGCTCGAAGTAGTCGACCGCCGCGAAGCAGTCCTCCAGTCGCCTGGTGTCGGCGAGCACGACCGCCCCCAGCGCGCCCTGGGCCAGTTCGTCCCACAGGAACCAGAACCGGTCCTGCCCCGGAGTGCCGAAGAGGTAGAGCACCAGATCCTCGCGGAGCGTGATCCGGCCGAAGTCCATGGCGACGGTGGTCGTGGTCTTCGCCTCCACACCCGCCAGGTCGTCCACCGGGCGGCCCGCCTCGCTGAGTCTCTCCTCCGTGCGCAGCGGCCTGATCTCGCTGACCGCGCCGACCAGAGTCGTCTTGCCCACTCCGAAGCCGCCCGCCACCAGGATTTTCAGGGTAACGGGCTCCACGGGCCGCCTGTTGCGGCTAGAGCGCCCGAAGGCCATTGATCACCTCGCGAAGAATGTTCACGTCCGGCAGTTCGGCCGGCGGAACGGGACGGGTTACGTGCACCAGCTCGTCCTCGACGAGATCGCCGACCAGCACCCGGACCACTCCGACGGGGAGGTCCAGGCCGGCCGCGAGCTCGGCTATCGACTGGGGCATGTCACTGCAGAGTTCGACGATCTCCACGTGTTCCGGGGAGAGCGTCTGGTCCCGGCCGGGGTCGTCGGCCGCGGGTTCGGGGACGACGAGCGCGATCAGGTCGAGCCGATGGCGGGAGGCGCTGCTGGTACGGCCCCGGGTCATCGCGTACGGACGGACCACCGGCCCCGCGTCGGCGTCGTACCAGCGCGAGGCCTGCGGGTCCGTGGACATGGCCGGTGATCTGAAGGAGTCAGCGCTCATGCCGTCCACTCACCCCCCGGCGGACTGACCGGTCGTCCGGGGTGCGTTGGCCAGGTGGGCACCGACGCGCTTCACCATCAGCGTCATCTCGTAGGCCACCAGGCCGACGTCGGAGTCGGCGTCGGCCAGCACGGCGAGACAGCTGCCGTCACCCGCCGCCGTGACGAAGAGGAACGCCTCGTCCAGCTCCACGACGGTCTGGCGGACCCGGCCCGCGTCGAAATGGCGCCCCACGCCCTTGGCGAGGCTGTGGAATCCCGAGGCGACGGCCGCCAGATGCTCGCTGTCCTCGCGGGTCAGGTCCTTGGACGTGCCGGTGGCGAGGCCGTCGCTGGAGAGCACCAGCGCCTTGTGGATGCTGGCGACGCGCTCGACGAGCTCGTCGAGGAGCCAGTTGAGCTGGCCTGAGCCCCGGCGTGCGACGTTGGGTGCTGCGGCGTTCGGTGCGGTCATCGACCGTCCCCTCCCGGAGTGGTTCCTTGTGCTGTGTCACCGGGACCGGTCACGTCCTCGGCGTTCTGCCGGCGGCCGCGCTGCCAGCCGCGCTGGAGCGAAGCCATGCGACTGCGTACCTCGTCCGCGTCCCGTTCGAAGTCCTGAGCCGATTCCGTTCGGGCCTGATCCGCGTCACGGCCGCCGGTGACTTCGCGAAGCTGCGGGGCGAGGCTGGCCTGCCGGATGCGCCGGGGCAGCCCGCCCACGGTCTCACGGACCGGGCTCGGGGCCGCCGGGGGCGCGGGCTCGGCGGGTGAGTCGGGCTCTGCGGGTGTGCCGGGCTCGGCCGGCGGAACGGACCGCGGCGGTGTGCCCGGCTCGATGGGTTGCCGGAAGTCGGTGGGCTGCCGGGGTTCTGTGGGGTGTCGCGGCTCGGTGGGCCTGCCGGTGCCGGCGGCGGGCCGCCAGGGACCGGCGGCCACGGGCCTGACCCCGGTGTCGGCACCGGGGCCGTCGGCGTCGGCCGGACCGGGGGCGGGATCGCGCTCGGCGGTCGTCGGGTGGGAGCGGCCCGCCTCGTCGACCCGACGGCCGTTCTCCGTGACCAGCGTCGGAGGTTTACGGCGAGGCAGCGGCACCGGAGCAACGGACCGCTTCGCCCGCGCACCGGCCGCCGGCTCCCTCACCTGGTCGGAGGCCTGCTGGTGCTGCTCACGGTCGCCGTCGCGCCGCAGATCGCGGGCGCGGAAGATTCCGCCGCGTTCGCTGTCGGAGTCGTCGAGATCGGAAGCGCCACCCAGCAGGGGGTCCAGACCCGCGTCGAGCAGCGGATCGAGTACGGGGTCGCTCTCGAAGCCCAGTGCTCCGACGGGCCCTTCGAGCTCGACCGGCCCGTCCAGGAGGGCCGGGTCGACGAGGCCGGTGGGGACGGGCGCGAGGCCGGAGGGCCTGCCGGTGGCCCGGCGGTCCGGCACCCCGTCCCTGCGGTCCTTGTCGCTTCCCGGTCCCTGACCGGCTGTCCGTGTACCCCCGCCGATCGCCTTCTCCGACCGGCGGTCGAGCCGGAATCCGGTGCCATGCGTCTCCGGGGCGTCGGTGAGCAGCGCCGCAGGAATGAAGACGACGGCGGTCGTGCCACCGTACGGAGACTTCTGCAGCGAGACACGGACGTTCTGCCGCTGGGCGAGGCGGCTGACCACGAAGAGGCCCAGCCGGTCGGTGTCGGAGAGTTCGAACTCGGGGGTCTCTGCGAGCCTCAGGTTGGCGTCGAGGAGGATGTCGGGAGGCATGCCGAGACCACGGTCGTGGATCTCCAGCGTGAAGCCGTTGGCGACGCGCTCACCGTGCACCTGGACCGCGGTGTGCGGGGGCGAGAAGACGGTGGCGTTCTCCAGGAGTTCGGCGATCAGATGGGTGAGGTCGGCGACGGCGGGACCGCCCACTCCGATGCGCGGCAGTCGACGGACCTCGATCCGCTCGTAGTCCTCGACCTCGGCGACCGCCGCCCGTACCACGTCCATCAGCTGGATCGGCTTGCGCCACTGACGGGAGGGTGCGGCACCGGAGAGGATCACCAGGCCCTCGGCGTGGCGCCGCATACGGGTGGTCAGGTGGTCGAGGCGGAAGAGGTCGGCGAGTTCGTCCGTGTCCTCGGTGCGGCGCTCCATCGTGTCCAGGAGCGTCAGCTGCCGGTGCAGGAGCACCTGGTTGCGGCGGGCGAGGTTGACGAAGACCTCGGACACCCCGCGCCGCATGTCCGCCTGCTTCACCGCCGCTTCGACAGCGGCTCGTTGCAGGGTGTTGAGGGCCTGGCCGACCTGGCCGATCTCGTCCCGTTCGTAGTGCAGGTGCGGTGCTTCGGTCTCGACGTCCACCTGCTCGCCCGCGGCGAGCCTGCGCATCACGCTCGGCAGCCGTATCCCGGAGACCTCATGGGCGTCCTTGCGGAGCCGGGAGAGGTCGCGGATGAGCTCCCGGCCGATGCGCACGGAGACGAACAGCGAGGCGAGCAGGGCGAGGAAGCCGAGGACGCCCGCGATCCCGGCCTTGATCAGAACGCTGTAGCCGGCCGGTTTTCCGCGGTCCTGGAAGCGGTTGTTCAGTTCGGTGGAGTCGTTGGCCAGCCGCTCCAGGACCGGCGGTGCCACTTCCTGCCAGCGCTCGGCGTCGACCGCACGCGGTTCATCGGTGGGACCGGCGGCGATGAGCCGGCTCTCCGCGGTCCTCAGCGCTTCGCTGTCCGGGCTCGCCCAGTACTGCTCGACTCGTTGGCGCTCCGACGCGGGCAGCATCTCGCCGTTGATCTCGTAGAGCAGCCTGCGATTGGCGACGAGGTCGGAGATCTGGCGCAGTTCGGAAGCGGTCAGCCGTCCGGCGATGAGTGATGACGCGACCAGGGCGTCCTCTCGGGAGAGCATTTCGCGGGCTCGTGAGATGCCGACCAGCGCGCGGACCTGCTTGTCCATCGATACGTTCTCCATCGTGCGGAGACCGGTCAGAAAGCGGTAGCAGGGATCTATGAGCCGGTCGTAGAACTCCATTGCCTTCAGACGGTCGATGGTGCGTCTGTCGACCGAATCGCGGAGCGCGCCCAGGCCCTCGACCGTGCCGAGGACCGAGTTCAGCTGCGTTTCGTCCTCGGGTCTCAGCGCGTCACGAATGTCCTGCTGCCGCGCGCTGTCCCGGACGTCCGCCACCACACGGTCGGTGGTCGCGCGCCGACGCTGCAGAAGGGGGAGGGCGTTGGAGGCCCGGGGATCGGCGAGGAAGACAAGAGTCTGACGGCGCTCGTCCTGAATGGCACGGACGGTGTCCTCCAGAGGATGACCGACCTTCTCCACGACGGTGCTGGCACTCATCAGGTGGCCGGCCTCGCGCCCCGTCAGGAAGGTGGCGAAACCCCAGAGTCCGGTGAGGGAGACGAGCGGCACCAGGAGCAGCGCCACGATCTTCCTGCGGATGGACTTCCCGCGAAAGCGCATGGCCTCCCCCAGCCCGACCCCACGGGGCGGGGGTCGTGTTCCGTCAACAAACGGCGCGAGCCTACTACCGACAGAGAGACAACCCGAAGAGATGTCCGGACGATTTTCAGCCGCACTCCACGGCGTCGATCATGAGTTGTCCCGGTATTCCGGGCAAGGAAATTCGCGAAAGCGGCAGAAGAGACCTGTCAGAGCTTCGCGTTGCCCGGCAGGGCAGTTGGCTGGAATTATTCGCTTGATGATGGATCGGGGGAATCTTCACAGCGGTTCACTCGTCTCTCTGTACGGGGCAGGGAGAACACGGGGAGTGCCCGGGGGCAGGATGGTCCGATCCGCCCGCGTAGAAACGACCCATGCCGGGCAGCAACCCTGAAGTAGGACAGCGGTGGGGAGTTGAGGTTCCTTGGATACGGAAAAGCGTCTGAGCCCGGTGCCGTGGGCACCGGCCTCGGCGGTGACCGGCGGGGCGAAGATCCCGCGCCAGCGCCGGCAGCTCTGGGTGGAGGAGCCCGCGACGCGGCGGCGGATGCCGGACCCGGTCCGTACCGCCGCCGTGCGTGCCGTACTCATCATGTCGCTGACGATCACCCAGGCCATGGTGGCGTTCCTCTGCACGCTGACGGGGTCCTGGCTGGCCTTTCCGATGGTGCTGAGCAGCGTGGGCAGCACGGTGGTAGCGACCTGGTCGGTGCTGGACGTCTGGATCACCCGGCAGGTCTGGAACCAGCGCAACGGTGTGGTGTCCATGCCGAGCAGCTCGGCGCGGCAGCTGCGCCGTGAGCGCCGCAGAGCCCGCCGGGCGGCGCGGACCGCGCAGCGTGAGGAAGCCCGGATACGCCGCCGGGGCGCCGGCAGCCTCTCGCGGGCCTGAGGGCATCGGACCTGCCCGACGGACAGGGCGGCCGAGGCTCGGAGGACTCCGGGCCCTGTCCGGCCGAGAGGTCCGCGCCCTGGCGGGGTGTTCATCGGGGGACGGGCGCCGCGCGGCGTTCCTGTTCTTCGCCCCTGCCCACCGTACTCACCCGTCGTGCTCGTTCCCCGCGCCTGCCTCATGGTGCTGACCCGTTGCGCTCGCTTCGCGCCTGCTCGTCGTGCTCACTCGACGGACGGGCCCGGGGAGGGGATCCGGGCGCTCCCGGGCGGTGTCGTCGTGCGCTTGAACATGCGGGTGGCAGTGATCTCGCCGTGCACCGTCCCGCCGTTCGGATCCTGCTGCGGCAGCCCGGGACGCAGGTGCTCCTCGACGCTGATGTATTTCAGCCCGGCCCGCAGATCCGCGTCGTTGCGCAACCGGATGACCAGCGGGAATTCGGCGAGTGCGGTGGTGTCGAAGAGTCCGGTCGTGTAGAGCAGCTGCACACCGAGGGCGTCCGACACCGCGCGCTGGAGCTCCAGCAGATAGGTGGCGTTGGCACGGCCGATGGGATTGTCCAGGAACAGCGTGCCCGCGTGCCGGTGCTGGTGCCGGTCACGGCCCCGGTCGTTGCTGCGCAGCGCGGCCATCGTGCAGTACAGGGCGATGGCGGCGGTGAGCAGCTGACCGCCGGAGAAGACATCGCCCATCTGCCCGACCGGGACGCGTTCGGCACGGAGCACCGCGTCCGGCTTGAGGATCTCCACGGCGATGCCCTTGGGTTCCAGTGCCGCCTGCACACCGCGCAGCAGGAGGGACATGCCGTCCCTGCGCAGATCGGAGTTCTTCCTGAGGGCGGCGCGGGTGGCCTCGTCGATGACCTCGCCGAGCCGTTCGGTGAGCGTCGCCTGGTCGGGTTCCTCGAAGCGGATCCGGAGGAACTCCTGCCCGGACCACTCCCCCAGTCCTTCGGGGAGCTGGGAGAGCCGCTGGGCGGAGCGGAGCGTGGTGAGCGCGGACTCCACGAGGCCGCGGAGCCGGTCGACGATGGAGTCGCGATTGCGCTCCAACTGGGCCAGCTCGTCCGTGAGGACGCGCAGCCGGGGTGCGAAGGCCACCGCCCACTTCTCGGCGTGCTCGGGCAGCGCCGCGGCTGGCAGCTCGCGGATCTGCTGACGGGCCGGCGTGCGGACCTGTTCGTAGCGGGTGGAGTTGGCGTGCCGTACGAGGACGTCGCTCGCTTCCCGTACGGCGCTCTCGGCCGCGGACAGGTCGGCCGCGCAGCCGCGCAGTGAACGGCGGGCCTCGGCGGCCGACTGGCGGGCCTCGTCGAGACTGCCCGGGTAGGGCTCGGGGGCCTCGGTGTCGTCGTCGGCGCCGTGGTCCCTAAGGAGGTCGCGCAGAAGTGCCGCGGTCTCGTCGAAGCCGCCTGCCGAGTCCTCGGCCGTGCGGTGGGCGTGCAGCAGCTCGGCGTGGGCGGCGCGGGCGGTGTCCAGGGTCGCGGTGGCGGAGGCCAGTTCGGCCGTGGCGGTGCGCAGGAGGTTCTGGGCCTGGTCGGCGTCGACCGGGACCAGTTCGTCGGGGAGCTCGGTGTGGTGGGTCTCGCCGTCGACCGGGGCCAGGCGCTCGGCCTCGCCGCGCAGTCGGCCCAACTGCTCGCTCGCGGTGGAGGCCCTGGTCTCCAGGAGCTGGACCAGGGACTCGGCGCGGGCGGCGGCCGCCTGCCGGGACGGGCCGTCGGCGCCGTCCGTGCCTTCGAGGAGCTGGGCGGCCCGGGTGCGGACCTTGTTGGTGAGCCGGTCCAGTTCGGCGAGGGCGGCGCTCTCGTCGCTCTCCGCGCGGGCCTGTTCGGCGCGCAGGTCGGCGCCCACGCCCACTTTCTCGTACAGCTGGGACGCGGCCCGGTACGCCTCCCGCAGTGCCGGAAGGGCGGGGCGCGGGGTGTCACCCACGGGCTCCGGCAGGTGCTCCGGCGCGCCCGCGATCTCGGCGCGTTCGGCGCGCAGCGCGCGGGCGGTGCGACGGGCGTCGTCGGCGGCGCGCTGGGCGGCCCTGCGGTCCTCGTCGGCGGCACGGGCCCGCTCCAGGCAGACCGTGGCAAGGGCCTCGGACTCGGCCGCCTCGTCGACCAGTTCACGCAGCTTCGCCTGCCAGCCCGCGCGTTCGCGGAGCCGGAAGGCGAGGCCCGCGAGGGCGTCGGCGGCACGGCGGGCGCGCTGGGCGGCCTCCTGGCGTTCCTCCCGGACACGGGCGGTGTCCGCGGCGGCCTCGTCCGCCTCGGCGCGCACGGTACGGGCTTCGGCGAGGGAGGATTCTGCCGTCTCGGCGGCCGTACGGGCGGTGCCTGCGGCCTCGGCGAGCTCGGCCAGCATGCCGGGCGGGCAGTCGGCACGCCAGGAGCCGATACGGGCGGCGAGGGAGCGGTCGGCGGCCAGGCGGGCCGCCAGGATCCGGATGTCCTCGTCTCGGGCGGCGGCCCTGCTCCTGAGGGCCTGCCGCTCCTCGTCGGCCGCGTGTT
This sequence comes from Streptomyces sp. NPDC104309, assembly GCF_055584025.1. Classification (NCBI taxonomy): domain Bacteria; kingdom Bacillati; phylum Actinomycetota; class Actinomycetes; order Kitasatosporales; family Streptomycetaceae; genus Streptomyces; species Streptomyces sp. NPDC104309. Next base: position 54,835 of record NZ_JBVJMV010000040.1, on the reverse strand, counting down.
CGTCGTGCATCGCCGGGTTCGGCGGGACGAGAAACACCCCCTCGGTGCTCCCGGCCGACCCCGCTCCGGTGGCCGGGACGGGGGCGAGCAGGGCGGCGGCGGTGCCCACGGCGACGGCGGAGCGCGGCAGCAGGGCGGCGCCGCTCAGGACATCGCGGGCGCGGGCGTGCGAGTCGGGGTCGGTGATCACCACGCCGTCGACGAGTTCGGGGCGGGCGGCGAGTACGGACGCGTGGTCGGCGGGGTCGACGGCCTGGGCGAGGTATCGCCAGCCGGGCAGGGCCGGGATCCCGTGCTCGCCGAGGTACTCGACCGTGGCGAGGACATCGGGGCCGGGCGGCAGCAGTCCGCCGTCGCCGAGTGCGCCGAGGATGCGGGAGTCGTCGGCGGCCGCGGTGCGCAGTTCGAAGAGGCGGCGCTCGGCCGACGCGATGCCCTGGTCCAGGAGCTCCCGCAGTTCATCGGCGCTGCGGTCGAATTCCTGGGCGGTGAGCGGCCGTTGGTGGGCGTCGGGCTGTTCGGCCGTGCTGGTGTGCGTGCCGTGGGCGGGCTGCCCTGCCCGTCCCGCCTGCTCCGTCGCCCCGGTGGCGGCGGACCGTCGGTCGGTGCCGGTCGGGTCGGTGTCCGTTCCTCGGCCGTCCGCGCCGTGCGGGGTGTCGGGGTCCGCCTCCGTGCCGGCCGCTGCGCTGCGGGGCCGGGGGACGCCGGTTGCCTGCGCGGAGGGCAGGCCGAGCAGGTCGGCCAGGCGGTGGTCGGATGCGAGGGACTCGGCGGCGCCGAGCTCGGCCTCGTACGACTGTTCCGCGGCCTGTGCGGCGTCGGCGGCACGGGCCGCGGCGAGTTCGGCGCGGCTCTCGGCGGCGGCGGCTTCCCTGGCCACATCGGCCGCCGCGCGGGCGGCCTCCCTGGCGGTGTCCCACACGGCGACGGCGGACTGCTCGGCGTCGCTCGCTGCGAGGGCGGCGCGCGCCGGGTCGGCGTCCGGCGCGGTGTCGTCGAGCCAGCCGGCCCGCACCGCCTGCGCCGTCTCCTGCTCGACCTCGGCGAGGCGCTGGCGCAGATGTCCCGCCTCGCTCCGGGCGCGCTGGGCCTCGGTGGCGGCGGTGGTCGCGTCGCGGTGGGCGGTCTCACCCACCGCCTGGAGAGTGCTGGAGCGCTCCTCCTCCTCGTTGGCCAGGTGCTCACCGGCCTCCGCCGCGGTGTGCAGGGCCCGTACGAGATCGGCGGCGGCCTCGGCTCGGGCGGCGAGCGCGGGCGCGGCGTCCCGCTCGGCCTCGCGGATGGCGACGGCGACCCGTGCGGATCGGTCGGCGGCGGCGCGGTGGCGCAGCACGGCCTCGGCGGCCTGCCAGGCGGAGTGCAGCGTGCGGGCGTCGCCCAGCTCGCGACGCTGGGCGGCCGCGCCCTTCTCCGCCGCGGTCAGGGCCAGGGAGGCATGCCGGTAGGCCAGTTCGGCGGCGATCAGTGCGCTGCGGCTGCGGGCCTCCTCGGCCGTGGTGACGGTGTGCGCGGCGCCCGTCACCTGCTGGGCCAGCTCGGCGGTCCGGCCGCGCTCCTGGCCCGCGCGGGCGGAAAGCCTGCGGGCGAGCGTACGGGTGCGGCGTTCGGCCCCCGCGTGGATGTCCCTGGCACGGGAACGAGTGGCGGTGGCCTCCACGATCCGGCCGAGCAGATCGGCCGAGCCCGCGGTGAAGTCGCGCTCCGCGGTCAGCTCCGCCCGGCGGCCCAGCTTGTTGCCGAAGCCGCTCACCAGGTCGGCGAGGCCGTCCGTGTCACGGGTGTCGGTGACGGCGCGGAGCAGCAGGTCGGTGAAGTCGGAGTCCTTCTTGACCGCGAAGAGGCCGGCCGCCTCACCCTCGTCGGCGTTCATCTCGCGCTGGTAGCGGAAGAGTTCGGGGTCGAGTCCGAGGTCGCCGAGGTGCTCGTTCCAGCGGTCGTGGATCTCCTCCCAGTGGACATCGAGGTGCTGGTAGAACTTGCCGGCCTCGGTCAGGGCGTCGCGGAAGCCCTTCATCGTGCGCCGTCGGCCCTGCGCGCCGGAGGCCCCTTCGACCGGGCGGTGCACGGAGGTGGCCTCGGCGACCGGCAGGGAGTCCAGGCTGAGTCCGGGTCCGGGGCGGAAGGAGTACCAGGCCTCGGCGAACTTCCTGGGGTCGTTGGAGACCTGGCGTCCACGCCACTCGCTGACCTTGCCGACGACCACGCATGCGCCGGTGAGGGTGTGCTGCCATTCCAGGGCGACATGCCCGCAGTCGTCGGCGAGCAGGAACTTGCGCAGCACGCCGGAGCTGGCGCCGCCCAGGGTGTTGCGGTGGCCGGGCAGCATCACCGAGAAGATCAGCTTCAGCAGCACCGACTTCCCGCCGCCGTTCTCCAGGAAGAGCACCCCGGCGGGGGCGGGGCGGCGCGGTGGGCCGACCGGCTCCTCCTCGAAGAACTCCGCCTGGGCCGGGGCGGGGTTGGGCACGGGCTCGCCCACTCCGCGCAGGTCGAGCACGGTGTCGGCATAGCGCGCGCCGGCAGGCCCGATGGAGTAGAGGCGGACCCGGGACAGCTCGTACATGGCGGCGGACTCTCGTCGTTCAGGGAGCGGGAGGGAAACGGCGGTGGGGGGCGGACCGGTCAGGCGTGGAAGGGCAGACCTGCGTCGGCGGCCAGCTCCAGGTCGTCGGTGTCGGGCGGTGGCAGCAGCGTCGCCGTCCCGTCGGTGACCGGTACGACTCCGAGCTCCAGCAGCTCGGCCATGGCGGCGCCACCGGCCATGTCGCGGACCTGGAGCTGGTAGCGGGCGGTGGTGCGGAAGGCGCCTCCGGCGTCGTCCCCCGTGCGCTGGAGGAAGCCCGAATCGGTGAGGAATGCGACGGCCTTGCCGACGATGCCGGTGGTGGAACCGGCAAGCCTTCGGGCGTCCTTCGTGGCTCCGGTGGCGCTGCGCCGGGCGTAGACGCGCCAGGCCGCCTCCAGTCCTGGGGCGTCGGTGGCCGGGTCGGTGTTGTCGCCGTGCTCCTCGGCGCGCTCCTCCAGCCGATGGCACGCCTGGCGTACGAACGAGTCGACACCGTTGACGGTGATCCGGCCGATGTACGCGTCGTCGGCGAGGTCCTCGGGACGGGGGAAGGCCATCGCGGCGACGGCGAGATGTGCGAGCCCGTGCAGGAACCGGTCGGCGGAGTCGGACGACGCGCGACGGGCGTAGTCGCCCATCCGGACGGCGAAGACCGAGTCCTCACCGGCGGTGACGGCCATCCCGGCGCGGGTGGACACCTCCAGCACGACCAGGCCGAGTCCGGTCGCCACGGCGTCGGCGAGCCGGGCGAAAGCGGGCTCCTCCCGGTAGCGGCGGAGCAGTTCGGCGTATTCGGCGTCGCGTGCGGGCAGCAGTTTGGGCTGGAGTCCGAAGGCGACGAGCCGGGCGGCGTCGGCCGTGTCGGCCGGGGTGACGGCTGCGGTGGCGGCGGGCCCGGCCGGGTCCGCGGAGGCCGTGCTCTCGGTCGCGTACGCGGCGGTCGGCTCGCTCCACGCGTCGGCGTACTGTGCGCGGTGGTCGCTCACGACTGTCGCTCCTTGCTGCGGAAACTCTTCGGTACGGGGTGGACGGGGTGGACGGCGCCGGCTCTCGCCGCGTACGTCCCGAGCGGCGCGGCTCCGGCCGGTCCACCGGCGGGGCGACGACGCCCCCGGACGGGGTGCGCCGGTCGGATCGACGACTCGTGCGCCTCCCACCGCGCGCCCCTCATGACGCCTCCGAGCGGTCCGCGGCCATTCCGGCCGCGTCCAGCAGGGCCGTACCCACTATCAGATCCGCGCCGCCGAACTCCGGGTCGTCGAGCTGCGTCCCGTCGTCGACGGAGAACAACAGACGCTGCTCGCCCTGCCGGTAGGCGGTGCCGACCGGAGGACTCGCGGCGTGCACCGCGAGCAGGGCGACCAGATACGGCAGTTCGGGATCTCGGCGCCGGGCCTCGGCGAGGAGTCCGGAGAGCCGACGCGGGGCGTCGTGCTCCAGATCCAGGAGTTCCATCGCGCTCGCGAGCTGCTCCTCGCTGAACCTGCTGTCGTCCGGCGTGGCGATCAGATCGGGTTCGGGCATCTCGGCGCCCAGGTGCGCGCGTTCCAGGGGTGGCGTGAGCAGCATGTCGACGAGATCGCCCACCCGTACCGAGGTGGGCGTGCGCAGTCCGGTGCCGTGGGCGAAGAAGGCGTCCGTGACGCGGATGGCGTGTTCGACGGGGAGCGGGAGCAGCGGGCCGACCAGCTGACCGTACAGATCGAGGCCGGTGCGGGCCGCGGCGGTGGCGAACGCCTGCCGGTCCTGCTCGGCGCGGAAGAGCGGTCCGGCTTCCAGCAGACGGGACTGCAGCTGGGTGTGGCGGCGGATGCAGTCCTTGACGATATCGACGAGCTCGGCGGCGCGCCGTTTGTGTTCGGGCTCCTCGGCCTCGTCGCGCGCCTTGCGGATGTTGGTGAGGATCGCGTTCTCGTGGCGGTAGCGGTCGGCGACGTGGTCGAGTGCTTCGGCGATCATGTCGGGGACGGCGTTGAGCCAGTCGACGGCCCGGACGTTGCGCCGGGTGGCCTCCAGCGTCTTGCGCAGGGTCTCCGCGTACTGCACGGTGCGGTAGCGGGCCTGCTCGGCGGCGAGCTGCGCGTCCGCGAGGCGGCCCCGGCTGATGAGGACCTCCAGCTTCACCTCGGCGGCGATCTGGGCGCTGGTGACGTCCGTATCGAGGGCTCCGACCAGGACGTTGACCGCTTCGTCGGTGGCCCGGAGATAGACGGTGCCGCCGTATCCCGGGACTTCCACGATCAGCTTGAAGTCGTAATCGCGGCGGACATACACCCCATCAGGGCCGAAAGTGCCGTACACCGCACGGAATCCGCGGTCGACGCTGCCGACATTGATCAGGTTCTCCAGCACCCAGCGGGCGACCCGCTCGTGCTCGGCGGCCGGGCGGTCCGGGGCCTGGGCGGCGACACGGGGAAGGACCCTGGTCACTATCTGGTCGTGGTCGGCGCCCGTGTCGAAGTCCATGTTGAGGGTGACGAGGTCGATGACGGCGAGCGCGACCTCGGCCATCGTGTAGACCGTGTACTCACCGGCCAGATTCGCCTTGCGCACATCGAGGTCGTGCAGCGGCGCCGTGCAGGCGAGCGCGCGCAGCCGCCGCGAGAGCCCCTCGTCGGCGGCCGGGCCCGGGGCGGGCCGCGGCCCCGCGCTGAGCTGGGGCGCAGCGTTGTCCGTGTAGGCAGGCGAAGTCACGCTGCACAGATTAGGTCCTCAGACTGACAACGGTCGAAACGGCGCAGAAGCGACCCCTTGCCGGGGGCCCGTGGGCGGCGGCCTCACCGCTGTTCGGCGGTGCGCCCGGGACGTCCGTCCCGGCCCGGATCCGGGGCTCCGTAGCCCCCGCCGCCCGGTGTGCGGAGCACGAACACGTCCCCCCGCTCCAGGTCGGCCGTGTCGCAGCCCCGCAGCGGTGTGACGGTCCGGCCGTCCGCGCGCTCGACGTACTGCTCGCCCGGAGCGCCGGGTTCGCCGCCCGCCATTCCGTAGGGCCGGACCCGGCGGTGTCCGGAGAGCAGTGCCACCGTGACCGGTTCGAGGAAACGGATGCGCCGCTCCACGCCGCAGCCGCCGTGCCAGCGCCCCGCGCCCCCGCTGCCGTCCCGTACCCGGAAGCTCTCCAGCAGCACGGGGTAGCGCCATTCGAGGACTTCGGGGTCGGTGAGGCGGGAGTTGGTCATGTGGGTCTGCACGGCGTCGGCGCCGTCGAAGCCGTCGCCCGCGCCCGAGCCGCTCGCCACGGTCTCGTAGTACTGGACCCGTTCGTTGCCGAAGGTGAGGTTGTTCATGGTTCCCGAACCCTCCGCCTGGATACCGAGCGCCGCGTACAGGGCCCCCGTGACGGCCTGGGAGGTCTCCACGTTTCCGGCGACCGTGGCCGCCGGATGGACGGGAGCGAGCATGGAGCCCTGCGGAACTTTTACCTCCAGGGGCTTGAGACAGCCGCTGTTGAGGGGGATGTCATCGGCGACCAGGGTCCGGAAGACGTACAGCACCGCCGCCATGACCACGGATTTCGGCGCGTTGAAGTTCCCCGGCTGCTGCGGTGAGGTGCCGGTGAAGTCGACGACCGCACCGCGCGTGGCCCGGTCCACGGTGAGCGCGACCTCGATGACCGCGCCGTTGTCGGTCTCGTAGCGGTAGCCGCCGTCGCGCAGTTCGGCGATGATCCGGCGGACGGACTCCTCGGCGTTGTCCTGCACGTGTCCCATGTACGCGGCGACCGCCTCGGGACCGAACTGCGCCACCATGCGGCGGAGTTCGGCGATGCCCTTCTCGTTGGCGGCGATCTGGGCCCGCAGGTCGGCGAGGTTGGTGTCCGGGTCGCGGGAGGGGTACGCGGCGCCGGTGAGCAGCTCGCGCGTCTCGGCCTCGCGGAGCCTGCCGTCCCGTACCAGCAGCCAGTTGTCGAAGAGCACCCCCTCCTCGTGGATGGTGCGGCTGAAGGCGGGCATCGAGCCGGGGGTGATGCCGCCGATCTCGGCGTGGTGCCCGCGTGAGGCGACGAGGAAGCGGAGTCGGGGCCCTTCGTCACCGCTCTCGTCGAACACGGGCGTCACCACGGTCACATCGGGCAGGTGCGTGCCCCCGTGGTACGGATCGTTGATGGCGTACACGTCGCCGGGCCGCATCGCTCCGCCGTTGCGCCGGAGCACCTCCTTGATGGACTCCCCCATCGAGCCGAGGTGGACGGGAATGTGAGGGGCGTTGGCGATCAGATCGCCCTCCGCGTCGAAGAGGGCGCAGGAGAAGTCGAGGCGCTCCTTGATGTTGACGGAGTGTGCCGTGTTCTCCAGGCGCACGCCCATCTGTTCGGCGATCGACATGAAGAGGTTGTTGAAGATCTCCAGCATGACGGGGTCGACGCGGGTGCCGACGGCCGTGCGGTCCGGGCGCGGGCGGACGCGGGTGAGCAGCAGATGCCCGGTGTCGGTGCGGGTGGCCTGCCAGCCGGGGTCGACGACGGTGGTGGCGTCCGCCTCCGCGATGACGGCGGGGCCGGTCACGCCGGCCGCCGGGCGCAGTTCCTCGCGCCGGTGGAGCGGGGTGTCCCGCCATCGGCCTTCCGCGAACATCCTTACGGTGTCGTGAGGTCGGGGCGGTGCGCTGCCGCGGGGCGTGCGGTCGGCCGTGCCCGGTGCGTGACGTCCCGCCGTTCCGGTCGCCTCGACCGACACCGCCTCGACGACCAGGGGCTTGTCCATGGTGAAGGCGTAGCGTGCGCGGTGCTGCGCGGTGAACGCCTCGGCCATGGCGGGTGCGGTGTCCAGGTCGACGGACAGGCTGGAGTCCGTACCGGCGTAGCGCAGGAGGACTCGGGCGCGGGTGCTGATCGCGCTGTCGGGGATGGCGTCGGCGCGCAGTTCGGCGCGGGTGCGGGCGGCGAGTTCGTCGCAGAGTCCGCCGAGCCGGGTCCGGGTCGCCTCGTCCAGTTCCGCCTCCACGGACTGTTCGCGCATGGCGGTGGCGTCGGCGAGACCGATGCCGTACGCGGACAGCACGCCGGCCAGGGGCGGTACGAGGACGGTGTCGATGCCCAGGGCGTCGGCGACGGCGCAGACGTGCTGGCCTCCGGCGCCGCCGAAGCCCGTCAGGGCGTAGCGGGTGATGTCGTGCCCGCGCTGCACGGAGATCTTCTTGACCGCGTTCGCCATGTTGAGCACGGCGATCTCCAGGAACCCGGCGGCGACCTCGGCCGCCGTGCGCCGTGTTCCGGTGGCACGCGCCACGTCCTCGGCGAGCGCGTCGAAGCGTTCGCGGACGAGGTCCGCGTCGAGGGGGAGGTCACCGTCGGGTCCGAAGACGGCCGGGAAGTGTGCGGGCTGGACCCGGCCGAGCATCACATTGGCGTCGGTGACGGTCAGCGGCCCGCCACGGCGGTAGCAGGCCGGCCCGGGGACCGCGCCCGCCGAGTCGGGGCCCACCCGGTAGCGGTGGCCGTCGAAGTGCAGGACGGAGCCGCCGCCGGCCGCGACGGTGTGGATGTTCATCATGGGGGCGCGCATCCGCACGCCGGCGACCTGGGTGCCGAGCTCGCGTTCGAACGCGCCCGCGTAGTGCGACACATCGGTGGATGTGCCACCCATGTCGAAGCCGATGACCCGGTCGAATCCAGCCTGTTCGGACGTACGGGCCATGCCGACCACACCACCGGCGGGGCCGGAGAGCACCGCGTCCTTGCCCCGGAAGTGGGAGGCCTCGCGCAGGCCGCCGTTGGACTGCATGAACATCAGCCGGATGCCGTCGAGTTCGCGGGCGACCTCGTCGACGTACCGGCGCAGGATCGGCGAGAGGTAGGCGTCGACGACGGTGGTGTCGCCGCGTGGCACGAGCTTGATCAGCGGGCTCACCTCGTGCGAACAGCTGACCTGGGTGAAGCCCGCCTCGCGGGCCACGGCGGCCACCGCGCTCTCGTGCGCGGGGTGGCGGTAGCCGTGCATCAGGACGACGGCCGCGCTGCGCAGGCCGTCGGCCCGTGCGGCCCTCAGCCGCTCGGCCACCGCGTCCCGGTCCAGTGGGGTCACGACCCCACCGCGGGCGTCGATCCGTTCGGGGACCTCGATCACCCGCTCGTACACGGCCTCGGGCAGCAGGATCCGGCGGTCGAAGAGCCTCGGCCTGTTCTGGTAGGCGATGCGCAGGGCGTCCCGGAAGCCTTCCGTGATGACCAGGACGGTCGGCTCGCCGCGCCGCTCCAGCAGGGCGTTGGTGGCGACCGTCGTGCCGATCTTCACCGTGCCGACCCGGTCGGCGGGGACCGGGTCGGCCGGGCCGAGGCCGAGCAGTCCCCGGATGCCGGCCACGGCGGCGTCGCGGTAGCGGTCGGGGTCGTGGGAGAGCAGCTTGCGGGTGACCAGGTGCCCATCGGGATCCCGTCCCACGACATCGGTGAACGTCCCGCCACGGTCGATCCAGAAGTCCCAGCGTCCGCTCATCCCTCCATACTGGCCCACTCCACGGACGACGGGCCGGGGCGACGACGAGCGGTTCGTGGCCGCGGCCGACGAGGTGCCGGGCCGTCTGCAGGGCGCAGTGGGCCACGCCGTTGACATCGGGCGGGAAGGATTCGGTGATGATGGCGACACGCATACCGGTGTTGTCGCCGTGCCGGACGTGACGGAGCCGACTTGGATCTTTCCGGCCGGGGGACGGCCCGTGAGCGTTCGAGTCGAGCGCGCCCCCGACGCGCCGCTCGCCCCTTTCGCGCCGCGCGCCCCCGACGCGCGCCGCTGTGCGTACTCCGGTCAGACCGCTGGGGTGTCGGGCCCGATCCTGCTGCGTACCGCCGTCTGCACCTCTGCTTCCTCGGCCGGGTCGGCGGCGAGCCGGCGCAGTCGCTCGGCGACCCTGATGTCACCCGTCTCCGCGTGGAGTGCGGCGACCTCTCGGGTGGTCTCCTCGCAGTCCCACAGGCATTCGACGGCGAAACCGGTGGCGAACGAGGGGTCGGTCGCGGCCAGTGCGCGGGCCGCTCGGCCGCGCAGATGCGAGGAGGACGTCTCCCGGTAGACATGGCGCAGTACGGGGGCGGCACAGGCGATGCCCAGCCGGCCCGTTCCGTCGACGAGGGTCCACAGGCGTGGTGCGTCCGGCCCTTCGCCCCGTACGGCCTCGCGCAGTGCGCCGAGGACCAGGGGGGCGTCCTGGGCCCCGCCCCGGCAGGCGAGCACACCAGCCGCGGAGGCACCGAGCGCGTCGGGCCGCCGGGCCCAGCTCCTGGCGCGGTCCACCGCCGCGTCACCGCACATCCGCTCGAAGGCGGCGACGGCAGCGTCGGCGACGGTGCGCGAGGCGCTGACCGCGGCGGCCTCGATCAGGTCGAGCACGGCGCGATCCCTGGCCTCGGCCAGGTAGTGCAGGGCGGCGCAGCGGGCCCCGTCGGGGCCGCTGCCGGCGGCCTCGACGATCGTGGACCGGTCGTCGGGACCGGCGACGGCGGCGAGGCAGCGGGCGGCCGGGACATGGAGGACACTGCCGCGTTCGATTCCCTGCTGGGCCCAGTCGAAGACGGCCTGGACGCTCCAGCCGGGGCGGGGGCCGCCGGGCCGCATCTGCCGCTGCCAGCGGTCGAAGGAGCCCTGTTCCGAGGCGGCCCTGATCCTGGCCCCGACCGCTTCGCGCGGGTCGTCGGCCCAGAGCCGCCAGGGGCGCGGTTCGTAGGCGTCCCGTACCGCTGCGGCCAGCTCGGCGGCGCCGTCCTCGGTGTCCGGGAACCGGCCCAGCACGGGTACGGCGAGGGCGCGGAGCCCGGCGTCGTCGTCGCGCAGGGCGAGCTCGTCGAGGGCCCAGGCCCAGTTGGCTCCGGTCGCGGCGTACCGCCGCAGCAGGGCCAGCGCGTCGTCCCGTCCGTACGAGGCGAGGTGGCCGAGCACGGCGAGGGCCAGCCCGGTACGGGAGTCGTCGGTGTCGAGGTGGTCGTCGGGATCGCGCAGGTGGCGCTCGATCTCCTCGATGCCGCCGTCGAGGTCGAGATACAGACGTGCGTAGTAGAGCGAGCGGTTCTCCACCTGCCAGTCGTGACGTGGATCGCTCAGGACACAGTGGTTGAGAGCCGCCAGGGCCTCGGGGCGCGGTGCGGCGAGCGCGTGGAGCGTGCCGTCGCCACGGCCCCTCTGCAGCAGGCCGAGCAGGGTGCCGCTCGGCGCTATGAACGGATCAAACATGGAAAAAGCCTCACATCAAGCTGTCGACGCAACCGGGACTGTGCAGTTCCAAGTGCCGGGTGGGGCACTACGCCGCGCAGCAACATGATCGGCCGACCGCCGTCTTCTGCTTGGTGTAGACCATCTTCCTCTGCCTCTCGTCCGTGGCCCGAACCGGGCCCGAGACGTCATGATGACCCAGCCATTTCGCCACCGCGACCACATTTACGGCGTACCCGGTCAGCGGGCGCCGAAGAGTTCCAGCAGGTCGGCCTTGCCGAACATGCGCGCGGTGTCCAGCGCGGAGGGTGTTCCGGACGCCGGGTCGGCCCCTGCGGCGAGCAGCGCCTCGATCACCGCGCCCTCCCCCTTGAAGACGGCTCCGGCGAGCGGCGTCTGCCCGCGGTCGTTGGCCCGGTCCGGGTCGGCGCCGCGGGCGACGAGGGCGGTGACCGCGGCGGCGTGCCCGTGATAGGCGGCCAGCATCAGCAGCGAGTCGCCCCGGTCGTTGGTCAGGTTCGCGGGGACGCCGGCGTCGACATACGCGGCGAGCGTGTCCGTCTCCCCCTGGCGGGCCAGGTCGAAGACCTTCGTCGCCAGCTCGACCACCTCGGGGTCGGGGGTTTCACTCATCGGACGGACCGCCTTTCAGTATCCGGTTTCACCACTGTTGACCTGCCGGGCCGTACGCCGTGGGGGCCGTACGAGTGAACCGACAGAGTACTGCCCGACCGCGCGCATGGCCCGGCCCGCCCGAAGGCAGAGGATCACGTCCGACGGCGACGACACAGCGCACGGAACCGAATGTTCCGCCACACCGGCACCCCAGCGACGACCCTTGTCCGCCAATCCAGTGAAAATACAGACTTTTCACTCGAATGCAGCTTTTATCGTATAGATACTTCTGGTGAACCTGGAAGGACTCATGGTGACTGTCCCCCCAACCAGGAGAACTTCTCATGATCCTGTCCATGTCAGGCGTAGTCATCCTCGGCATCATCGTCTTCCTGTTCTTCAGGAAGGACGGCCTCAAGGCATCTCACGCCCTCGTCACTGCCCTGTTCGGCTTCTACCTGGCGGGCACCGCCATCGCCCCGAGCATCACGGCGGGCGGCGCGAGTCTCGCCGGCCTCCTGGGCGGGATCAAGTTCTGACCCCCCGCGACCGCTCCCACCCCTTCAGGAGACCGACGTGGCCCGGCGACCACTCCCCCGCATTCTGAGCAGCGGCAGCGCCCCGATCGCTCGCAGTCGCGAGTTCGCGCGCACGGCCACCGACAACGCCACCGACGTCCTCCATCCACTGATCACGATCACTCGTGGTCTGCGGCTGCTCGCCGGTGCCGGACGGCAGAAGTGGGCCGCGACGCCCAAGGACAAGCGTGGCCCGGCGCTGTTCTCCGTCGCGGCCTGCCTGCTCGTGGTCGCGATGATCCCGTACGGGTCCGTGATCACCCTGGTCGCGGTGATGGGCGCCGCCGCGTGGAAGGGGCGGGAGCGGACCCCCGTGAAGACCGGTCCCGACGAGGCGGAGACCGGGCGGCTCCGGTCGCTGTACGAGGCGCTCGTGCCGTACTTCTCCGCGGCCGAGGACCCGAGCCCGTTGTTCGCCCACGGCGGCGACTGGGACAAGGCGTTCAGCGGATACGAGTTCGACGGCGACGGGCGCCCGACCCGTCTCCGGGTGACGTATCCCGCATACTTCACCGACAGCGAGGCCGCCTCCCGCAGCCGGATCGAGCGGCTGCTGCACGCGAAGTCGGGCCGCGGCCGGGAGTACCACTTCGCCTGGGACGAGGAGGGCAACCAGCTCGTCATGACCGTGCTCGACGCCCTGCCCACCTCGATCGGGGCCCAGCGCTTCGTCACCGCACCCGGTGAGACCGTGCTGGGATTCACCGACGGCGACGCGGTGCAGCGCACCGTTCCCGTGCACGACGGCGACGCGACCCGCGACGCGCCACCGGTCGTCTGGCGGACGGGCGCCCGCTCCACCGAGCCGCATCTGCTGGCCGTCGGGCAGCCCGGCAGCGGCACCACCACGCTGATGCGTTCCATCGCCCTGCAGGCCCTCCAGCACGGCGACATCCTGATCATCGAAGGCAGCGGAACCGGCGAGTACGCCTGCCTGACCGGACGCGACGGCGTGCTGGCCGTGGAGTGCGGGCTGGCCGGCGCGCTGGCGACCCTGGAGTGGGCGGCCCATGAGACGGAGCGGCGGCTGATCGCCGCGAACCGGGCACGGCAGTCCGGCCACCCCGCCCCCGACGACATCAGGCGCCCGCTCTGGATCCTGCTGGACCGGCCCAGCGTCCTCGGCCACCTGGCGGCCGCCGACGGCAGGCCGGACCCCCAGGAACTGCTCCAGGTGCCGCTGCGGCACGGCCGGGCGGCCAACGTCACCGTGGTGATGACCGACCAGTTCGACAGCCTGGACGCCCTCGGCGAGACCGTACGGACCCATACCCGGGCCCGGGTCGTCCTCGGCCACTGCTCCCGCGATCAGGTCGAGTCGGTGCTCGGCGTGGAGCCGCACACCACCCCGACGCCGGATGTCCCACCAGGCAGGGGGTACGCGCGTCTCGGCACCGGCCCCGTGCTGCGGCTCCAGGTTCCGGCCACCCCGGACCCGTACGACGAGGCGACCAGCGAGGCGCAGCGGCAGGCGGTCCTCGGCCTGCTTCCCGAGCGGCAGGCACCGGCCGAGGCGGCCGTCGCGGTCGAGGCCGTCGAGGAACCCGTGCCGGTCGAGGTGAGCGTTCCGGACCCTGCGATGCCGCACCCCCTGACCGCGGCCGTCGCCGTCGAGGGCATGAAGGTCGGCGACTGAACGGACCGGTACGAGGCGGCGCGGGGGGGGGGGGGGGGCCCGGGCCGGCCCCCCCCCCCCCCCCCCCCCCCCCCGCCCCGCCGGTCAGGCCACGAACGTCCGCGGCGCCTCCACCCCCGCGCCCGCCCCCGAACCCACCAGCCGCGCCGCCGCCGCGAGCCGCGCCGCAGCCTCGTCCGCGACCGGCCCGCCGACCGTGAACGGCAGCCGCACGTAGCCCTCGAAGGCGCCGTCGACGCCGAACCGGGGGCCGGAGGGAACCCTCACCCCGACCTGCTCCCCCGCCACCGCGAGCCGGGAGCCCGAGAGACCGCCGGTACGCACCCAGAGGGTCAGCCCCCCACGCGGAACCGAGAACTCCCAGTCCGGCAGCTCCCGGCGGACCGCGGCGACGAGCGAGTCCCGGTTCTCGCGGGCCTGTTCCCGCCGGACCTGCAAGGCCTGCTCCCAGCCGCCGGTACGCATCAGCCAGTTGACGGCGAGCTGTTCCAGCACCGGCGTCCCCATGTCGGCGTAGGCGCGGGCGGCCACCAGGCTGCGGATCACATCGGGGGCCGCGCGCACCCAGCCGATCCGCATACCGGCCCAGAATGCCTTGCTCGCGGATCCGACCGTGAGCACGGTGGAGCCCGCCGGATCGAACGCGCAGACCCGGCGCGGCATCCGTACATCGGGGTCGAGATACAGCTCGTTCATGGTCTCGTCGACGACCAGGACCGTACCGGCGGAGCGGGCGGCCTCCACCAGATCGCGTCGCCGGTCCTCGTCGGCCAGCGCTCCGGTGGGGTTGTGGAAGTCGGCGACGACATAGGCGAGCCGTGGCGCCGCGTCACGCAGGACCTGGCGCCACCGGTTCATGTCCCAGCCGCCGAGTCCCTCCTCCATCGCCACCGGCACCAGCCGGGCACCCGCCTCCCGCATCAGCTGCAGGATGTTGGCGTAGCTGGGGGACTCCACCGCGATCCGTTCGCCGCGGCCCGCGAACAGGTGACAGATCGCGTCGATCGCGCCCATCGCCCCGGTGGTGACCATGATCTGTTCGGGCATGGTCGGGATGCCGCGCGCGGTGTAGCGGTCGGCGATCATCTGCCGCAGCGCGGGCAGACCTGCCGGGTAGTCGCCGTGGGTGTGGGCGTACGGTGCGAGCTCCTCCAGGGCGCCCTGGACCGCCCGGGTCAGCCACGGTTCGGGGGCGGGCAGCGAGGCGCAGCCCAGATCGATCATCGAGCCGAGCGACTCCGGGGGAAGCGGCTCCAGGCCTCGTGCGGGCAGCGGGTTGCCCGCGGGCACGGCGGTCCAGCTGCCGGCTCCCCGGCGGGACTCCAGGAAGCCTTCCGTCCGCAACGCCTCGTACGCCGCGGCGACGGTCGTGCGGCTGACGGACAGGGCGAGCGCCAGTTCGCGCTCGGCGGGGAGCCGGGCGGCCACCGGCACCCGGCCTTCGAGGACGAGCAGGCGCACCCCGTCGGCCAGCGCGCGATAGGCGGGCGGCCGGCGAGCGCCCGGTACGGCGGACCGGGGCTGTTGGGCCCGGAGCTGCCGGGCGAGCTGCGCCGCGCCGACCGCCGAAGTCCACTGCGCCATGAAAATCAGTCCACCTTCCTCAGATTGGCCATAGTTGGCAGCCAATCCCCTGCCACAGAGTGACATGCGGCAGTCCACTATCACCACATCAGGGGGGCACCTCTTGTCCATCACCCTCGTCCCTCGCGGGGCGCACCTCACACGCAGGCTGATTCAGCTGTACGTCGGTCTCGCGCTGTACGGGGCGAGTTCGGCGCTCCTGGTCCGTGCCGGCCTCGGCCTCGAACCCTGGGGGGTGCTGCATCAGGGGCTCGCGGAGCGCACCGGGATGTCCATCGGGGTCGTCTCGATCATCGTCGGCGCCGTCGTCCTGCTGCTGTGGATACCGATCAGGCAGCGCCCCGGCCTCGGCACCGTCTCCAATGTCTTCGCCATAGGCATCGCCATGGACGGCACGCTCGCGCTCGTACCCGATGTGCACGGCCTCCCCGCACGGATCGCCGTAATGGTCGCGGGCATCGCGGTCAACGGTGTCGCGACGGGGCTGTACATCGCCGCGCGGTTCGGCCCGGGACCGCGCGACGGGCTCATGACCGGTCTGCATCTGCGTACCGGCCGCTCCATCCGGCTCGTCCGCACACTGATCGAGGTGGCGGTCGTGGTCACCGGCTTCGTGCTCGGCGGCTCGCTCGGCGCGGGCACGGTGCTGTATGCCCTGGCCATCGGCCCGCTCGCCCAGTTCTTCCTGCGCTTCTTCGCCGTCGGCGGGAAGCCGGCCGAAGAGCCCGCCGCCGCGTCCGGCGAAGGCTCCGCCGACGCCTGCGGGCCGGACGGCGGCGACACCGCCGTCACCGCCCGGACACCGGATCGAGCCATACTGCCGTAGTGACCTGCGTACGCCACCCCTACCTGGACCATCCGGCGACGATCCCCTTCGCGCACCGAGGCGGTGCCGCGGGCGGGATCGAGAACACGACGGCCGCGTTCCGCCGGGCCGCCGACGCCGGATACCGCTACTTCGAAACCGATGTGCACACCACGGCGGACGGCCGTCTGGTGGCCTTCCACGACAGCACTCTGGACCGGGTGACGGACGCCCGGGGCCGGATGGCCGAGCTGCCGTGGAGCGAGGTGCGGCGGGCCAGGGTGGCGGGCCGGGAGCCGCTGCCGCTGTTCGAGGAACTGCTGGAGACGTTTCCCGAGGCCCGCTGGAACGTCGACATCAAGGCCGAGTCCGCCCTGGTCCCGCTGATCGATCTGATCCGCCGGACGGACGCCTGGGACCGGGTGTGCGTCGGCTCGTTCTCGGAGGCCCGGGTCGCCAGGGCGCACCGCCTCGGCGGGCCCCGGCTGGCCACCTCCTACGGCGTGCTCGGCGTGCTCGGCCTGCGGCTGCGCTCGTACGGCATCCCGGCGGCAGTGCGGGCCGGCGCGGTGTGCGCGCAGGTGCCGGAGAGCCAGAACGGCATCAGGGTGGTCGACCGGCGCTTCGTGCGCGAGGCGCACGCACGCGGACTCCAGGTGCACGTCTGGACGGTGAACGAACCCGAGCGGATGGCAGCGCTCCTCGACCTCGGCGTGGATGGCATCATGACCGATCACATCGAGACGCTGCGCACGGTGCTGAGCGAGCGGGGGGCCTGGGCCTGACGCCGGTCGTGCGAGGTCTCCACGGGGAGAGACGAGGGGGTGCGCCTTGAGCGCCGACACCGCCGAGCCGACGGGACTCACGACGGGTTCCGCCGACGCCGCGAGCCGCAGGCGCGAGCAGCGCGGCTGGTATTTCTACGACTTCGCCTGCTCCGTCTACTCGACGAGCGTGCTGACGGTGTTCCTCGGCCCGTACCTGACGTCGGTCGCCAAGGCGGCCGCCGACGCCGACGGTTTCGTCCATCCGCTCGGCATACCCGTGCGCGCCGGATCGCTCTTCGCCTACGCGGTCTCCGTGTCCGTCGTGGTCGCGGTGATCGTGATGCCGATCGTGGGCGCCGCCGCGGACCGGACGGGGCGGAAGAAGCCGCTGCTCGCGGCCGCCGCCTACGTGGGCGCCGCCGCGACCACCGGCATGTTCTTCCTGGACGGTCACCGCTATCTGCTGGGCGCGTTCCTGCTGATCGTGGCGAACGCCTCGATCAGCGTGTCGATGGTGCTCTACAACGCCTATCTGCCGCAGATCGCCGAGCCCGAGGAGCGGGACGCGGTCTCCTCGCGCGGCTGGGCCTTCGGGTACACCTCGGGCGCCTTCGTCCTCGTCCTGAATCTGGTCCTGTACACGGGCCACGACTCCTTCGGCCTCTCCGAGTCCGACGCGGTGCGGATCTGTCTCGCGTCGGCCGGCGTCTGGTGGGGCGCCTTCACCCTCGTGCCGCTGCGACGACTGCGCGACCGGCGGGTGACACCGGACGGCGAAGGAGCGGTCGGTTCGGGGTGGCGGCAGCTGATGGCCACCCTGCGCGACATGCGCCGCCATCCGCTGACGCTCTCGTTCCTGCTGGCGTACCTCGTCTACAACGACGGTGTGCAGACGGTGATCTCCCAGGCCTCGGTGTACGGCTCCGAGGAACTGGGGCTCGACCAGACGACGCTGATCACGGCCGTACTGCTGGTGCAGGTGCTGGCGGTGGCCGGAGCGCTGGCGATGGGCCGGCTGGCCCGGGTGTACGGCGCGAAGCACACGATCCTCGGCTCGCTCGCCGTCTGGACGCTGATTCTCGTGGCCGGCTACTTCCTGCCCGCCGACGCGCCGGTCTTCTTCTATGTGCTGGCCTCGGCGATCGGCCTGGTGCTCGGCGGCAGCCAGGCGCTGTCGCGCTCGCTGTTCTCCCATCTGGTCCCGCGCGGCAAGGAGGCCAAGTACTTCTCCGCGTACGAGATGAGCGACCGCGGACTGAGCTGGCTGGGACCGCTGGTGTTCGGTCTCGCGTATCAGCTGACCGGGAGCTACCGGGATGCGATCATCTCGTTGGTGATCTTCTTCGTGATCGGTTCCGTACTGCTCGCGAGGGTGCCGGTCCGACAGGCCGTGGCGGCTGCGGGCAATCCCGTTCCGGAACGGATTTAGACGTTGAAGTGAAAGGCCGGTAGTGTACGCCTTTGGCCTGCCCGGAGGACCGTTACCGCGAGTGGAAGAAGCCGAACCGTTGGGTGACAACTTCTACTGGATGTGACAAACCGGGCATTGGCGGGTACCTCAACCCTGAAGAAGCAGCGGCACGACGGGCGACGCATGACCGGCAACGGGAATCTTTACCGCCGACCGGACGTTGACCGGATGACGACGACAGCGACACCTGTCCTGTGGGCGACAAGCCCGGGAGGCACGATTCATGAGTGAGCGAGCTCTCCGCGGCACGCGACTCGTGGTTACCAGCTACGAGACGGACCGCGGCATCGATCTGGCCCCGCGCCAGGCGGTGGAGTACGCATGCCAGAACGGACATCGTTTTGAGATGCCGTTCTCGGTAGAGGCGGAGATTCCGCCGGAGTGGGAGTGCAAGGCGTGCGGCGCCATGGCACTCCTGGTGGACGGGGATGGCCCCGAGGAGAAGAAGGGCAAGCCTGCGCGTACGCACTGGGACATGCTCATGGAGCGGCGCACACGCGAGGAGCTGGAGGAGGTGCTGGCCGAGAGGCTGGCGGTTCTGCGCTCCGGAGCCATGAACATCGCCGTGCATCCGCGGGACAGCAGGAAATCTGCCTGACCGCAGGGCATCTCGGCACGACAGAGCCGCGGGGGGGGGGGGGGGGGGCCGGGGGGGGGGCGGGGCCGGGCGCGGGGGGGGGGGGGGGGGGGGGGGGGGGGGGGCGGGCGGGCGGGGGGGGCG